>DATGYM010000479.1:0-3500 GCA_035297925.1 Pyrinomonadaceae bacterium | reverse complement strand
TATGCTTAACATCAAATACCGCAAATCTTTGAAAAAATATTTGTCGCCTGTTGCCGCGTTTCTTTTTGTTGCAGTGCTTGCCGGCGCGAGTCGCGCGGGCCAGCCTGTTATTTGGGAAATTAGCGGGCGTGCCGATTTGTTAAAAGGGGACGCACGTGGGATTTCCATCAGCGATACAGGGATGTTGATGCTCGCGCCGCAGGTCACCGAGATTTTCAACACCGAGCAGGCTTTTGTTTGGGCCAGCGCGTTGGACTCGCAAGGGAATATTTATCTCGGCACCGGACATGACGGGAAGATTTTTCGCGTGACGCCTGATGGCCGGGGCAGCTTATTTTACGACGCCGCGGAACTGGATGTTACCGCGCTCGCTGCCGGCGCTGATGGTGCGCTCTATGCCGGAACGTCACCCGATGGAAAAGTTTATCGCATAACTTCGGATGGTCGCGCGGAAACTTTTTTCGATCCCGGCGACAAGTACATATGGTCGCTGGCTCTGCTCAATGACGGCTCGCTGGCGGTGGGTACCGGCGACAACGGCAAGCTTTATCGCGTGCGGGCCGCCGGCGCTAAACCGGAGAATTCGCTGCTGATTGCTACCAATCAGACACACGTAATTTCACTCGCGGTCACCGCGCAAGGTGATTTAATCGCCGGAACTGATCCCGGTGGACTCGTCCTGCGCATCTCGCCTGAGGGAAAAGCGTTCGCATTATTCGACGCGCAGCTCCGGGAAATTCACGCGTTGGCTGCAGCCGCTGATGGTTCGATCTATGCACTTGCCCTTAGTGATGCTGCTGCCAGTAGTCGTGGGCAGACGGTCGTGGCGCCGGCGCCGCCACCAGCGGACGGAAGCGCAGGCGCTCCCAGTACAACAGTGACAATTACGGCAGTCGACGAAAGTGGTGTGCCCATTCAGACACCTGCTCAACCGGCGCGCAGTCGTACCGATACTTCAACTGCGCGGAGTGCCGTGTTTCGCATACTGCCCGATGGGGGCGCGGACGTTGTTTGGAGTTCACCTTCAATCACCGCCTTTGCTATCGCGCCAACGTTAAAGCCGGGAGGTGTTTTGATCGGGACGGCCGAGAAGGGACGCATCTACTCGGTTACTAATGACGGGCGCGACACGCTTCTCCTGCAATCCAGCGAAGGACAGATTTCTTCGTTCTTAACTCGCGGGAATCAGGTGTATGCGGCCTCAAGCAACCAGGGAAAATTGTTTCGGTTCGGACAAGAACTGGTCGCGGAGGGTTCTTACGAGTCACCGGTGCGTGACGCAAAGCTGACGGCATCGTGGGGAAGAATCTGGTGGCGCGGCAATGGCAATGTTGAGTTGCAGACGCGAACCGGTAACGGTGAGCGACCTGATGCGACCTGGAGCGAATGGAGTACTGCTTATCGCGATCCCGAGGGCAGCGCGATTGTCAGTCCGCGAGCGCGATTTGTGCAGTGGCGCGCTACATTGAAATCGGCCGGCACTACCGGCCAGCCGTGGATGGAAGATGCCAGCCTGGCTTATTTGCCTCGCAACGTTGCGCCTGAAGTTTTGTCTATTAGTTCTTTACCCATCGGCGTCGGCTTGCAGCAGACTGCACAATTGCAGATTGATCCAAACGTAGAGTCGTCAGGGCTCGACCCGGCGCTGTTCGGCGCGGTGGCGCAGGTACCGCCGCGGCGCATTTTCCAACGCGGAGCGCGTTCTTTCCAATGGCAGGCTGAGGATCGAAACGGCGACACCCTGGAATACGCCATCTATTATCGACCGTTAAATGAGAATACGTTTCGACTGTTGAAAGACAAACTGCGGGACAACTTTTATACGATAGACGGCGCAACCCTTGCTGATGGTCGCTACATCATTAAGATTGTCGCGACTGATGCTCCGGATAATCCTTTTGGCCAATCGTTATCAGGAGAGCGCCTTAGCGAGCCGGTAGACATAGATAACACGCCGCCCGTTCTACGCGTCGTCAACTCACCGGGAACTGGAAGTACCGCCCGCGTCATCTTCGAAGTTGACGATTCGACCGGCAAGATCAAAAGGGGCGACTTCAGTCTCGATGGCGCGCTTTGGACACCGGTGTTTCCCGACGACGGCATTGCCGACAGCGGACACGAGCGATATTCTGTGGATCTGCCGGCCCTCGCGCCGGGCGAACATACAGTCAGCCTGCGGGCCTTTGACAGCAGCGGGAATGTCGGGACGTTCAGCGTCACATTGCGCCGGTAACGAATGGTCGCGGCTCTGCTGAAATTGCGGAACTAGTGCACGATACCGTGCGAGTCCTCGCGAAAAGGGTGCGAAGCCTTCTTTGAAGTTCTTTTGACGGCCCTCTAACGGTGCGGTTTAGTCGTTTGAGCAGCTTTGGATTTCTGGCATCGTTCTTGCTCGATTGAGCGCGGCGCGACTCTTACTCTCCCTCCCATGCGCGCGAAAAGAAGCATGAGGAGGACGGAAAACTTGATGTTCGACTTAAAACAAAAACTGATGGCGGTGGCAATCGGCTGTTTCCTGGCCGGCGGCGCATTTGCGCAAAAGCGTGAGGAGCGTCCGCCAAAACAGGACAATAAGGTGGTGGTTGCCCCAAAAAGCGAGAAGCCGCCCCCTAGAAACAACAATCAGGGCGACAAAAGGAACGACGACAAAAAAGGAAAACACTAAAGCGGTTGCCGCGCATCCCGCCCGCAGCCACTAACTCTTCGGAAATGGGATTATTTCTGAACCCGCGCATCAAGAGATGACGCGGGTCTTCTTTTGTGAACCGATTCCTTCGGATGGGGATTGCGAAAACCGCGCTGGGGCGACTGGCTTTAACTGGAACGATAATATTGGTGCCCGCTAGTAGATTCGAACTACTGACCCCTCGCGTGTGAAGCGAGTGCTCTACCACTGAGCCAAGCGGGCGACGAGTCCTTTATTATTAATGGTTTACGCGAATTACGGGATCAGGAGATGGCCACAAACTCCGCGAACGTCGGCATATTATACGATCACTGCCCGCTTGCACCAGTGGTAGAGGCACTCCCTCAATTCAGCGTTCCACATTATGCGTTGAGGGTTAGAGTGAACGGGCGCGGCGCGCGTTGAATTCGGATAGGAACCTGCGGGGACAACATACCTTGAGTGTAAACTCCGGAGCCCAGTCCAGAATCAGAGAGCGTCAGGCCTGAGCAGTAAGATCGGTACGCTCTTCGAAGAGAGTCATAAGCTTTGACTAGCTTTCCGCGCACGAGCATCGCCACGTTCACGACGCACATCATCAGCACGAGCATAATGAGACGGCACCTTTGGGCGAGCCCCACACAATCCGCATCGCCATGAAAGGATGGTGCACAGCCATCGTCACTATCCAGACATCCATCATCGACACGCTCACTAGATCGCGAAATTGAGGGCGCCAAATCTGACAGATGAACGAGCAAACAGTTCAAATTAGCCGCCGGGCAAGTTTAGTCAGAAGAGGGCGCAGACTCGAATACTTTACGATTGCCTATAA
>DATGYM010000478.1:0-2314 GCA_035297925.1 Pyrinomonadaceae bacterium | reverse complement strand
CTATAGGCGAGTCCCGAGAATTGGATTGTGGCGTAAAACGGTTGCGCAAACGTAACTGTGCAGAAATAAGGAATCGTGTGAGAAGGTTATGCGTCCCCAATGAAATTCGCGGATGACGCACTAAAGACTGCCTGATTCAATCATTCCAAGCGTTTAGTTTTCCACATTCGAGTCGTTAAAGAACCGGTTCTGAGTCTTTTTGTCTGGTAAGCACCGTCAAAACCAGAAATGAGAAAGAAAGGTTATCCGATCAGAAATTAAGTTTTGCTATTTCCTGGTCACTCATCGCGGCGTTGATAGCTTTTTCCAGTTCGTCTTTAATTTGGGTGCCCCGCTTGTCGCTACGCAAACCATCGGCGATCACCGTCTTTATGATATTCTGTCTCGTCTCATTTGATAACCTGTTCCACTTCTGAAGCAGAAAGAAGCCTTTTTTGTCTAGCTCAGGACTAGTCCTAAATGTCTGACTGATTATTCCCATACTTGACCTCCTCTCTGAGAAACGTCTGTCCTTAGATCATAATTCGCGCACCAATGTCAAATAATCTTCCCTGGTTCTTTTTTTACTCTTTCAATCTAACCAATACAAACTTGTTTTACGATTGCACCTGCTGGTGCAGTTAAATTTCAACCGAAGAGCAGAGGGTGTAAACCGATTCGTTTGGATCATACACAATCCGCTCAAGCAAATTCTCGAAGTTCCGGATAAACCGGGTGATCATCATCTCGTCGAAAACAAAAATTTTATAGAGGACAAAGCCCGTTAGGCCTTCGGAACCTTCTTTGATCGAGAGTACCAAGTCAAATGTTGTTAATGCAATTTCAGGCGCCGCGGCGTTTTGAAAGTCGTCTAGAACGTTAACCGTTAGATTGGGCAAAGTTACCGGCGGTGGCAGCCCTTGAAATATGAACAGTACAGGAGACAGCTTATCGCACCGGATTGTGGATTCATTTTCCAATGATTGAAGCAATACCTCAAAGGGAATGTCCTGATTAGACTGGGCGGATACTACCACCTCTCTGATCCGTTGGGCGAGGTTCTTAAAATTCAAATGTTTCAAAACTCTCGTACGCAGAATTACGGTATTGACGAAATGACCGATGACATTTTCGACTTCAGTTTGACGGCGATTCGCAACCAGAGTGCCGACCCGAATATCTTCCTCTTCAAAATAGCGGAAGAGAAGAATATTCAGTGCGGTTAGAAGAACGCTATACGGTGTGATCTTTTCCTCACGTGCCAGTGATTTGACGGACTGATAAAGCTCACCCGATATTGAGAATCTTTTGCGTGCTGTAAAAAAACTCATCTCATCGCCTTGACGAGAGCGGCTAGAAAACTCCAGAGGGATTACCGGTTCACTCAACTGTTTTTTCCAATAAGATAGCTGCCTACCCATTAGCCCTACCTGCAAAACCTCCCGCTGCCATACAGCGAAATCTGCGTATTGAACAGGAAGGTCGGGGAGTTGCGAGTGGTTTGCTTGCAAGCTGCTGCGGTAAAACTCACTCAAATCGCGGAAGAAAATCACCATTGACCAACCATCACTGATGGCCTGATGCACCGTGACAGCCAATATGTGGTCATCGTCACTCAGCCGAAAAACTGTCACACGAAATAAAGGACCATCGGCCAAGTCGAACGGTCGTTGAAATTCTTCTCTGAACAGCTCTTTCGCCTTTGATTCACGCTCCGTCTCGCGCAGTTCGTGGAGATCTATGACGTCGAGATTGATCGAGAGTGATTCGATAATAGACTGGTAGCGTTTTCCATTTTCTACCGAAAAGACGGTGCGTAAGGCCTCATGCCTGTCAGTGAGGCGCGTAAGACTCTGCTTTAGTATGAGTAGATTTAACGGGCCCTTAAGGCGGTATGCTGTCGAAATATTGAATTGATGTAGACCAGGGAATAACTGTGCAAGCTGGAGAATAGGTTCTTGGGCGATTGACGGCAAAATTGGCCGTTGGCGCGCCACCACATGTAAGGACGGAAGAGATATGGGAGGGTGTTCACGAAAGCTTTCGATCCGACGATCCAATTCTATCACAGTTGGTGGCTCAGTGAGGTCTTGAGCTAATGGTGTATCTTCAGCGGCCGCCGCAATACCGCGGCAGGAGGTGATGAGGGCGCTCAATCCAGCGATTGTTGGCGCATCGTAAAAACCTTTCAAAGGCACGTCGACGCGGAACGTCTTCATAACCCGGCCGACGATTTGCATGGCGGATAGCGAGTGCCCGCCCAAATCGAAAAGACTATCGTGTGTGCCGATATTGCTGATGTTGAGAATCTCCGAGCAAATGCTGGCAATGGCTT
>DATGYM010000477.1:0-4585 GCA_035297925.1 Pyrinomonadaceae bacterium | reverse complement strand
ATGCAATACTTCGGCTACCTGCGTCGCAATCCAAATGACGCGCCTGACGCAGACTACAGCGGCTATGATTTCTGGTTAACGAAACTCAATGAGTTCAACGGCAACTTCGTCAACGCGGAAATGGTCAAGGCTTTCATCATCTCGGGCGAATATCGCCAGCGCTTTGGCCCGTGAGTTCCGGCTAGTGGATCTGGCTCACTTCAGCTTCTTTGAGAACGGTGTTATCAGGATCGAGATTAATCGCGCTGGGGGGAGTGTCCAGTCTTATCTCCTCGACAGATTGCTTGCCTTTTGGTTTTAGCGTGATCCGGCGTTTGCCTTTGGCGGTGATCAGCTCGAGTGGTAAAGCGTTCGGGAAACCCGGCTCGCGTTGAAGTTGCCTAAGCACGATCCTCAGCCTGTTTGTTCGCGGATTCCAACCCCACGTGAGCGCGTAGCGCGGATGGCCTGACCCGTAAATCCAACGTGTGAAAAAGTCCTTCAGGTCTCGCCCTGACGCTTGTTCCAGAGCCACACGCAAATCTTCACTTGTCGCCGTAGCGTTCTGGTGGACATCGTAATAGCTGCGTATGCCGCGGAAGAATTGCTCGTCTCCCAGTTCAGAGCGAAGCATGTGCAACACCCAGGCGCCCTTCTGATAGTTGTTCGCGTTCAGTAGCTTGAAGAGATCTTCGGTGTTGGGGTCGTGTATGGGTGTGCGCCTGTTTTTCTCGTATTCCAAATACGCCTGCGCTTCGTCGCCCATATATCGCTGAAAGGCGGCATCGCCTTCATGCCGCTGCACGAAGAGTCCGGCAAAATATTCTGCAAAGCCCTCGCTCAGCCACAAATCAGACCACGTCGCCTCGGTGACGGAATCGCCAAACCATTGATGTGCAATCTCGTGGGCGATTACATTCACTAACCCCTCGCGAATTTTAAATACGTTGCTGACGCGCGCCAGCGGTCTGGGGTCAAACAAGTTACTCGGGAAAACAATAGCGCTGGAATTCTCCATGCCGCCGAAACGCGTCGCACCGATTATCAGGGCGAGTTTTTCGTAGGGATAAGGCGCGACGGTCTGACTAAAAAATCTCAATGCAGGATCTGCAGGCGCAAAACCCTGCATCGCAAAGTCTTTGTCTGCAACCGGGACGTAATAAACGAGTGGCGTCACGCTGGGTGTTTCGAAGCGGGCGAAATCGCCGATAGTGATGATCATGCAATAGGGAGGAATGGGAACCGACTCGTAGTAGCTCCAGGTGCGCATGGTGTTCGAAGTATTCTCCACGCGTTGGAGTTTGCCATTGGCTGCCACCAGGTCGTGCGCCGGAGCGGTTATTGAAAAACTTATGGTAGCTTTTGCCGACGGATGATCGAAGCAGGGAATCCAATGATGGAGGCGATTTGGCCAATTGTCCCCGACCACGGCGGGCTTGCCTGCCTTGTCTACCGACAGTATCAATCCGTCTTTCGGCTTGCCATGGTAAGAAATTACAACAACGAGGCTCGCGCCCTTACGCAGCGGTTGCGCCAGCGTTACAGTAAGTGAACGGTCGCTGCGCCGGTACGAAGCCACCAAATCATTAATAGCGACTGCATCGATCGGCAGCTCACCAAAATCGAAATCGATCTGCGTCAGCGAGTCTTTCAGAGAGAGCACGGTTATGTCAGCTTTAGCCGTTGTGATTTCAGTTAAGGATTCATCGAAAGCGAGCGCAACGTTGTAGTTGGTTGGTCGCCATGAATCGATCAGTCGTTCGGTCCTCGCCGCGAACGAATTACCTGTTAAAAAGATGAACAGCCCGGTTAGGAGTATTGTTCGGCGCACAATCAGCTTTGGTTGAAGAATCACTGCTTTGTCTTTTCTATCCGAGATTTGGATATTGAGTTTGACTGTTCCGCTTATCTGATTCCAAGTTGCAGCAACGCCGAGCGATCGGAGACTTTGCGGGTCTCCGATTGCTCCCAGGAGCGAAAGGCGGAAAGCTCATCCTGGGTGAGTGGTCGATTGCCGAGACGCGCCGCCGGGGTGCGCTCGAACGCGCGATCGGTTAGCGCCATATGACCGCGACGCACGTGCAGAGACTCAGGATTTGCGAGTGCTGCCTCGGCGGCTTCTATGCTCGGAAAGAACTCTTCGTACGCAAGCAAGTGCCAAACTGTTTCCTGGCCCTCGCCCTGGATAGCCAGGATCCGCAAGAGACCCAGGCCACTTTCAAGTTGGAATATGAGATCGTCGCCGGGAGCGAATTGATGTGCCATGGCTGCAAAGTGGGGTCAGAAGTTCCGTTCAGGTTGCATGAGATGTTTATAGCATAGGACAACAAGAAAAAAGGCTGCCTAGTCGCCTGCGTGGACGGGCCTTGCGTCTATATCCGAACCGGGAGGGCACTCCGGTCCGCTCCCGGTTTTGATACCAGCACGCAAACCTGTTTATTCGCTTCTTGAGCAAAGACCCGTGGAGGCGTCGAGCAGCCACCAAAAAATTGCCAAAGCAGTAGCTACAAAACTAAAATCGCGCAACGCATGAAGCAATTTGATTCTGAGAAAGACTACTACAAGATCCTCGGCGCAAATGAACGCACTTCACAGCGCGACCTTGAGCGTCTCTACAAGCGCATGGCGGCTTGCCGCCACCCCGACAGGGGCGGCAGCGAGGAGGATATGAAGACGCTTAATGAGGCTTATGGCGTACTGAGAAATAAGCAGGCGAGAACTGAGTACGACGCGCAGCGCGTTAAGGCGACCGCGACTTTCGTCTCCATCACTCCGCCGGCGACTCAAGACGTTGGTTTGTTAGGACAGGGATTGAGCGCCTTCTTTTGTCTTCTGATAGGGCTGTTTCTTCTCTTACTGGTGCGCTCTCAATGGATTTGGTTCTTGTGGCCGCTTGCCATTCTTGCTGTACTGGTAATTTTCTTTGGAATCGTAATGGCGCGCAGCACCATGCGCGCGTACAACGCCTCGCTGGCAGTTTCAAATCCTTTGCGACGGTACATGCGATTGCAGGAAGCAATTTTTTGGGGTGTTGCAGGTGCCGCGGGATATGTTGTCTATCTTTTATTGAGCGCTGTCTGAGAGGCTGTTGATGTTGAAAGTGTCAGGACTTGATCTATTGTTTCTCGAGGTTAACAGCATTGAAGAATCGCTTGCCTTCTACAACGGCCTGCTTGGGTTTGAAATCATTAGACATAGTCCGGAGACAGAGCCGCCGATGGCAAGCGTGCAGGCGGGCGCCTTGAAAATCACGCTTGCGCAACACCTCGAGACGATGTTGAAGCGCGGCCGGGGTGTAAATTTCTTTCTGGGCGTGGATGACGTAGAGAAGTACTACCAACAATTGAAGGAAAGGGGCGCAGACGTTTGGCCGCCGGCCGACGAAGGTTGGGGCGGTCGCTTCATTACGCTGCAGGATCCCGACAAGTATCGACTCTTTTTTGTGCAATGGTTTGAGAAAACCAACGCCAACGGCGAATAGCTAGCGAGTAAACCACGAAAGAATAGAGGCGTGAAATATGGAACGACAGCACATTGAGAACCTGTTTCGCCGTTATAAAGGTCAGCTCGTTACGATTAGGAGCATTTCGGGTGGCGTCTACAGGGGACATGTAGGCGAGATAACGAATGACTACGTTGTGCTCACCGATCGCGAAAGCGAAGACCAGACGCAAACGTTTGTACTGTTTCACGCAATTGAGTCAGTAGTGGTAATGGAGGTTCCGGGTTGAATGCCGGGTTAACCACGGTGTTCCACTCGCCAGCGCAAGGCACATCTGCTAAGATTTGTTTCATCGGTAGCACGTTCTTGCACGCATGCGTTCGGCGGGGACTGTCGTTGTCCTATGAATCATGTAGAGAATCCGCCCAATCCCTGGTTGACCCACTCTGTTGAGTGGCTGGGCGAACCTCCAGAAGCGAAGCTCGAAGTCTTTGAAGAAACAGAAACCCGCAAGATAATTACTTACAACGACAGCCCCGACGTCGGCTTTGACTACACGGTCAACTGCTACCGGGGCTGTATTCATGGCTGCACCTATTGCTTCAGCCGTCCCACCCACGAATACCTTGGCTACGGCGCCGGTACAGACTTTGACCGGAAGATTGTCGCCAAGGTGAATGCCCCCACCCTGCTGCGCAAGGAGTTGATGAAGCCTTCATGGAAAGGGGACGAAATCGTATTCTCCTTCACGTCGGATCCTTATATTCCTCTGGAAGCCAACTACAAATTGACGCGGCAGTGTTTGGAGATTTGTGCGGAGTTCAGACAGCCCCTCGGTGTGATTACCAAGTCGGCGCTGATCCGCCGAGATATCGACGTTCTGCAGAAGCTGACGAGGGATGCGCGCGTCGGCGTGTTCTTCACGATCCCTTTTACGGACCGTGAGGTCGCGCGCGCCGTGGAACCGTTTGCGCCTTTGCCTGATGCCCGATTCCACGCTATGGCCGACTTGGCTGCGGCGGGGATTACTGTGGGCATTGGGATAGCGCCGGTAATTCCCGGGCTCAGCAGCGATCTACCTGTATTGCTGAAACGCGCAAAAGAAGCTGGAGCGACGCTCGCCTTCATCAATATGCTGCGATTGCCTGGCAGCGTCGCGCCTTA
>DATGYM010000476.1:0-21269 GCA_035297925.1 Pyrinomonadaceae bacterium | reverse complement strand
ACGCCGACCAGTTGCCGCCACTCCTGATCCGACAGTTTATAACGCTCGCGCAGTAACGAAGGATTGGCGCGCACCTTGAAACTCAATTCCGGCGACGCGACCATATCAGCAAAAGCCTGTTGGAATTCCACTAACATGTCTGCATCACCGTTGTGTGTTGCACAGTTTCTGCAAGCTCATGCAGGCGTTCGAGCTCAGCAGTGATGCCCGCTACTCCCAGCCGTTTGAAATAAGATTCATGAAACTCAAAGGTGATAGCGCGCACATTCGTAAACCGCGGCACGAACTCGTAAGCCAACTCCCAAACCTCCGGCGGTGTCAGGCGTGAATGCGAATCAGTGTAGAAGCCTGCAAGCTCGTCGCCGCCGGCCATATGAATTTCAAAGACTGACTCGGGATCCAAATTCTCCAGATATACCTGCGGTGCGACACTACCGTTGCGATAGGAAACGTAAAGGTTGTGCAGGTCGAGTAAAGTGCCGCAGTTTAGCTCTCTAAACAAACGTCCGAGAAATTCCATCTCAGTCATTTCCATTTCGGGGATGGGTGTGAAGATGCTTCCGTTCTCCAAAATCAACTGGCATCCTAAAGCATCATGAAGTCGTGCGAGCTTGGTGCTTAAAATCTCGAACGTCTCGTCGTTATACAAGACCGGTAAACCGAGGCCGGCCTGCGCGTTGGGAACGCTTCCGTGCGGAGTAAGGAACATACTGAGGTGTTCGCTGTACCAGGCGAAATCAAAGTAACGTGACGCCCATGCGACCTGGTTGAGCATGTCCAGATCGAGTGGCATCGCACTTGGCAGTGAGAGGCCAATACCGTGGCCTGCGATGACCCGACCTTTGGCATAGCCTCTCAATGCTTCGATTGCTGCCTGGACGCGATGAAAACGACCGTGGCGGGTCTCTGCTTTACCGAAGTCATACCAAAGCCGATCGGGAATGACCTCGAGGTACTCCACTAACTGCGGCGCCTGCTCGAGAACATAGGGAACGGCAGGGTTATACAAGAGGCCCACCACTGCCCGGTTGAGGTTGCTATTCATTGGAAGTAGTCCAAGGTTCAGAGGCCAGGAATTAGCAGCGTCCCAGGTTGATTTCTCTGTGCGCGCTTTGCGCACTCTGTGTCTCTGTGATCAGCGTTTATCGCGAATATCAACCACAGAGGCGCAGAGGACGCGGAGATCACACAGAGGAAAGCGAATAGGACGCTACCCTGGAAAATTATCCAATTTGACCGGAAGCGAGATCGATATTTATTGACTTGGCAAGATCGTCGCGGAAGATGACGTCAACCGCGCCTGAAAGACAGGGGCAGCCAGTCAGATCTTTGATGATCTTGTTAATAAGCACTTCGTTTAAGGCGGCAACTTCTCTGCTCCCCACTTTGGTGGGAACAAATGCCGTGATGACTGAACGTGCTTTGCCTTTTTGAACGAGGACTTTAGCGGTGCGTGATTTAGTTGAGGTTGCCATGTTGTTCTCCTGTTTGCGTGATGAAGTTGCTGTTAACAGGGATCGTCGCGTGAGGCGAGTCGGGAAGGTCACACGTAACGATGTTGAGTTTGGAACGGCTGAGACTTTACTCCTCGCCCAAAGAAGGTGTCAATACGCAGCAGTGCGCGGTGGGCGTGGAACACGAATTGATAATGAGGCGCCATGGGAAGTCTCAGAACGTAAAGTATGGGAGGTCCGTTAGGGGGCGCGATCAATTTGTCGAGAGGCGTCATGCCGGTGATATACTGCGCCTTGCACGCCTGATTGGAAGAACAGCTCTTCGGTTGTTGTCGTCAAATTTTGTAGTTCGGCGCTCTGTCAAATAGACCACATGGGAAACTATCAAGTTACGTCTGTGCAAATTTCCTCACTGCGAAGGCAGATTCCCGCACTCAGATGACCCTACCCCCACACGGCAAAGTGTGGGTGAGGGCACGCGGGCAAAATACGAATGAAGATAGCACTGCTCAAAGAAACCCTGCCGGGCGAAGCGCGTGTCGCGCTGATGCCGGATTCAGTAAAAAAACTTTTGGCGGCGAAAGCCACAGTGACGGTTGAAAGTGAAGCCGGCCTGGCTGCGGCGCGGTCTGATGCAGACTATCGCGAGGCAGGCGCAGAAATCTCTGCGGATCGAAGTGCTTTGTTGGCAGCAGCCGATGTGCTCGTCACCGTCAATCGGCCTGATAACGATGTCTTCGCAGCATTAAAGTCAGGAGCAGTTGTGCTTGGCTTCCTGCGTCCGCTCGATGAGCCGAAGGCGCTGGAACCCGCATTAGCGCGCGGTCTTACGACCTTTGCAATGGAATTGATTCCGCGTATAACGCGCGCCCAGGCCATGGACGCTTTATCCTCGATGGCGACCGTCGCCGGTTACAAAGCGGTAGTGCTGGGCGCGGCGCAGATTCCCAGAATGTTTCCGTTGTTGATGACGGCGGCCGGTACAGTGCCGCCGGCGCGCGTGCTTGTGCTCGGTGCGGGAGTCGCAGGCCTGCAGGCCATAGCGACTGCACGACGGCTTGGCGCTGTCGTTGAAGCATATGACGTGCGAGCGGCAGCAGGAGAACAAGTGCGCTCGCTGGGCGCCACTTTTCTGGATGTCGACCTCGGTGGACTGAAGACGGAGGACGCGGGTGGTTACGCAGTTGAGTTATCAGAAGAGGCGCTGAAGCGTGGGCGAGACCTAATCGCCGAACACGCGAAAACAGCAGACGTGATCATCACGACAGCGCAGGTTCCCGGAAAGCGCGCGCCGCTACTTATGAATGAAGCCGCCGTTAATGGTATGAAGCGCGGCTCGATTGTAATCGACCTCGCCGGCGCAACCGGAGGCAACGTCGAACCAAGCAAGCCTGATGAAGTTGTTGAGCGCAACGGCATCGTAATTATGGCGCCCACAAACTTGCCGGCAACGGTCCCGGTGCATGCCAGTCAGCTCTACTCGCGCAACGTCACGGCTTTCCTGAGTTTGTTAATTAAAGAAGGCGAGTTGAACATAGATTTGAACGATGACGTGGTTGGCCCGTCGTGTGTGACGCATCAGGGACAGTTTGTAAATCAACGGGTAGCCGCGGCGGTTGGCGCCGGTTCAAATAAATGATGGCGCGCCATGGAAGGGAATTCAGGAGGACATAGATGACTGCTGAAACTTTAATCTCGGCGCTTTACGTCTTCGCGCTGGCGGCGTTTCTCGGCTACCAGGTTATTTCTCGCGTGCCGCCGCTGTTGCATACGCCGCTGATGTCCGCGACGAACGCGATCTCCGGGATTTCGTTAGTGGGATCCATCGTTACCGCCGGCGCTCGTTACAACACAGTCAGCACAATTCTTGGCTTTACCGCGGTGTTCTGCTCCACCACCAATGTGGTCGGCGGCTTCGTAATTACCGATCGTATGTTGCGTATGTTCAAGCGAAAACCGGCAGCGGGCGAGAAGGAAGTGATCGGTAAGCAGTAAGCAGTAAGCAGTGAGCAGTGAGCAGTAAGCAGTGAGCAGAAGGTAGACCCAAAAGACCTAAGACCTAAGACCTAAGACCAAAGGCCCAAGACCAAAGTTCAAAGTTCAGAGAACAAACTTAAAAGTGCAAACCTACTTCATCGAACTGAGTTACCTGCTGGCCTCCGTGCTTTTCATTCTCGGCCTCAAGGGATTGAGCCACCCGGAGTCTGCCAAGCGCGGCATGCATTTGGCGGAGTTTGGGATGTTGATGGCGATCATCGGCACGCTAATGCATTACGAGATCGTCACCTACGTCTGGATCATTACGGGCTTGGTGCTGGGATCGCTGGTTGGTTTGGCGATGGGCGTGTGGGTACCGATGACGGCGATGCCGCAACGAACTGCACTCTCGCATGCGTTCGGCGCTTTCGCGGCAGCACTGGTGGGCATTTCCGAATTTTACCGTGCCGGCGGCCATCTTGAAACGATCACCATGAGCGCGCTTGGCTTCGAAGTGATGCTCGGCGCGCTGACGACTACCGGCAGCCTGCTGGCCTTTGCGAAGTTACAGGGAATGGTGCGGGGCACGCCGGTGACTTACCGCGGTCAGAACATTTTCAACATGGCCCTGCTCGCCACCACCATCGGAATTTTTATTTACCTGATCTTTGTCCCCGGCTCGATGCCGCTTTTCTTCACGATGGTGGGCCTGGCTTTCGTTTTCGGCTTGCTGCTGGTAATGCCGATTGGGGCAGCGGACATGCCCGTGGTGATGTCGTTGCTCAACTCCTATGCAGGGCTCGCATCAGCTGCAACCGGGTTTGTGTTGAAGAATAATGTATTGATTATCGCCGGCACACTCGACGGCTTCTCCGGATTCATTCTTTCGATCCTGATGTGCCGGGCGATGAATCGCTCGATGACGAATGTGTTGTTTGGCGCTTTTGGCAGCGCGCCGGAAACTGGTGCAGCTGGTGGCCAACAAGGCGTAATGCGCGAAGTAGGATTGGAGGATATTGCGGTCCAGTTGGCTTATGCAAACAAGGTCGTGTTTGTGCCCGGCTATGGAATGGCGACCGCGCAGGCGCAGCATGCTGTCCGCGAATTGGCAGACACGCTGGAGAAGCGCGGTGTCACAGTCAAGTATGGAATTCATCCCGTCGCCGGGCGCATGCCCGGTCACATGAATGTGTTGCTGGCGGAAGCAAACGTTCCTTACTCGTCCCTCTACGAACTGGAACAGATCAATCCCGAGTTTCCCACGACCGACGTCGCCGTAGTGATCGGAGCGAACGACGTGGTTAATCCCGATGCACGCGACAATCCGAATAGTCCGATTGCAGGCATGCCCATCCTTGAAGTTGATCGTTCTAAATCAGTGGTCGTACTTAAGCGCGGACAAGGCAAGGGATTTTCCGGTCTCGAGAATCCACTCTTTTTTAAAGACGTGACGGGCATGCTTTACGGCGATGCAAAAGATACGTTGACGAAATTGGTTGGCGCCGTGCAACACGCCTAAACCGATGGCCGCCGCCGGTATTGCTAATATCCGATCCTCATTAGTCCTCCCAATAATTCAAACTTTTTCGCCACTTGCCGCGTAGTAAGCCAACCGCCACAATATGCCGGCTCGGGAAACGAACCCAACAGGAGAATAAATGCGAAGGTCACTTGCAACACTCTTATTAAACTGCGTCCTGCTTCTTAGTTTCAGCTCGGCTCCGCTGGTCTCGCGCACGCTGGTACAACGACGAGCCAGTCGCATAGCAAAAGCCACTTCCGTTTCCCTGGCTGCGCAAAGAGGCGTCGATACGATCTCGGCAGCGCAGCTGAAAGACTATCTTTCCTTCATCGCTTCCGACGCTATGGAAGGACGCGACACGCCCTCACGGGGTCTGGATACGACGGCCCAGTTTCTGGTTACGAACTTATCGCGTTGGGGACTGAAACCGGCGGGCGACGACGGCGGCTATCTGCAGAAGATTGCCCTGAGCCGAGACGTAATCGACAAAGAGGAGACGCGCGCGCAACTCAATAGCCAGACACTTGTTTTAGGTGATGACTACATTCCCACCGCGCGCGCCGCGGATATTTCGGCAAGCCAACTGGTGTTTGCCGGCAACGGCTGGTTGGTGAAGTCGAAAAATCTGGATAGTTACAGCGGTGTCGATGCGAGGGGGAAAATCGCAGTGATCTTCGCGTCACCTAGTGGATACCCACGTGGAATTTCCAGCTCGGATCTAACTGGCAAGCGCGGTGAAGATTGGATGAGCGCCTCTGAGTACGCGCAAAAACAGGGCGCGCTCGGACTTATTATCGTCCCTGATTTTCAGTACCTTGCAAACTGGGACCGCAATCGCGCGCGCATTACTGAGCGGGGGACGATTAAAGTCGACAGATTTCAGACTGCTTCGCCCGTCCAGGTTCCGCAGATAGTAGTCTCACCACGCGTAGCGAATCTCTTGTTTCAGGGCGAGAAACGAAGTGCCACCGCACTTTTTGAATTGATCTCCGCGGCACAATTTCCCGAAGCTTTTCCACTTAAACCGGAGAAACAACTTTCGCTGGCGGTTAAAGTGAAAAGCGAATCGACGGCTACACAAAACGTAGTCGCCGTGCTCGAGGGCAGCGATCCTTTATTGAAGAACGAATATGTTGCCCTGGGCGCTCACTACGATCACGTCGGTATCGGCATACCAGTTAACGGCGATGCCATTTACAACGGCGCCGATGACGATGGTTCGGGCACAACTGCCTTGCTTTCGATGGCCGAGGCTTTAGCTAAGGCGGATGTACGCCCTAAACGCTCGGTCTTGTTTGTTTGGCACGCCGGCGAAGAAAAGGGATTGTGGGGCTCCCGTTACTTCACGGATTATCCGACCATTCCGCTGGACAAAGTTGTAACGCAACTCAATATCGACATGATTGGCCGCAGCAAGCCGGAAGGCGACACAAACCCGATGAACCGCGAACTATCAGGACCAAACGAGATTTATGTGATCGGTTCAAAGATGATGAGTACCGAGCTTGGCGAGTTGGTTGAGAACGTAAACAGACAATATCTCAACCTCACCTTCAATTACCGCTACGACGATCCGGGCGATCCCAATCGTTTTTTCTTCCGCAGCGATCATTACAACTACGCGCGAAAGGGAATCCCCATCGTTTTCTTTTTTGACGGTGAGCATCAGGACTACCACCGTCCCGGGGATTCAGTAGACAAGATTGATTTTCAAAAGATGGAGAAGGTGGCGCGCACGATCTACCTGACGCTTTGGGAAGTTGCCAACCGGGCGGAGCGCCCGAAAGTTGATAAACAATTACCCGCGCAATTGATTCGGGAGCAGCAGCGCTTTTAGTTAGTGGCTTTCAACTAAACAAAAGCACGCGTCCTTGTTAAGTATTCCAGTCATAAGTTTGACAGGCTTTCATCCAGGTCTCGATAGAGCTCAGCCTCGCCACCTTCAAAGTGATGGCCCCTGGCATTCACGGTATAGAAGCGTTTGCTGCCCGTTGCCTGATCAAACAACGAGTGCGCCTCGGCGAGGGGTGAAGTGTCGTCGCTGGTAGCATTGAGCATTAGCAATGGAACGGGCGCCAGCTTCCGCAAATAATCATTCGCGTCAAATACCTTTTCATGCGGAACGCCGTGAGTGATGTAGATCAGCGCGTCGGTGGGCTTCCAGGCCAGTTCGTTGTAGGTAGGAAGACTGATGGCCACAACGCTCCCGACCAGGTTCTTCACGTTGCTATCCGCGCCGGCGAGCACGCTAAAGCCGGCGCCCAGAGACCAACCGCTGAGAGTAACGGGAACTGTAGGATCGACCCCGGGCTGACCTTGAGCTGCTTTGATCAGCTCGCTGTAATCACGCCCCAGTTCTTCCGGAGTCACCGGTTTCTGCGAACTGGCGAAGGTAGTAAGATAGTCTTTAACGTTAAAGCCGACGACCGTCTTCCCCCCAGCCGCCATATGCGCTGCGACGTCTGCGCAGAAAGGACTCCAGCCGCCATCACCGCTACTGAAAATTATCACCGGCTGGGCCCTGGCATTTGACTGTTGGTAAAGCTGAAGTTTGACCGGCGTGCCGCCGCGGAGCGACGTTTCAAACGTCGAGTGGCGGACCTCATGCGAAACCTCCTGCACGGTCACATGGTTGCTGAACCGGTGATACCAAACCATACCTGCAATCGACGCGGCGCTGAGCAGAACGATTGCGGCAGCCAGTGCCCGGCGCCAGCGAAAGCGCTTTCGCGTCGCAGGCTTCGTTCGCTCGACCGCGGGGCCATCTTTAAGTATGCGTACCGTTCCCCTCATTCGGCGCCTCGCGAGCTTTTTACCCCAATGGCGTGATCCGCGTTTGCCGCGTCCACGCGCGTCTGACGAATCCAGTTCACGGCATTGGCCAGTGCCGAATAGAATTCCTCGCGTGCTCCACTGAACCGATGGTTGTTTGCCTTAATCAAGACGTACAGCTTGGGATCGCGGGCGGCGGAATAGAGTGCTTTACCGACTTTCTGCGGGCTGGCAGTGTCGGTTGTGCTTTGAATCATCACTAGCGGCACAGGCGATAGCGCGGGCATCACGTTTTCTGCGCGAAAACCGTAGCGCGAGTTGGCAGGGTTTCTCAGGTCAGCATGATTACCCCGTAAGCCACTTACCAGTTGATTCTGCGCCGGCAAACCGATGGAGATTATGCCCGCCCAGTTGGCCCGAGTCGTCGCATCCGATCCAACTGCCACCGCAAACCCTGCACCGAGCGACCAACCATAGACATAGACGGGGGCATGCGCGTCTGCCTTTGCATATTCGCGCAATGCTTTGGCGATCTCGCTGTAGTCGGCGGCGAGCAGTTGGATGGTTAATGGATCCTGAGCTGTAGAGAAATTGCGCAGATACACTTTAGAGTCAATGCCGGCGACGGCGAAGCCCTCGTGTGCCAGTTGCTCCGCCGTACGAGGCGCGAGTCCTCGCCACCCGCCATCACCGCATGCATAAATCGCTGGAATCGCGGGGCTATCTCTTTCCGGGCGATAAAAATGTACAGTTAGTTGCCGGCCGCGAACCGAAATGTCGCGATCCTCGGTAATCACCTCCGAAAAGGTTTTGCTGTCGTCGGGATCGTAATGGTCAGCGGGTATCGCTTCCTGTTGATTGGCGCTGGCGGAGTCCTTGCCTGACTGCCCATTTGTGGCAGCTGCAGGGGTTTGGGCAAACGAAACGAGCATGCCGTTGCCGGGGATGAACAGGATGCCAACTAAGACAGCAAGAGCGCCGAACAAAGACCGATAACGAATGATGCCGTATGTTTCCATGATTCCACTCTCTTTTGCATTGCGGCCCCGGAAGATTCTTTTCGAACGTTCCGATTCTTTCTCGCCAGAATTTCCCTAAACGAGATTACGTTGCGGACTTGCACCGTTGCATACAACATGCGCGGTGAGATGCGTCGCTGGTTAAAACAAAGATAGCGGCGCTCCCACGCTTGCGGGTGATACTTTGCTTTGTAACGGTAGAGGTGTTTGAAATCGTAGGCCTCCTCCACTCGTTCGAAAGCGAATCGCATCAGTCGTGTGAGCCGGGGATGACGCGTCAGGTCAGGGTCGTCCAATTTCGCAAGCGGAGCGAGGCCCATCGATGCCAGTTCATAACCCTCGTCGCGCAGCTGGCGAAAAATCTCTGCAGTCAGAAGCTCCATAGTGCCGCGGATTGCATCTACTCTTCTACGAGTGCAATCGAGATAGTAGCCATTGCGTCCATAGATTGGCTCGCAAACAATAAATCCCTCGACGCGACCTTTTCCTCCATCTGCTCTGGCAACAAAGTAACGTTTGGCTGAGCGTTGCTTGAGGCCGGGAGAACCCAACAGGAATCCCAACTCGTGACTTCCCTTCGCTCGTAGCCACTCGTCCGAGATGGACATTAGTTCGTCGTTCAGCTTCTCAGCGCCGAGTGCAAACGGGTGGTGCTCGAAAACCACCACCCCCGCGCGCCGCGCCTTGTTGGTTGCCGCCCTGACCAATTCCATCTCTCCACCGGCCAATGTGAACCTCGTTAGATCAAAGATCGCTTCATTACCGATCTGCACGTCTTCGAATCCGGCGCGACGAAACGAACTGAGCGCGTCGGGTGTAACCTGGTAGGCGCAAACAGGGCGGCCGGTCATCGCCCTTAGGAAATCCTCGATCAATAACAAGGTGTCTTCAGGGGCACAGACCGGATCGCCGCCAATCACCGCCACGCCGGCGCTAAGCTGATAAGCGATAAACCCGTCTACGCGAGGCGAAGAAAAGTAACGCTTCCACCCTTCGAGCAAAACGTAAGCACTGGAGTGCGTTCCATATCGACGCACACATGCTTCGAGCTGCTCGCGCCCGGGTTTAAGCTCGAATCTGCGTTTACTTACGCGCTTTGGTCCTTTGAGATCGGCGGAAGTTCTGACTAAGTGCATATTCTTATGATTGCTTGTTAAGGACAGCTAGGGACTGTTTGTGCGTTGGCGAACATTCACCGGTCAGTGGTTCCGGAGCATTCCCCCTAATCCAGTCGACTGCTTTCTCCAGCGTGCGATCAAATTCTTCACGCCCGCCGCTAAACGAATGAGTTCGACCGCCGGCAACCTCAAATAACCGCAGCCGCCCTTCACGACCCATTGAGCTAATGAGTTGTTCGGCCTGCCGCGGCGAAGCAGTTCGATCGTTCGCCGCTTGAATGATTGCTACCGGCAACGGAGCCAGGCGACTCAAGTAGTCAAATACGTCAAAGGAAGGACCAAATGTCCTGCCTGTCAGACGCGACATCAAGCGGTGAGAAAGGGTCAAGGCTGTTTCATTGTTGCGGGAAAGCGAGATGCTGATGATGCCGGACAAGTTTGTTCTGATCCGGGGGTCAGCGGCAATCAGCGGAGCATAGCCTGCTCCAAGTGACCAACCCGCAAGTATGATCGGCCGTGAATCTCCTACACTTGTAAGCGTCCGGGCTTGTCTGATTAGCTCAGCATAGTCGGAAGCTACTTCCGGAAACGTCGCCGGCCTGTTATCGCTGTAGAATGTCTTCAGATATGTGTGCGTACTGATACCAAAGAATGGCATTCCGCGCTCTGCGAAAACGGTCGCGATGTGCTGATCGAAACGATGCCAACCGCCTGAACCACTGCTGTAAAAAACCATCGGCGCCGTCTCAGGTGCCGCATCGGGCAAGTACATATGCAACACCACCCGCCGGCCCTTCAGGTCAACGGGCACCTCTTTATTGCAATCCTTGAGAGTAGTCGTACCGCTCGCTGAAAGATGCGTATCGACCTTTACTTGAATCGCGGTGGGAGGCTCACCGTAGACAGCAGTTGTGCCTGCAAAGAGCAGGACGCTGGCCCACGTCAAAACGGTTCTGCCTCCCTTAGTGACAAGCATCGCAGCTCACCTCATACCGCGAGTTATCACCAGCTAAGCTTCTTAAGCGAATTTGCTTTCGGTACCCGCTTCGCATGATTACGCATCCGCCTGGAATGTCTGCGACGATGCGCTCGTTTGTGCCGGGTTGCTTTCGGAGAGCTCTTTTGTGCTGTCGTTGCCGGCTTCATTTGGCCTGAATTATTTTGGGCAGCGGATGAAACCGTCACAGCTCCGATTGAGATTGCCGCCGCCATCCCCAGCGGAATTAGGTATTTCGTCTTGATCATTTTTTCTCCTTAAAAATTGAAGTCTAAATTATCCTTGCGGAATGTCTTCCCGCATTGGCAAGCAGCATGCCGTCCGTCCAGATGAGATCAAGGCGTGGAAAAGGCCAGTTCATTAAAGAGGAAACTCATCCGTTCGCATTTTGAATGTGACACCTTTGCGGCCTGAGCAGGACTGCCACAACTTTTCCGGCTGCTGACAGCAATCCATTATCAAAAGTTTCATCGTTTTGAGGCCGGGTCGTTGAGGAAGTAACTGGCATGCTCATTGCCGGTCGCCCAATCCGGGACCGTGGTGTGGGCCAGGAATCTAATGCAACTCCTCTTAATCAAATACGGGCTGGTAGCTGTTTTTGCTTGCACCGCATTCGAAGCAGATGTAGCTCCTGTTTTGACTGGCGTCGTTGTCCACTTTGGCTATTTCGGCTTTTTACCGTCGATAGTCACAGCCAGCATCGGAGCGTTTGCAGGTGACTGCGCCTGGTTCTGGATCGGACGCAGTCGTTCACAGTGGATTCGCCGCCGACGAATATATCGTCGCGCGGGAGAGGCAGCCGAGGTTATGGCCCAGCGCTTCGGTCTCTGGCAAATACCGGCCTCACATTTCATCTTCGGAACCCGCGTGGCTACCATGACCTTCACAGGAATTCGTGGCGTATCGTTTTTCAAGTTTGCATTCGTCGACTTGCTTGCCTGCGCAGCCCTTACGACGTTGCTGGTAACGTTGGGATTTGGTTTTAGCCAAAGTGCAGCGCTGATCATCGCCAACCTGAAAAAGGTCGAACTGTTACTGCTGCCAGTGTCAATCGTTGTCGCGGTACTCCTCTACATTTTGAAGTCTCTAATATCGACCAGGCTCCGGCATCGCACCGGCTAGCGCGTGCGCCGGCAAGCGAGCATAATTAAGTCGAGCCCATGCCTCTGAAGTTACATACAAAGGCAACGCTTTTCGCATCAGCGATCACGATCGGAATGCTCGTTGCCGCGCTGGTTACCACCAGTGCCGCCATTGCCAACCTTGAACGTGAAGACGACAAGGAACTGGCACAACTTCAAGCAGTCAATTTTGCAAATCAGATAAACAACATGCCCGTGCCGCGCGACTTCGAAGCACTCGCGAGCGTTGCTAACCTCGTCAAGAGTTCTCGGCCGAGCATTGTCTCGGTGCGGATTTGGGATCGCTCGGGCGGCGAATTTTTAGCGAGAGTGTCGGCGGCAGGCAGCTCTGCAATCGAGGAGATACCCGACGAAACGAAAGAAGCGTTGCGCAGCGGCGTGATCTCTAAAGTTGTGAACACGAATCCTTACGGGAGCAACGGTTCTCTCTATCGCGTCTTTGTACCAATCAGCGCAGGCGGCCGCTTGAGCGGCGCAGTCGAATTGAGCGAGCGGTTCGATAGCATTGCGACAGTCGCACTTCGTTATGCGCGGAAGACGCTTTGGATGTCGTTAATTGCCATTCTTCTGATCATGGTTGGCAACTATTTTCTCTTCCGGCAACTTGTTTACATTCCCATCGAGCGATTGTTAAGCGCGATGTCGCGCGCCAAGAGCGGGAACCTGGAGGAAACAGTGCCGGCTCGATCTCCGGATGAAATTGGCATTCTTTCAAATGAATTCAACAGCATGATTCGCAAAGTGAAGGAGATGACTCAAGCACGCGAGGCGCAGCAAACAATTCTCGAACAACGCATACATGAGGCAACGGCCGAACTTGAAGAGCGTAATCGCCAGCTTAAAGAAACCAACCTCGAACTATGGCGGACTACGCGGCGGATGAATGAGCTGGGCCGCCTGGCCGCGGCCGGGCAAACGGCGGTGCAGTTTGCTCACGAAGTAGGTACGCCGCTTAACTTGATTAGTGGTCATGTGCAGCTGCTTCAGTCAGATCTTTTGCGGGATCCCGGCGATGCTGAAGCGCGAATCAGCACTATCACCGCACAGATTGAACGGATCGAACGAATTGTGAGGGGCATGCTTGATCGCACGCGGTTTGAGATTGAGCTGATACCTATGAACATAAACCACCTGCTCAGTCGTCTCTTTGATGCGACCTCTCCAGCACTGGATAAGCGCGGCGTTCGCTTGATTGAAAAGCTGGATCCTGAGCTGCCGCGGATTGACGGTTCACCGGATCGGTTGCAGCAGCTCTTCCTGAATCTTATTAACAACGCGCTTGACGCGATGCCGCAAAATGGCGAATTGACAGTGTCGACTCGAGTCCAGGCGGATGACGGCGGCAAGAGTAGAAAGGTTGTGGTTGACTTTGCCGACAATGGCTCGGGCATGACCCCGGAGATTCTGGCCCACATTTTCGACCCTCTCTACAGTACAAAGGAGCGAGGCCATGGCACCGGGCTCGGCCTTGTAATTGTCAGCCAGGTAATGCAGGAACATGGCGGCACGGTCGAGGTTGAGAGCAACCCCGGCCAGGGCACTCGGTTCCGACTGACGTTTCCCGTCTCGCACGTTAAGCAGCGAAGTGATAACGAAGAAGTATCTTTGGTGACGACCAATTAACTGCAACGAGGGTTCAACAACCGCATGAAACGAATCCTGGTAGTCGACGATGACCGGGCCTCCTGCGAACTGCTTCGTGAGATATTCGCGGCGCAGGGATGGAGTGCGCAGACGGCACTATCGCCTGATGAGGCTCTCAAGTTGGCCGAGCGCGAGACGTTTGACCTGGTAGTCAGCGACGTCAACCTGGAGGCTGAAAAGTCAGGCCTCGACCTCCTGAAGGATCTGCGAGCCCAGTGTCCCGTGATTCTCGTTACTGGATTCGGAACTCTCGATGCCGCGGTCAAAGCGTCACGGGAAGGCGCCTGGGACTTCATATCAAAGCCTTTCAAGGTAGAAGAAGTGATTGCCACCGCCCGGCGCGCGCTTGAACGTACCGAAAGAACCGACGGCGATAAGGGCCCGGCGTCACCGGAATTAACCTCATTACCGTATGAAGATATGGGCTTGCTTGGTCGCTCGCCCTGCATGATCGAACTCTACAAAGAGATCGCTCGAGTGGCGCCCACGCGGTCAACTGTGCTCATAGTTGGCGAATCAGGCACAGGCAAGGAACTGGTCGCACGCGCCATTCATCAACACAGCTCACGTTCGCTGGGTCCGTTCGTGCCGGTGAACTGTGGCGCGCTCACAGAAACGCTGCTCGAAGCCGAGCTATTTGGCCACCTGCGGGGTTCCTTTACCGGCGCGGTGGGAGACAGGAAAGGTTTATGGGAAGAGGCTGAAGGAGGAACACTCTTCCTCGACGAGATTGGCGAAACCAGTCCGGCGATGCAGGTCAAACTCTTGCGGGCGCTCCAGGAAGGTGAGATTCGCCGCGTCGGCGCTTCGAAAACAAGTCGCGTGGATGCGCGGATCGTGGCCGCTACCAACCGAAATCTGGAACAGGAAGTGAAAGCGGGGACCTTCCGGGAAGATCTTTTCTACCGCCTCAGTGTGGTAACCGTGCGAGTGCCGCCGCTAAGGGAGCGGCGCACCGATATTCCACTGCTTGCTGAACGGTTCTTGCGACTGGCCGCCGAGAAAATTGAGCGCGGCCGGCTGAGGATGGCTGAGGAGACGATTAAGATTCTGGTTGCATATGGCTGGCCCGGTAATGTGCGCGAACTGGAGTCGGCCATCGATCATGCGGCATTGCGCGCACGGGGAAACGAAGTCGAGCCTGAGGACCTTCCGGCTAAGTTACAGTCTGCGGAAGTGAGAGCGGCGGCCCGCTCTCCTTTGACAGCGCTCTACGATGACTTGCCGTCTTTGGCCGAACTCGAGCGACGTTACCTTGTATACCTACTTGAGACGTTGGGCGGAAACCGCACCCGCACGGCCGAGGTTTTGGGAATAGATCGTCGTACTCTTTACCGGATGGCCGAACGGAACGGAATCAAGCTGGATGGCGAGTAGCATCTGGCTTCCTGGAATCCGCCTGTCAATAGCTTAACGATTCGAGTTGCTGATTTACCTCCCGCAGTTCCCTCGTAGCATTGTCCACTTTGCCCCTGCGGATGACCTGTTTCACCTTTTCAATTTCCCGGTTGGTCTCCAATAACCCATTTTTGGCAGAACTCTCTCGCGCTTTGCTCTTCGCTGCTCGATCAGTGGCTGCCTGCGCCTGCGCCAGTGCGTTAAGCGCCAAATCCTCCCGCCGCTGTTTTAAATGGACCATCGCTTCCGCGACACGGTCACCGGCGATTTCAACGTCCACATCGCTAACAGGCAATTGACGCGTAGTCACCACGGGCTGGATTGTTTCGGTATTTGCAAGGCGCGGTGAATCAACGACTATAGTTTCTTCAACGGGCTTCGAACGCAACGGTGAAATGACCAGCATTAATATGAGCAGGAAGTAGAGCGAGACGCCATAGTATAGGAGGACTCGCCTTCTTCTCTGGGGAGAGCTGAGGTCTTCAGTAATCATGACAAGAGATCGGAAATTGTCGGAACGTCACCGCCTGAGAGGCGTCTTCTCCCCCCGAGAGACGACGCCTCTCTTCCCGCGCGAGGGCCCTGTGTGCTGCTAACTCCTCACACTTCCTGGCAAAAAATCCGAGCAACGTTTATGCCAGTTAGAGTCTTGATAGCACAGCCGCAATTTGGTGTGATTTCTATGCGCGAGAAGCTAATCAAAAACAAGAATGTGTGGCGGTCGTGCCAGCTATTCAAACACGCCACATCAGGACCTTCAAGTTCAGGACTTTTGCACCGAGCGTTCGGCAGACAGGCGACGGTAGGCCTCGTCGCGCGAGATTCCCAGAGTTTTAGCGACTCTCTTGAGCGCGGCGCGATATTCAACGCCCTCCGATTCCAGAGCGGCGACCAACGCGCCGATTGTATTGGAAGCATTCTCTCTGGTCTCAGTTTCAATTACGGTCCTGTCGATGATTAGGACCATCTCGCCGCGCGCAGTGCCAGGGGAAGAAAACCGCGCTGCCAGTTCGCTCAAACGTCCTCGCGCGACCTCCTCATGTATCTTTGTCAATTCACGTGCAACCACCGCCCTGCGTTCACCCAAAACTTCCCTGGCGTCCTTTAGTGTCGCCGCAATGCGATGCGGTCCTTCGTAAAAGATCAAAGTGGCTGGTAAGGAACGGAACTCGGCGAGCCGTGCACGCCGCGCCCCTGCACGTGCGGGCAGAAATCCGCCAAAAAAGAATTCATCCGTGGGTAAGCCTGAGGCCACCAGCGCGGTAATCAACGCGCTGGCGCCCGGCACCGGAACAACTCTCACTTCGTTTTCGATCGCGAGCCGGGCCAGACGAAATCCCGGATCACTAATGCCGGGCATGCCGGCATCTGAGACGACTGCCACGTCTGTCCCGGCCTGCAGTTGCTTGAGCAGTTGGGCAGCTCGTTCGCGCTCGTTGTGTTCGTGATAGCTGACAGTCTCGGTGTTAATGCCGTAATGATTAAGGAGCTTTTTTGTGTGACGCGTATCTTCGCAGGCAATCAAATCTACTTCCGCCAGCACACGCAGCGCACGATGCGTAATGTCTTCCAAATTGCCTATTGGAGTTGCAACCAGATAGAGCGTGCCGGGCATGCGGCTATTCTGTCATCAACGCTCTGACATGCGAAAGCCTCGCACCACTCTTTGAAGTGGCAGCGAGGCTTCGCCGCTTGATTAAGTTTGCTGAGAAACCGCCGGGTTAATTGGGCCAGGGGATTCTGCGCCACCAATCGTTGTTGTTTCGGTTGCGGTTGTTGTCAGGATAGTTACGACCATTCGGATAATTTGGGTAGTAGCCACCATTGTTGTAGCGGCCGTATCCGAGCCCGTAAGCGTCGGCAATAACGTTTAATTCCTGTTGAATCTGCGACCACTCAGAAGCTACTCGATTATCGACAGCGCCGTAACGCCCGAGGCGATTAAACTGCTGCGACTCCTGCAACACGCGCTGAGCTTCGTCACGACTTCGGTTGAGATCACGCCCATTGCCGTATGCCGATTTCAGATTGCTGACAGCGCGGCGAAAATCGTGTCCCTGCGCATTGATGCGATCTTCGCGGGTTGTGCCGTTCACCCGACTACGGTCGAGAGCTCTGTCTAAATCCCGCTCGAAGTCCTTAGCCAGCCGATCCAGCCGGTGAATCGAATCGCGAAGATAGCGCTCGTCATAGCGACCGTAATTGCCGTTGCGGTTACGTCCGTAATCCGGATAGCCGTAACCACCCTGTGCGGCTGCCAATACCGGCAAACACAGCGCCAGGATGGCAGCCGCGAAAATGGAAATACTCAGTGTGCGTCGGTTAGTCATTAGTACCCCTCCTCAAATTTCTTCAGACCTGGTCATCCGTTTTCCTCGCTCGCGATGGGGGACACGTGTCATCTCGAGCGTCGTCCGTACTCGTATTCGCAAGCATCGTGCCTCAAGCGTTGTTCTTAATCCCCACGCCGCAAACCATTAGAAAACGGAAGCCTGACGCGGGTTTAAGCCAGCCTGAATTATTTTGTGCTTTGGGGGAGTTCGAAAACGTGCAGGGGTTAACGGAAATCGTGAGCCGCGTAATCAGCTTAATCGCCGAGCAGGATGGCGAGGTGATGTTTGATGTCGGCTTCTTGCAGTTCACGAGCCTCAACCTGACGCCCGTCCTTGAGTATCACAATCCAGCTCGGCCTGCCGTTGCCATCGACAATCAGGCGCAGCTCTTCATCGGCGGGTTTGATTCCGACGTGGGTTATGTGCCCGCACGCCAGGCCGCCGCCACGAATAACTCCATCACGAGGCGTGCGGGGCCAGCCGGCTGCGACTCGCAGCATTCGCACCCCTTTGCCCAGGCTCAAACGGCTGCCGACCATGCTGGCGTTGTCCACCTTAAAGCGATGGGCGTCGTCCCTCGAGATCTGAATTGCGGCGCCGGCACGATTCGCTTCGCCGGCGGCATTGGCAAACATCTGCAGCAACCAATCGCCGGCGATGCTTCGCGTTAAATCATTGGAACTGCGCAACGCGAGATATTCAGCAATGTCCGCACGCCCTTTAGCCCGTGCGCGCGCTTCCGCCTCCGCAAGTCCGAGAGTCCATGCTTCATTGAGTTCGCTCATGTTCGCTGCTCACTGCTACCGCTCGCTGCTCATCACGTATTCGCTGACAAAAGCACGCGATGTTATCATGGCCCCCAGAGCGTCTCCAGAGAACCCTGGTTGCGATGATGGCGCAGTTCAGAGTTCAGCCTTTAGGCTGCGGCTTTCGCTGCTAACTGACGCAAGCCAAAGCGTGAACTTGAACTGCATCAGTACAGTGGTGGGTAGTGATGCGATTGAAGGTGCAGTTCAAACCTCAGCCTTTAGGCTGCGGCTTTCGCTGCCAACTGACAACGCAAGCCAAAGCTTGAACTCTAAACTGCGCACCCCTACCCTCGTCACGTCCGAACCGTTCATTCAAAATCCCCCGACAAAAGCCTGAGTCATACATTGAAAGAAATCCAAAAATGAGATCATCAGGACAGCGAATGCCAAAATGGATAACGGCCTCTTGCAATGTCGTACTCTTACTTTCCCTTGCTGTAAATGCGTCGGCGCAGACTGCTCCGCAAGTTCCCGCTCGTAGCGGCCACGTAAACGACTTTGCCGGCGTCGTAAATGAGAAGACCCGCGAACAACTCGAAAATATTCTCACTAACTTAAAGCTAAAGACCGGAATCGAATTCGACATCGCTACTGTCGAAACCACCGGTGGTCAGGACATCTCCGATTTCTCACTGCAACTCGCGCGGGATTGGAACATCGCCACGCGTACCAGCGCAAAGAAAAGTTTGCTGCTGGTGCTGGCGGTCAATGAAAAGTCTTCGTTCACAAGATTCAGCAGGTCCGTGCAAAACGACCTGCCTGAAGGAGTGCTGGGTGAAATGGGTCAACGCCTGCGCGCGCTTGTCGACACCGGTCAGTTTAGCGAAGGGCTCAGCGTTGCTGTCCAACATCTTGTGCGCTCACTTTCCGAGAAGTTGGCGTTCAGCACCGACGACTTTGATAAACCGCCGGCCGTCGCATCCGAGACGAATCCGGCGGCCGGGGCGAAGGAGATAAGTAACCCTTCGACTCAGCCTGAACCGGTAGCTTCGCCGGCAATTGTCGAAACAGTGGTGAGCAAGGCGCCCGCAACACGCAACTCGGTGACAAGGCCAAGAAAGTCGGCATCAACCATTGCCGGCGATGAAGCTGAATCGGAGGAAGTCGAGCTAACGCTCACTAAACCTCTGGAAGAGCGCGTCACGCTCTTGAAAGCCTTCCTCGATAGTCATCCGGAGTCCAAATCGCGCTCGCGCGCTACGGAACTGCTGGTTAGCTCGCGTGCCGCTCTCGGTGATGAACGACTCAAGAAAGGAGACAGCGCCCGTGGCAGTGAACAATTGCTGCTCGCTATCGCTGACGCTCCAGGTAATCCTTCGGACAAGTTGTTTTCCGGAGTGATTTCTCAGATTCCGTTGAATCTCTATTTGCGTAACGAATCCGCCGCGGCCATGAAAGCGGCGCAAGACATTGAAGCAAAGTTTGCGAGCGACGCCAGGAAGCTGGCGGCTCTATCCGGTTTTTACATCAGTATCGAACAGGGAGCCGAAGCCACTCGAGTAGCCACTCAGGCGGTCCAGTTGGCTCCCGATCTCGCCGAGACGCATCAGGCCCTGGGGCGGGCGCTGCATATTTCACTACGCCTTGATGAAGCAGTCGCCGAGTACAAGCGAGCGCTTGAACTCGATCCTAACTCGAAAGTGTCTCGCCGCGGCCTGGCGGATCTCAGCCGCGCTTTCGGGAAAGCTGATGAGGCGCTGATTCAGTATCGACAACTGCTCGAGGCCGATCCCAACGATAAAGCCGCGCGCACCGGCATGGTCATTTCCCTGCTCGATTTGGGACGCGCCGAAGAAGCGAAAGCCGAACTCGATAAGGCGCTCGAGGCAAATCCGCCGAACCTCACTCTGTTGGCCGGCGCAGCTTACTGGTTTGCGGCTCATAACGACACCGACCAGTCCTTTAATCTGGCCAGCAAAGCCGTGGCCATCGAGCCGCGTTACACCTGGTCGCAAATTGCGCTGGCCCGGACGCTGATAGCGCAGCGGAAACCGCTCGATGCGGAACGTGCCCTGCGCTTTGCGCGACAATACGGAAAATTTCCGACGCTCGATTACGAACTGGCAAGCGCGTTGACTGCGGCCGGACTTTACGATGAAGCCGCAGAAATCCTCATGCAATCTTTCAGTCTCAAAGATGGCCAGATTGAAAGCCGGCTGGGCGGCCAGGCGCTGACCCATGCGACAAGTTTTATTGAGTTGCTTGCGCCCGAGCGGCGGGCGAGTATTTTTCAGTCAACTGCCGCCGACACTGAGAGCAACGCAAAACTTCTCAAGGCGCTTTTAGCGTTTGCCTCTGCTATTGATCCTGACTTAAGCGGAGGCACAATCAGTGAGCAAAGCGCGATCGCCGCTGCAAAAGAGTTCGCTACGGGCGACGATGCCGCCCGCGCGCATCGCGAGCTCTACGCTGCCAGCCGGCTGCTGCAAAGAGGTGTGGGTTTCCAGGCTGCTTATGAACTGGCGGAAGCGGCGCGCACAAGTGCCGACGCGGGGTTGACCGTGCCGGAATTGACCCTCGCGGTGCAGGCGGACGAGTTTCGCTCTATTCGTTCGCGGGCCATTGCCGCCGGAGGCACTCCCGATATTCCTGAAGCGCCGCGCAATGTCTTATCGAATCTGTTGCGTGGACGCATCGAGGATATTTCCGGCTGGGCACTCTTTAATCAGGACAAGCTTGACGAGGCGGTCGACCATTTGAAGCGAGCGGTTACTATTCTGCCGGAAGGCACACCGGCAGCGCGTGCGTCGTTGTGGCATCTTGGTGTGGCTCTCGAACGCCAGGACAAGAAAGCGGAAGCGCTTTCCTATTACATTAAGAGTTATAACTCCGGCGAGTTTGATCCGGTTCGTCGCGCGGTAATCGAGCAACTGTATCGCAAAGTTTACGGCTCGCTCGATGGTCTCGACGAACGAATCGGACCAGCAACGAGCGTGTCTGCCGGCGCACCGTCTCCGGCAACTGACAAACCATTCGACCTCGCGCAAAGAAGCAAGACCCCTGGCGACGCGCAGCCGGCCGGCGTTCCTAACCAGATGCCTTTGCATGCGACCGTGAGTCCAACGGCTTCCCCGACACCGGCTC
>DATGYM010000475.1:0-5545 GCA_035297925.1 Pyrinomonadaceae bacterium | reverse complement strand
GACCCAGCTACAACCGGCAAAGTATGAAGTATGCGCCGCTCGCAATTTTGACTTTCATTTCCCTTTTTCTTGCCGCAGGAGAACTGGATGCTCAGTCCAACACGGCGCTGGAAGATACGGAGAATGTTCTCGTGTATCCCTCGATTCCGGTTGTCGTCAACAAGTCCGTCGTTGTTCGCTTACCTAGAAAGGCAAACAAAGTGTTTGTGACTCAGCCTCAGATCGCTGAGGTCGTAGTGGTCGCCCCGGATCAGCTTTTGATTAACGGGAAGGCGGTGGGGGCGACTTCTCTTGTGGTTTGGTTCGAGGAGAAAACCAAAGCTCGTAAACAATAGAAACTTGGTAGAGCAGGACCGGTTCTTTATCTTTTTTTCCTAGCAGCCGTTGCCTTTCGGATTATCGCAGCGCACTTTGTGGCGTCTGCGTCAGACTCAAATCCAAAAACCGCTGAATATTTTCTCCCCACCACCTGGGCCACAAGAAAATCCATGTTGATGCCCGCACCGGTAATGGCCTGCGCGGTTGCATAGCCAAGGCCCGCCCTGTTATCGCCCTCGACCAGCAGAGCCGGGATGGCTGACGCGCTGAATCCCGCTTCCTTGGCCGCAGTAACGGACTTCCTCCCCGTAACCGGATAAAGCTCAATTGCGGCCTTGGATTCCTGGCCCGGATGGCGATAGCCCATCACCACATGGATGTCTGTGCCGGCGTTGGCAAGCGGCGCAAGAGCGTTAGCAAGAATTCCGGTCCTATTCTCAACCTCTTTTCGCCACAAGACGATCTTTTTCACAGTCACTGCCATATTGAGCCCTCCTTATTGTCCCAAGAATCTGATGGCGAAATCTTATTGCGGACTGACATGGGCTGCAAGTTACGGCGACATGCTTTAGGGTCTTGCAATACAACATTTCTTGAAATAAGTAACCGGTCATGGCGCGACCCCTTCGGTTAGAATTTGCCTTCGGTTAAACCGGCCATCTCGTCCTGGGCCGCTTCGGTGGTGAACATCTCGGTAATGAAATGTTCGGTGGGCTCGCCTTTTTTCTTGATCGGTTGTTCTGGATCGCCCGTCTCGGTCACGTGCACTTTGTAGCCGGTCCACTGCTTGGTCTTCTTATCGGCAATAGTGCGCATCAGGATCGTGTGGGTTCTGTACTGCGCGAGCCGGCCGCTGGGTGACAAGTTCCAGCTTTCCATCGACCACCTTAAACTGCTCGTCAAAGACTCGCCGCAGAAGTTTCACCGCCTCACGTTCAACGAGCTTGGGATTCTCTGTGGCGATCCACTCCAGCAGATCTCTCATATCCTTTCCACATTGCCGATGCCGGTTAACTTGCTCGATTTTGCTTAACAGAGGGTTTTTCAGCACAATCACATTCACTACAATCTTTTAACCCCATGCTCTTGGCCACCCATGGTGCGCTCATTCTATAGCTACTATTCATGAGTGCGGGCCTTCCGATGATTTTCCAAAATCGTTCAATATTAGACAGCAACCACGGCCGAGTTAGCATATCGTCAAATGAAAGTGTGAGACTTACCCTATGTCTCAGAACAGCACATTGTTAGGGCACGTCGCCTCCCGGAATGGGACAGAGGCGACTTTCAAACGAGCATGACCGGGGTGCCAACGTCTGGGGACGAAAGAGAGGAGAACATTATGCCGCTTATCAATGTTGTCGTTGTGCTAATCGTAGTCGGGGTATTGCTGTGGCTTGTGAATACATATATTCCGATGGATGCGAAGATCAAAAATATCCTCAATGCCGTCGTTGTGATTGGGGTGGTAATCTGGCTGCTTCAGGCCTTTGGGCTTATAGGTGATCTCCGGGCAATCCGGTTGGGAAAGTGATGAGCAACCTTGGGGCACGGGTCGGACCGGGCAAGATGGTGATTTGACAACAGAAGATATCATATAAGGCATCCTCATTAGAAACCGAGGCGCGTTCAAAAGGTTCAAAACGTTCAACCGCTTTGCTCTGTTCAAACCGTTTTAGCCAGGCGATTCGTTCAAAAGCTTGAGATCAAAAGTCTTTCGAAGTTTGCGCGCGATCGTCGCCGCTACCTGAGAAAGAGAAAAGGGGACAGGCTACTTTTTCATTGTAAGGCCGACGGCGCGCGTGGTAGAAGCGCTTCGTGCCGAGAATTCCTAGCGGACAACAGGGCGGTTACGCATACCACGTCATAAACCGTGGCAACGGCCGCGGCACGGTATTCCACAAGACTCAAGACTACGAAGCTTTTCTATCTCTCCTGGCTGAAGCGAAGAAACGACATCGGGTTAAGCTATTCGGTTTCTGCCTGATGCCAAATCACTTTCACCTCGTTGTCGAACCTGCTCACCAAACCGCATTGAGTCAGTTCATGCAGTGGCTGCTGACAAGCCACGTGCGCCGTTATCACAAACATTATGGAAGCAGCGGACATGTTTGGCAGGGGCGCTTTAAGAGCTTTGCAGTTCAGCGCGATGAACACTTGATCACTACCTTACGTTACGTTTTACAGAATCCGGTCCGTGCCGGCTTGTCGGAGACGGTCCACGAGTGGCCATGGTCGAGTGCGCGTAGAAGGCAGCTAGTGGATCGTTCACCTGTGGATGAAGAGATTCGGTGGTCAGAGCAGTTGGAAAGTCGGCTAGATGAATTGCAGGTGGCGACTATACGCGAGTGCTTGAATCGGCAACGACCGTTTGGTCAATCGGAATGGCAAACGGAAATGGCGGTGACGTTCGGACTTGGGAGTACATTGCGCCCGCGCGGCCGGCCGCGGAGTGAAAAAAAAGTAGCCTGTCCCCCTTTTAACCCTCACGTTATAATGGATACCTCGGTATCGTCCTTCGCGAGCCTGGACGCAACACAGCGCTCCAAGCCGTCAATGGTCATTGCGTCCGGTGCGGCTATCGTATGTCATGGATCGTCATTCGAGGCGGACAGGCATCGCATGCTGCGCATGGTCGCTTTCGGTTGCCGTCACATGGCCAACAAAAAAGCTAAACGAGTCGTCAGCGGTGAGCAGCTCGCCAAAGCAACCGCTCAAAAGGTATTCGCTTGGGAAAACGTGCGGAGGCACGCTTCGGCCTGTCCCGGCTATTTCTTCTCCTTGCTTTTGTCAGCGGGGGCTATTTCTGCCTCAATTTTCACAGCAGCGACACCTTCCTTAGTAATACCCAGTTCTTTAGCTGCACGTTTTGAAAGATCTATATCACGCCCTTTGACGTAGGGACCCCGGTCGTTAATCTTGACATCGACGGAGTCTCCAGTCTTGAGGTTTGTTACAGTTGCCTGCGTTCCCATAGGTAGGGTCGGATGGGCCGCAGTTAGATCATTTTGGTCAAATTTTTCGCCGGTGGCAGTCTTCTTTCCGCGGAAACCTCGGCCGTAAGATGAGGCTTCTCCGACCTGTTCGATAATCGGTTGACCCTTGTCGCCTTTTCTGACGGTAACCTCGTCCTTCACCAAATCCTGACTGCCCTCAGCTTTTTCGGAAAGTTCGGCCTGTCGTTTTACTTTCTCGGCGATCTTCTTAGCCTCTTGATTCTCGTTCTCACCAGACACGCATCCGGCAAGGGCAAGTGGTATTACAAAGGCTATAAGAAGTCGCGTAGCAAATAGTTCCATAGTCTGTTACTCCCACATTTCACCCCGACACACTCAACAGTAACCGACTAATCTTTGAAGTTCGGTTCAATATTAACCGGCTGTTTATTTCAGGAAATGTTGTGGCAATGCGCGCCAGAAAGTGTCTTTCACTGACGCCGATTGCGAGCTATTTTTGAGCACTCTAGCGGCGTCGTCAATTGTTACGAGTAAGTCAAATATGCATGCCAGCACCAATCATCTTCCCCCTATGTCTATCAGCACGGCGGCAATGACGCTCGGTGGACCTTGGCCGATGAAGCCCGGCAACCTGAGGATCTCCTTCGCGTCCTGTACGCGGAGGAGATCCTCGACCGCGGGGTGCTAGCTGCTGGCGCGGACCAGCACTTCGACTCGCCCCTCGCGCTGCGAGCACTGCTCTGTGGACGAATTACACATGAACCGATCCGTACCGAACGTACCGGTCTCGATCCGGTCCGCCGGCACCCCCGCCTGAATCAACGCGTCACGAACGGTCGCGACCCGGCGCTGGCTCAGCGGCAGATTGTACTGATCGCTGCTCTGCGTATTCGTGTAGCCGGCGATCCCGAGCCGCACGGACGGGTTCTCGCTCATGTAGGCCGCGACTTCGGCGGGCTTTCTCGACTCCGAATTCCGGATGTCCGACCTGTCATAGTCGAACATGAACTCCTTCACCAACGTCCAGCGAACCCCCGGCTGCGACGACGCCGGCGCTCCCTGGGCCCCGGTGATTCCTGCCGGGCCCTGTACGCCCGTTATTCCAGCCGAGCCCTGCACGCCGGTCATCCCGGTAGATCCCTGCACGCCGGTCATTCCGGTAGAGCCCTGCGCCCCGGTCATCCCTGTCATCCCGGTCGGACCTGCTGGACCTGCTGGACCCGTGCACGCCACCGCCACCAACACCACCGCGCAGAGCGGCAGCACCCCAGCCAGTAGTCGTCGTTTCGTTGTCCGTCCTCCTGGCAAAATGGCTGGCGCACCTGCTGCCTCTTTGATCCGCCTGATCTGGTCGATTTTTCCACTCATTACTGTGCTCCTTTCCAGCACCGAGGCGAACCGCCAAGCGGTTGTCTCGTATGGTTGTGCGGCATCGTGCCGCGTTGTTAATAAGGTCATGTCTTTGTGAACTGTCTGTCTTGTCCCTTCCAATATTGCCCGGCATTTATGCAGGCGAGCGGCACCATCGTTACCCTTTAGCTGTCGCGAGCCGCAGATCGTCCTTGACCGCGCGCCTACCTAACTCTTTCTACACTACGCTGACTCGGTAGGGCTTGCTGTCCAATACGGGACCGTCTTGAAAAGAAATATCGCGCTGCTCGCGCAGATACCCAGCGGTGATCAGGCACGCGCAGCGGTCCCGATCGGGGTTTAATGGCCTTGTGAATGGATTGATGGAGAATACAGTTTCAATCCTGGCGGTTGCCGCTTTCTCGCGTCGCTCAAAGCCCACGATAATTTTTGTCTACTATTGGACAGTAATCCTTACCAATTTGGCATACGTTAAGCTCACGAATTGAATTGCGTGATGAAACTTTTGGACGGCAGCCTACCAGCTTTGGAAGGCTCGTCCCATTTAGGAGAAACACGATGGATAGGACATGGTCAGTAGAAGTCGAAGGGAAGAAACACCGGATCGAAGTTGACTATGGCAGGAATAACAGCAGGACCGGCAAACTAATGGTCGACGGAGACGAAGTACAGACGTGGAAGAATTCTCAGTGGCTGGACGTCCCCAAAAAAATCGCTTTCGAGGTAGGAGGGAAACCTGCCGTCTTACGCGAAAAGGGGTTATTTACAGCCAGGATAAATCTCTTTTTTGAAGGAAAATTAATAAAAGAAGCTTAATCCAAAATTAGACATGCCGATGGCGAGTTTCAAAATCCCGATGGGGATCGGTCCGTAAAAAACGTTCAAGCCGTTCAACCGCT
>DATGYM010000474.1:0-6084 GCA_035297925.1 Pyrinomonadaceae bacterium | reverse complement strand
GAATAGAAGGTCAGGTCGCTGCCAATAGCGATCGATAACTTTTCGCTGGTCACAACATCCCGAGCGCCACCAAAGGTCAAGGCTCCAATCCGAAATGAAGGATGATGGTCCGTGATTCCCAGGAGCGCGCGATCAACCGCGCGTAGTAAGTCATCCTTGTCGACAAGTTCCAGTCGCGTGTAGAGATAATTCTTGTCCAGAAAATTGACTGTCGACTCAAACGTGTAGCCATTTAGATTGTGAACTTCGCCGGGACTACTTGCATGGTTCCGTCCCCAAATGAAAGCCGTGGCCCAGTTGCCGTGCTTGATCGGCCTGTTGTACTGCACCGAGGCTGTCGTGCGTCTGATATCAGTATCGGGTTCCTGTCCTTCCGGGCTCTTTAGAAAACCGTAGCTTGCCTGGATTGTCCAGTTGCGATTTGGCGCCAGCGAAAGCCGTGCCGATCGCGAGTTCCACTTGTGCGAATCAAAGTCGTAGCGGTTCTCATCCGGCTCGCGGCCGTTAAAGACTGAAGCCTCAAGCTTCAACCAGCGATAGGTGAATCCGGTTGTAAACACGCCGAAGCTGATATGAGTGGAATCCTGAAGGTGATGTGAAAGCGGCGCTGAAGAGTTTTCCGCACCGGAGGCGCGATGCATAAACGCGACTGGCCCGAGCGCCGGCTCACCGGGATAACCAAAGTAGGCGAACCAGGTACCGCGCTCGCCGAGGGGCAGTGTGTACTGCGCCGACAATTCCATAAACAGATCGTGCGGGTGTTGCCGGTCGATCAATGCCTGACCCTTGTAAGTTTCGCCGGTTTGAAAAAGGAGTGGAGAGCCGCCGGCGGGAAAAGTGAAAGGCTCAAAACTGAACATGCCACGCAGTTGCAAGGTGCCGCTGCCAAGCTTGTGATAGGCCATGAGCATGAACCAGTTTGCCGACTCAAACTTTGTGACGCCTCTTGGGCCACCCTGCGAATTAAGACCTACAGTCGCGTTGTAGTGAAACATCAGCAGCCAGTCGCCCGATTGTTTTTGCTGCATGTGCATGGGACCTGACGATGGCTGCCATGCGGTGCCGGACCCCATCGCGGCCATGGACATTATATTTTTATCGCTTGAGCCAACGCGGATACCCATGTCTTCACCGGACATGACCAGCAATGGCCCCATGTTCATTGTGCCGCTGCTTCCCATCTCGCCCTTCCCGGGGGCCTTCATTTCCCCCATATCCATCGGCGTAGGTGATGCAGCGGGCGAGGGTGATGCTGCAGCGTTAGGCATAGTCATGCCGGGCATATCAGCATGCGGCTTTTCAGTCATTGGTTTCGCACTCGGCATCGGCGAGGGACTCGGCGACGGTGAAGGCGACGGCATACCTGCCGGCATTTTATGCCCCTCATGTTGCGAGTAGACGATCTGATAGCTCCCGAAGCACAGCACAAGCGCCAGCAATTGAAATTTGCAAATCGAGAAAAATGTATTCATTACCCTAAAAAGGAGCGGGCGCACTCCCGACCGAATTGGCAGACGCCCGCTCCAGTTCCCTCCTGGTTAGCCCTTGGGCTTTTCGTCCATTTCGTGCTTCATCTTCATGTCACACGAGTCACCACCGCAGCAGCAACAGCCTTCCGTTTTCGCCGAGTGGTTTTTGTGGTCCTTCATCGAACATGAATCGCCCTTGCAGCAACAGGTTGTCATAGCGCAACACGACTCAGTTTCTTTCTTCGGATCTGTTTGCGTTGCGCTTTGTGCAAAGCCGATGCTGGAAACGGCCAGGCCGATTCCGAGCACCAGGCCCAGAGCGAAACCTTTGAAGTTTTTCATTTTGTTCTCCTGTTAGAAAGATTATTACCGCGGAATCAGTTGTGCCCTCAACGATGGGCAGCCGCCCAAACGTCGAACACACTGATACCGGCCATGACAGACTTAGCAGTCTATCCACGGGGGGGTAGGCAGGCTGAATGCCTGTCTCGGGAACTTTCTAGATCAGAAAAACGCAACAGCAAAGGTAGGTGTGGCCGCGGTTGGGTAAGCGCAGCGAGCGCGCAGAAGAACGTGCTGGTTCGGGACTTTCTGAAAAACTATTTTTGGCGCCGGTAACCGAAAGAGCAACACTAGTTTGCTCAAAGCTGGATTTTGCTAGAGCCACCACGGCGTTTGCGGCCAGAGGGCAGTCGATAATCGTCTGTGACGTGCCGCTAAATTGAGGTAGACCAAGGGCTGCATCGCTGGAAGTATCGGCTTCAGTCTTCGCGGCGGATTTCTTGCCATGCCTCGCACAACAATCATGAGATTGCATCGCACTGCAAGCGTCCCCAGAGGCCACGATAGACAGTGACAGCGTTCGCGTCTCGCTGGATGCCGCCGCGGTAGTCATATTCTCGCAGCCAAACATGCAGCCCGCGCCACCCATCCAAAGAGCGACAGTCAAGGCGAGCACTATGCGAAGAATTCTCAGGGAAAACAGAAGCTTCATTCGGTGGCCAGTGTAACTAAGAGTTTCGTCGCTGTCGAGCGTGATTCCCCCGGCGCGACCTTACTTTGTATGGCAAAGGTGAAGCCCCGTAATCACGGCTGAAAGCCCTTGCGGAAATACGGTAGGTGGGAAGAATTGCTCGTGTACGCACGTAAAAGTCCGCATTACTGTTCAGGCCCCGCTGGCATGAACTATCGACTTTGGGTAGACTGATCTTAAGTTTTTGGCGCGAACAACTGTCGAAAAAAGCTAATCAGGGAAGCAGAGAGGTTAAGCATGGGGATTGAGAAGGACCATATTCAAACTCAGGATGAAACCGGCGAGCGGGCACCGATTGATCAAGTAGAAGATCGCGTCGAAGCCGAGATGAAGAGACTGAAAGGCGAAGCCAAGAAGCAGGTCGCCGACGGTCTGCGGGACGAGGAACTGGCACAGGAAGGCGAGGAGTTAGTAAAGGAAGCCGAGCGCGAATTGAAACGACAGGAAAACGAAGAGTGATTAGTCAGCCGTGCCTTTTTCGTTAAGAGCTTGCTCAATCGCTTCCTTGATTTGCGGCGGGGTGGTCACCTGGTTGAACCCGATAAACCGCTTCACGACTCGGCCATCACGCGAGATTACAAAACTCTGCGGTATTGCATCGCGCCCCTGCATCAAAGTTACCGCCACGTCCGGCGTGGCCCAGCCTATGCGATAACTCACATTGAAATTATGGATGAACTCGCGCACCTTATCCGCCGAAGCGTCAGGGTTCTCTGTCGACAAGCCCACCATTTCCACACCCTTCGACTTAAACTCCTGGTGCAGCTTCACCAGTTCCGGCGTTTCCAGACGGCAGGGACCACACCACGTCGCCCACAAGTTTACAAGCAACACTTTGCCTGAATAGCTCGAAAGTTTTATTGGGGCGCCGCTAGCCGCGGGCAGTTCAGCGTCGGTAACATTCGCGGGCAGCATCGTTAATGCAGCCGGCGGAGCAGCAGGCGCAATCTTAACAGAAGGATTCGCAGCGCGAGGGGCGGGTTCCGCCCTTCTTTCATCGCTGGAACTGCAACTGGAAATGCCAAACGCGGCAACAAGCGACAAAACGACGACAGTGAAGGCTATGCGTGCGGGTGTCCACAGTGGCTTGCGGGGGTGTTTCTTTTTCTTTTCTTGCATTTCTTATTACCTGGGCTCAAGCGCCTTTCGAGTGCAGGATATCATTCGCGCAAGCAAATTAGCTAAGAACAAAACGGATTCGTAGGCTCTCAAGTTGAAATTCTCTGTGCTACCTCTGTGTTATCCGTGTCTGTGGGGTTGGTATTCTCGTGATCGTTTAGCGAGTGCCCAGGCGGAAGGATTCGAGGATGACCGGCATTTGTCCTCTCTCGCCCACATCTTCGACGCCCGACAATTCCGGAGCCAGAGAGGTGGCCAGCATAACCAGAGTCGCGCCCGTCGCTTCACCCTCAACGCCGGGAGGCAAAAATATCACCCGGCCCCATAGTTGGATGTCGCCCTTTTCACTTCCCTTCGAAACACTGGTGAAGCGAAACTCGTAACCCTCGAGCGAATTCACTTTCGTTGGTCCCTCGGATACCTTCTGATAGTCCGGAAACCCTTTAGCGAGACTCGCGCCGAGCGCCTCTACCAACTGTGGAAAGGTCGCTTCATCGGCGGCGTAAGTTCCCTTGCTTGTGTACCAACCGACCGCGAAATTCTCCTGGGTAAAATCAGGCGGCAGTCTTCTCTCAACTTTGGCAAAATTGCTGGCGCCGGGCACGCCTGCCTTCGGGTCCAATTCCCAGTTGTTTGGGTAGTAAAACGAAAAGTCAAAATAATGTTCCGCTAATTTGCCGTCAAGATTTGCGCGCGCATTTGTAAATTTACTTGTATCCGGTGGCGCGACAAACTCGCTTTCCTCCGCCTTGGGTTCGCTGCTGTTCGTGTTGGCGTTGCTATTGACGTTCTCGGGTGGCGTCTCTTTTACGATAACTGGAGGTGTTGCGTTCAGCCTGCCAAGCCGCGGCTTAACTACGAGAAAGAAGGCAGCGACCACGCCACCCACAATCAGTAACAAGAGTATGGCGAGTATCCCGAGGATCAGCGGGAGCTTTGACCTTTTCCCGGCCGGCGCAGTTGCGAGCGGAGGTTGCGTAGGACGCTGCGCCTGCGGGATCGCGGTACTTGCTGACGGCGTTGCCGCAGCTTTTGGTGGCGCCGTCGATGGTGGTGGCGGAGTTTTTGGGGGCGCCGACGCAGGCGGTGGCGTAGTCGGCGGCGGTAGCACATTACCCGACGTAGTCGAGCCCGTGGGAGCCGTGTCCTTCGGGAAAATTACCGTGGGAGCAGAAGAGGAGGTGGCAATAGTTTCTCCGAAATCCGGCTCACCCGCAGGTGGAGGATTCAGATCTGCAGACGAACCATGAACTGTAGCATTGGGATCGAAGGGCTTGTCGGCGATGACCAGCAGGCCACCATCGAACGTGCAAAATTTCTGGTTGTCGTCAGGGAAAGTACGATTACACTTCGGGCAACGCTTCATGAGAGAGATCCGCTCCTTTGAAATTAAGGTTCAGACTATTGATCTGGTCGCCCCTTAGCGCGCCCTGGCAAGTTTTTGTTCCGCTGCTTTGTTTTCCGGATCGAGTTCCAAAGCCCGTTTGTAAGCGCGGGCCGCGCCCGTCTTGTTTTTCGCTTTCATGTAACCGTCACCCACGCCTTCGAAACCGTAGACGCCGGCGAGCTGTTTTTTGTCACCCTCTGAAGCAAGCGCCGCAGCTCGTTCGTAAGTCATCTCGGCGTCTTCAAAACGATCCAGTGCGAGATAGGTACGGCCGAGAAGATTGAACGGTTGAAACGCTCGCGGGCTTACTTCCGTTGCCTGTTTTAAATACGGCTCTGACTCCTGATACCGCTTAAACACCACCAGCATGCGGCCCATCAAGTAAAGCCCGGTTGGATTACGCGGATCAAGTCCTAGTACCCGCTTCAATACGGGCTCAGAATTTTGCCACTGCTGCTCTGCCTGCAGCGATTCGGCGATGAGGTTCAACGTGGCCGGATCCTTTGCCAGCTCCGTCGCCTTGGCGTAAAGCGGTTCAGCCTCGCTCGTGCGTCGTAGCCGGTTGAGAACGCGGGCCAGGTGCGCATAGGCCACTGGAAACTGCGGATCGAGTTCAACCGCGTGGCGGTATGCGTTCTCAGTTTCATTGTTGAAAAGTCCACGGGCCTGCAGCGCCACGCCCAGTCGATCCCAGGCTACGGCATTTTTTGGTTGCAGTTGCACGGCCCGCCGGGCAAAGGCTTCGGCATCAGCAAAACGCTTGGCGTTGCTGGCGCCGGAGCGTGGCTGCACCAGAACTACGCTCAAAGCCACCAGCGCATCGACATCTGATGGGCTCCAAAGCACCGCATTGCGGTAAGAGGTTTCCGCCTCTTCCCAACGCTGTTGATCGGAAAAAATATTACCCAGACCATAGGCGGCGCGAGCGTCCTGTGGTTTCAGTTTGAGAATGCTCCGGTAAGAGTCCTCAGCCTCAGCGAAACGACGCGCATCTCTAAACTGATTGCCCCAAATGTGCCTTCCCAACGTAGCTTCTCTTCCTCTTCGCGAAACATCTCAATCTTCTTTAGAATATC
>DATGYM010000473.1:0-5951 GCA_035297925.1 Pyrinomonadaceae bacterium | reverse complement strand
ACAGCGAAGCTCGACGGTATTCGAGTCATCGAAGACTATGCGGGGCCGGAGCAAGATCGGGTCGTGTTGCGGAGAAAACTGAGTTAAGGCGGCGTCTAACAATTGGCTTGACAGAGATCTTCAGCCAGCTCGCTTTGCTCGCTTGCCGCGTCGGTCAGCCTGATTCGTTAGGCGGTGCAAAATAAGAATCACATACAAATAAGGATTGATCAATTGAGTATTTCAATTAGAGACCTTTCATTTATCATCGGGAAATGGAACGGATTGGGTCATGCTGAATATCCGACCATTCAGCCGATCGATTACAGTGAAGAACTCGTTTTTACAATTAATAAAAAAGATGCAGTGATTCACATGGAGCAACGTACATGGATAAAATCGTCAGATCATACAAATGACGAGCCAATCTTTTGGGAATCCGGATTTTTAATAGATCGAGATAATGGAGTATTTGAACTTGCACTTGCTCAGAAAAGTGGTCGAGTAGAAATCCTGAGATGTAATGCACGCAGAATTGGGGATGAAGCGTTCGAGTTCCCATTTGAAAGTACATCAATTGTCAATGATAGCCGAATGATACGTTCTGGTAGAATATACACAATCTCAAACAATATGCTGGAATATGAACTTAAAATGAGCACTGCTACTAACACTTCTTATAAACGACATCTAAAATGTCGATTAACTAAATCGGATAATTAAATTGTATTGAAATATATCTTGTTGAACCGCCTAACAGGTCGCTCAAGCGGGCGTAAACCAGCCCGCCATGAAAATGAATATCGAATTAACAAACAGTCAGAAACTTAAAACAGAATACAATTCAATGAACAGACAACTGGCGGGCTAAACGGTTTACGCCGCTTAGCTCCAAAGTCGTTAGGCGGCGGATCAGAAGTCCATCGCTGATTCAGACGAAGCATCCAGAATGGCTAACTTCCGGAAGCGTTTTGATCCTGGCTCGCTGCTGGTGATCGTTATTACGTTCATCCTTTTTGTGGCGGCGCTCTTCACCAAGGGGTTCACGCATGACCTGCTGTTGGAGGCCGGTGTATTTTTAGTTTCGGTCAAGCTGATCATCATGTCGTACAAGAACGGTGTCGCGACGGATAAGTTGCAGGAGCGGCTGGACGGCATTGAGGCAACGCTTCAGCGGCTGGAGCAGTCAGCGATGCCTAACCCGCCGCTTGAGCCGCCAACGAGATTGCGTGCTAAGTGATCCTACTTTGTATTAGCGGCTCAGCGGCATCGCGTTAGGCATCAAACAGATACTGACGGCGGTCATATGACAGAACAGCGCGTGGACTGACTATAGAAGGAGTACAGGATGACTGAGCAGGAAACAGTGAGGGCGGCTCTTTCCCCTCAACACATCGAGCAACTTTGGGCAGAGCACCTCAAAGGGGAGTTCGAGAGCAAAGACGTCGAGGCGACTTTAGCTACCATGGTCGAAGATGCCTACGTCAACCATATGCCCGTGAACACCGGAGGCCGTGGGAAGGATGCTTTGCGGATCTTCTATCGGGATGACTTTATCCCCTCATGGCCTGAGGATTTACAACTGACGCCCGTGAATCGTGTCGTCGGAGAGGGACAACTCGTGGATGAACTGCACCTCACGTTCACCCACCGAAAGCCGATGCCGTGGCTTCTGCCCAACTTGCCGCCCACCCATAAGAAGATCGCCCTTGATGTCGTGGTGGTCGTGCAGTTTCGCGGTGATAAGCTTGCCTGTGAGCGGATCTATTGGGATCACGCGAGCGTGCTGCGGCAAGTGGGCGTGTGGAAGGAGTAGTGAGGAGGAGCTTTGCTGATAGCGAACTCGGCAAGACCGTCGAGTTCGCATAGCCATGAAGGGTCGCATGGCGAGCCCGGCGTCCACACCAGTACACCATGCCTAACCAACGGCTTGAGAAAGACGCACGGCTCCGCTCGCAAAGCTCGCGGACCGTCGCTTCTCAGCCTTCGCGTTAGGCGACAGCGAGGCTTCGCGACTAACGTCCGCAATCGATGTGTCATGGAGACACCAGATAGTCGTCAGTTTATTCGCGGAGATGGAGGAGCGAAATGGCCGAGGATACGCAGCGCGTTTTTAGCGACGGCACCGCATATGAACAGGGCGGGGGCCGCTGGAGCGGTGCCATCGGTCCGATCTTTCTCGATTGGCTCGCACCGCCCACTGATGCGCGCTGGCTTGATATCGGTTGTGGCACTGGAGTTTTTACCGATCTTATAGTCAGTACGTGCTCTCCCGCGACAGTGGTCGCGATCGATCCATCGGAGCCACAAATCCAAATTGCGCGCAAGAAAGCAATCGCGCAACACGTGGATTTCCGCGTTGCGGACGCGCGGGAATTACCGTTCTCAAATCAAGCTTTCGACGTCGTTGTTTCCGCTCTTGTGATTAACTTTATTTCGGATCGACCTCAGGCGCTCGGTGAAATGTGCCGCGTTTGTCGGCCCCATGGTGTAATCGCCGGCTATGTTTGGGATTTAGCGGCGCAGCGTGGGCCCGTTTCCCTGATTACGGACGGATTGCAGCAGGTCGGCGCTAAAGTCCCGCCTGTGCCGGGCACCGAGCATTCGGGGCTTGATGCATTAACCTCGTTGTTTGCTCGAGCAAAATTAACAGAGATCGGCAGCAGGACGATCGATGTTACGATGTCCTTTGCGGATTTCAACGAGTTCTGGGTGTCGCAAACGCCTAGCTATACTGCCAGGGGCAAGATAATTGCGGCACTGTCGGAGAAGGATCGTGAGAAAGTGATCGACTGGGTTCGCGCAAGATTGCCAGCTGGCCCCGATGGCCGCATCACGCATTCAGCGCGCGCTAATGCGATCAAGGCGCGTGCACCTGCGTGATTTGAGTCCTAAGTTCAGGAGCTACGATTTTGCGAGCGCGCCTAACAATCGGCTTGAGAAGGATCTTCGACCCGCTCGCTGCGCTCGCCGGTCTCGCCCTCTCAGCCTGATACGTTAGGCGTCCCGGGAAACCTGTGATAAGAACCGGTTTGTGGCGCAAACGACCGAAGCTTCTCTGCCACCTCTCGGAAAAGATGGCGATCTTCCGCCTGGAATTTAAGCGGCCCTCGGGGGCGAAGAACAAACCATTGCTGGGTGGCAGATTAAGCGTGACGGGACGCGCAGGGGAGTCATCGAAATCGTGGAGGAGCAGACATGATTGCAAACGATACGGAACTCAAGGTGACTCTGGAGCGCATTGCTCGGTTTCAGGAGCAGGTTGCGCATCTGCGGCGCGTGGAAACGAACCCCGAGAATTATCACGGTGCAGTTTCGGGGTTTCTAGCCGAGATCGACCGCATGCAACTCGAGGTACGTGAATACCTGAGCATTCACCCCGCCGATGTAACATCTACCAGCGCTTCATGACCACGAACGGCTAACCAGCGGCGTGAGAAAGCCGCTTCGCGCTTCTCAGCCGACGAGGACAACTGCCCGCGGTGCGGATAAAGATCGTGCGCGGGTTGGTGGAAAATTACGGAATCAGCGTCGCGGAGGTCGCGCGCCAAGTGGGGATCTCAACCTCAGGGGTTTCGAAGATTTTGACCAGGAGTTTGTCCAGCTAGTCAACAGCGTCCCTTAAAAACGCCCGGGTTTCGCTCGAGAGATCAAAAGGGACGGAGCTTGCGTTCGCAGATAAAAATAGAATGTCTTCTCTCTTGCCCATCATCTTTCTAGCTCTGTTAGTTGCACAAGGTTGCGTCATCCCTTCCCCACAGGATCGTAGGGGTTTTGTTGTAGATGGAGAACAGGCTAATGCTCTACTCTGTCGTCCGGAGGGGAAGGGACCTTTTCCTGCGGTGGTTTATAGCCATGGCAGGGCGACAGATCTGCAGGCGTTTGAGAGGGCGAGAGCAGGAGGACTGATCGGAGGGCCCCTGTGCCAGAGATTGGCTGCGGATGGTTTCTTGGCATTCGCTCCCACCAGAGATTTTTACTGGCGCGATGGGCCAGTTAACATTCCCATCAATCTAGCCGAGCTGTTGCAAGCAATCGACTATGTTATGTCCCTGCCTGATGTTGATCCAGATCGAGTGGCGGTTATGGGTCATTCGCGGGGTGGTCTCTTAACGCTCATGGCGGGCCTTGAACGAAATGACCTCAAGGCGCTTATCATCACAGCGCCTGCTGAGATACGCCCATATTTTTCCCAGGCAGTTGCACGTGTTGCTTCTCTCAATACCCCTCTCCTCCTTTTAGTCGCAGTGGACGATGAACGTGGTCGCCTGGGGGCAGTCAATCTTCTTGATCACGCATTAAAGAAGCACGGCAAAGACGTCCGCACTATTCGCTACGATCAGGGGGGTGGACATTATCTTTTCAGTTCAAGGACCAGCGGTGATGCGTATTGGTGGGAGGAGCTCAGGGCATTTTTGCACGAGAAACTCCGTTGACCGACACGCTGATTTTACGATGGACGATCGGGTCAGCAAAACTGGCGAGACTCGGAAACCGAGCATCAACGCTGTGTATTCGATTACCTAACTCCCGCTTCAGACCGGTCGCTTAACAGCGACGGCTGAGCTTTACGTTAGGCTTAATATCGCAAGTGACTACGGAGGATATAACCAATGCCGCGCGTCGCTGCCCTGTATCGTTATCCTGTGAAGGGCTTCACTCCCGAAGAGTGCGAAACGTTGACGGTTCTCGACGAAGGGAGAATTGCCGGCGACCGTGTTCTCGGCATTCGGTTTGCTGATACCGAAGCGGCCGATGATGCCTGGAGTAAGAAAACGGGGATGGTGGCCCTTGTGAATACACCAGGGCTGGCACGTCTGCACATTAGGTTTGAGGAAGAGGCGCTTCGGTTACGCATCAGCTTAGCCAGCACCGTCTTGGTGGATGAGGTGCTTAACAATGAAGGTAGAAAGCGGATCGCCGCTGCGGTGGCGGATTATGTGCTCAAGCTCGATGAGAATCCGCTTTCCGGCCATCCGGAGCGGCTCCCGCTACGAGTCGTTGGCAACGGCATCACACCGCGCTACCACGACGCAGAGGCTGGTCAGGTGACGCTGCACGGCCGCGGGAGTCTCCACGTGCTTGCGGCCGCGTTTAGGGTTGCCGAAGTCAGCGAGCTTCGTTTTCGCTCCAACATCGCGGTCGATAGGCTGGGTGCTTGGGAGGAGCAACGTTGGGTGGGGCGAAAGGTTCGCATAGGCACGGTTGACTTTGACGTGGTAAAGCCGAAGCTCAGGTGCCTTGCTACGCATGCAAACCCTAAGACAGGTGAACGGGACTTGCCGATTTTGACGACGCTGACCAGGGTTTTTGGGCAGGAGCAGCCAACGTTTGCAGTGGCAATGGTTCCTAGTCGCGGCGGCGGACGAATTCACGCCGGCGATGAAGTCAGCCTCGTCGATTAAAGACAGGTCAAGGCCAGATGGGTGGGACTAAAGGTTTGTGCCAGGTTTCTATCAGTGCATTTTTGCCTAACCATTCGCATCAGACCGATCGCCAATAGCGACGGCTGAGCTTGGCGTTAGGCGCCATCGAGCACCGTCCGCGCAAGGCGCGTCGCTTTGGAAAGGAGATCGGGCCATGAATTCCCATGCGGTGCATGCTGTCTCTCACCTGATTCGTCTGCTTGTCATTGGGTTAACGATGTTTGGCGGCCAGGCGTTTGCCCAAATCCACAGCGTTAAGGAGATGAACACGGAGCAGATCAAAGCGCTTGATCGGGAAAAGACCGTCGTTCTTCTGCCCGTCGGGATTCTCGAAGAGCATGGCCCGTATCTCCCGTCAGGTAGCGATATATATATCACGGAGCGGCGCACAAGCGACCTTGCCAACGCGCTTGTGGAAAAGCACGGATGGACGGTGCTGATTTTTCCTCTCATTCCCCTGGGCACCGGTCCAGCCAACACCATTGGCCGCAAGTACGTGTTCCCCGGTTCCTACACCGTTCGCCCTGCGACTTTGAGAACAATATT
>DATGYM010000472.1:0-5344 GCA_035297925.1 Pyrinomonadaceae bacterium | reverse complement strand
ATTTTCCAAACGGTTCAGAATCCGCCTGTGAACTCAAAATCCGCCGGTACTTAGTACCTTGGGGGTTCAACTCCCCCTCCCGGCACCAAGCACAGAAACCGCCATGGACGCGGCTTCTAAAGCAGTAGGACTTCCAGCGAGTCCCAATAATCGACCACATCGAAATAGCGCTTGTGACCGTCCTGTGACCGGAGACAAGCGCATCCCAGAGTAATCGGAACCCGATGCTAGAAACCTCGCCTTCCCCTAGCTAACCAATCTGCAGCAACATATCACGTTAGTTCTTGGCGAGCGCATAGTCGGTCGCATTATCGATCGCGAGGCTGCTCGAAAGGGGTCCCCCCACCGACGACCTTCGGGTCTTGGGGTTCGACTCCCTTTCCCGACACCACCCTCCAAAGCCGCGTCGGTTGGATAGTCCGGTAAGGTATCTCTCTTCTAATACCGTGAGCTGAATTGCGTCTCTTCGTGCTGAACCCGGACACGCAACGGCTAGCGGACCTAGTGCACCAGCTCCATCAGCTTGCTGTAGCTGGGGACAACTTCGTATTTCACCTGATCTGACGTAATTTTGGCAAACAATTTCCGGGCGCACTTAATCTTGGACTTCTCGATCTCGCGCATTTCCATCGATGACATTGAGCCCTTGGTCTCAGCGATAAAGTAAATGTGCTTTACGGAGCCTTGCTTGAATGCGATTGCCCAGTCAGGCGTATAGCTGCCAACTGGTGTCGGAATCGAGAAGCTTTTTGGCAGCTTGGCGTACACCTCAATATCAGTTCCAGCATCCAGCTCTTCAAGGAAATTCCGCTCAATCTGAGAATCAGTGAAAACATAATCGTAGATGTGGTGGTTGGCCTTCACTCCTTTGCTCAAATCCTGCTTCGGCTGCTGCGTGAAGATGTTAATCCCGTAGGTCTCATCCGTGGCGCTATAGGCCAGGTGCTCCACAATGACTGTTGCCTTTTGCTCGTTCACAAGACGGGAAGCAACGCGCAGGAAGTCTTCCGGGTTTACTCGGTATAGCTCGAAGACAGAAGGTTTGATTTTTTGCAGGATTGCCCCAATGGTCGCACGGGTTAGCGTGGTCTCCTCGGCCAGCTTGCCGATCAGGTCGTATTGCACGGCCGAGTAAACTGAAGAAGTAAGCCGCGCTGTCTTCGTTTCTGCCAGATCAAAAGGATTGGACGCAGCTCTGGTGGCATTTGCAACTGTTTACCGATTGCCTAAACGCGCACGCCGCGTAATGAGCATAGCTGGTCGCAGGAAGATTGCCGCTGCGCAGAGACGGCGCTGGGCGAAGTTCAGGAAGCTGAAGGCTGCGTAGTTGCAGGCCGACGATGGCTGGAATGCGGAGGGTGAATGAGGCGGACTGAACGAGCCAAGTTGCCATCGACAAGTCCGAACTCAATGGACTAGCCGCGCTTCGTGCAGGATCCTGCCAAGTTAAACGCAAAGTGTGCGTCCTAGCCCGGCGGGCGACGGACACGCTACCCAGCTTTGTCAGGCGAATCAAATACAGGGTAGGGACTGCGTTCGTTCTGCACCGGCTTCCTGCACGAAGCCGCTACTCTAAGAGCGCTCATGGCATCGACGAGAGCTGCCCTTTCCTCATCGGTTCCATTGTGATCTTGAGAAAGCATTAGCCGCCTTTGGTGTATTTCAGATTCGGCTCTCTGAACGCACTCATGCATCTTCGTCCAATCGGTTTCGAGTAAGGCCGCTTGATATGACTTTTTCCAGGTATAGCTGGTCGGCACTGCGAACTGTCGGGAAGGATCAACTAGCCTTCTGCGTAGATTATCTAGCGTAGCCAATGCGTTCCGCAGCGCGGCTTGTTCGCCACTCGACGATTTCGAATGCAGGTCTTCGATGCGATCAAGAACGGCATTTCGAGCGCGGGTGATCCGTTCCAGCAGTTTCGCGGGCTTGGTTTCGAACCAAGCAGCTTGGCAAAGCTGCCGCCACTCAGGGATAAAAGGGCTGTGCTCAATATTGCTCATTTTTCGTTTTTATAAAACGAAAATGACCTTGCGTCAACTCCTTTGTTTGTAAGCGATTACATGGATCTGCGCATTTATGTCTGGATAGTGAACGATATCCCGATTACGGGATCATTAATACGATTCTGGCGTAGCAATAGGCGGCCTACTTGCCACGGGACAGGTGAACAAGCTAACCAGTTTTGTCGGGCATGTCGGAAAGCGGGAACGGCTGGCGCTCGTTCCGTACAGGCTTCTTCACGCACGAATGCGCAATGTGATAATCACCACACCATTCACAGAACGATTCACCGCAACACCAAGTTCGACAGTCGGCACATATCGCAGCTCCGCAGTCACCGCACTTCGCCACGGCAAGCTTGCCGCATGGCACACCTACGTCGCTTCACTCCCGTCACTCGGCTCGGCAATTGTGGGTGCTCTAGCTAGCTGCCAGCATGGAATCAGTTCCTCTTAGAGGCATGCGGGCATGGATCGTAGTACCACTTTGGAGCTTCGACTCGATTGAGAGAGTTCCGTTCACCAGTTTCAGTCGCTCCTCCATGCTGATTAGACCAAGACCTCGGCTCTTCTTTGCCGCTTCGGCGTCAAACCCTACGCCAGAATCCCTAACCGAGAGATGAATTTCATCCGACGTTCCCCAGAATCGCACTTCGAAGTGCCGTACCCCACTGTGTTTTGCCGAATTGTGGAGGGCTTCCTGCAGTACGCGGAAAAAGCAAAGAGAAATGTCCGCCGACAAAGGGCTAGGTAAATCGTGGGTTTGGAAGTCAATCTCCAGTTTCTGCTGCTTGCTGAACTCTCGACAGAACCCTCTCATGGCCGTAACTATGCCCAGAACCTGCAGTTTTGACGAGTGCAACTGGTGTGACATGGATTGGACATCCGTCGCTATCTCCGAGGTTTGCTTCTGAAGTTCGCCCATACGGCTACGGACTTCAGACAAATTGGGAGGAATTTGTCGGAGCTGTTCTAGCTCGATGGCCAACAGTGCGAGACGTTGAGCGATGTCGTCGTGAAGCTCTCTGGCGATCCGGGTACGTTCCTGCTCCTGTGCCTCAATCAACTTTCGGCTGATGCCTGAAAGCGCCTCTTCTGCTTGTTTCCGTTCGGTAACATCGATACAAGTCCCTATGTAACCAGCAAACGAGTGATCCTGATTGAATCTAGGCACCCCGATGTCTAAAAGCCATCGATATTCTCCGTCGTTCCGCCGGAGCCGATACTCCATTCTGAACTCGTTGCGAGAATCAAAGGCTTGCGTGTAGGTCTCGACACAACGTTGTAAGTCTTCACGGTGTACCCCCTCTGTCCATCCGTTTCCAAGCTCCGCATCAATTGATCTTCCAGTGAAGTCCAGCCAAGGCTTGTTGAAGTAGATGCAGAGTTTGTCGGTGCCCGACATCCAAATCAGCACGGGAGCCGTATCTGCCAACAACCGGAAGCGGAGTTCACTTTCCTTGAGAGCCTCCTCCGCCCGTTTGCGCTGGGTAATGTCTGCGACCACGGAAAGTACGCATTGTTCATTCCCGATCTTTATCAGTTCTGCTGCGCCTAGACCGACCATCTCCGTACCATCCTTGCGGCGATAGCGAAACTCCACATCACGAATAGAACCCTCTGCCGCAAGTCGCTTTACCATCCCCACCCGTTCAGTGGCATCCACCCAGAGCGAGATGTCGAACGGAGTCCGTCCAATCACGTCGTCGCGACGCCAACCAGTTAGTTGTTCAAAGGTTTCGTTGACATCGAGGTAACGATAATCTTTCTTGCTGCTCAGCGTGAGAGCCATCGGACTTTCTCGAAACGCTTTGGAGAATTTCTCCTCTGACGTCCTCAACTCATCCTCAGTCTGTTCACGTTCTCGTTCTAATCGATGCATTGATCGGGCAATCAGCGTAGTCAAGAGGGTCAGGCATCCGATGTTTCCAAGCACCAGCAGAGCAACACCGAATTGCGTGTCGTACAGATTGGCTCTTTGTCCTTCGAGTCTCAACCAACCGAGCGCAATGGACACAATTACAATTACCGGAATCATGATTCGCAGAAGAAGACCCGCGTTGCTGTCACTAGCAGCGACGGCCATTATTCCTTCGTCTGGCCGTGCAAGAAGGTAGGCCAAACATGCTGCCACGAGGCCGATGGATGTGTGCAGAGCCATCGAGGAGAAGGACGTAATCGAGTAGAGTGACTCGGCTCCATACAGATAGCCGCACAGAGCCACAAGAGAGATAACGAAACACACGACTACAAATGCATGTCGCAGTACTAGCGACTTTCTTATTCCCGATAGCAGAACAGACGAACCCAAAAGCAGGAAACAGATTGCCGTTGCAATCGCCATTCTGCCCGGATACGCCGTAACTGAAGTCCGTGGGTCGCGAAAAAGTAACTGGTCGATTCCAAGACTGACGTGGAAGACGTACTCCGCAAGTGTCAATCCAGCAATGATGACTACCAAGAGCCCCAGAATGCGTCTACTGCGCTGCCGCTGGTTATCGCTCGCAATCCAGAGCGCCGTACCCAATAACACGAACAATGCAGCCGTGTTGGCTTTCATCGACGCGAACGTCGGGTGTACAACAGTCAGGGCGGGTACATTGAACGCCCAGCCGTAGAGAACCACGAGCCCCAAAGTAGCGACAAGTGCTGCGATAGCTTTTGACGCTTGACGAAACAGGGGAGCAAGGCGGGGAACTTCTGTCGCGTTGTGGTCGACTTGGATGGCCTGTGTTGGCGGGCTCTGCGCTGGCATCAATTCCACCTCACAATTAAGATGGGGATAACTGAGCTTCTTGCCGCGCGGGTCATTATACGCACAGGGCATGCTTTCCCGGTTATGAACCAACCAGTTGGCTCAGTATGCGACCCGGCGTCGCAAGGTGTACCGGGCTGACCGTCTCGATCCGAAAGTTCGGGCAATAGAATCACTCGCTGGGGCTAGAACTGTGCTCGTGGACGAATCCCGGACTGAAGAGAGCAGCCAACCTTCGAAGAAGGTCAGGATAAAGTCCGGTTCACTGGGAACAAACGTCCCCCGATGAACTACGCAAGATCTGACAGACCCTGTATCGTCAGAGTTGTGCGCCACCACCATTGCTTAGGAGGCCGGGGAGACTCCTGCGTGCGAAGCATGGACGAAATCATGACCAGAGAATCTCTTCCCGACAAACTGCTCACCTCGAAGCACGCCGCTCACAGCTTCTAGTAGTTCGCTTCCAGCATCAGGCTTGACAACGTAGCCAGAGCCTCCCGTGCCAAGCGCTTCGTGCACCACATCGACTGAGGATTCTTGGCTTACAAAAAGTATCTTGGACTTGGGGGAGAGCTTGCGGACTCGT
>DATGYM010000471.1:0-11373 GCA_035297925.1 Pyrinomonadaceae bacterium | reverse complement strand
GGGGGCAGTAGCCCGCGCGTAAGCAAGGGCTCAGGGTTACGGATTGTTGTAGCCCGCGCGTAAGCAAGGGGCTCAGCCTAAATCTTATGGACGAGGTCACAGGAAAAAATAACTTTCGCGAGCGCGATGCCGCCATAGAAGCAATCGCCGGCCGGCTCGGCGTGTCCGCCGAGCGCGGCAAACGCTTTGCGGAGTTAACCAGCCTGCGAGTCGGCGGCGCTATTGACTGGGTTCTGTCTCCCGAGACGGAAGCACAAGCGGCCGCCATCGTTAATGAAATGGACCGGACGGGAATTGGCTGGCGAGCGCTGGGATCGGGAAGCAACATTCTGGCCGACGACGGCGATCACCACTACGTGGTTCTAAGTCTCAAGCAATTGAAGGGCGACCTTGAGTTTGACGGAGAAAGAGTTTCTGTGCCCGCTGGTTATTCCTTGCCGCGCCTTTGCATCGACGTCGCGCGTCAGGGGCTTTCGGGAATTGAAGGTTTGGGCGGCATTCCGGGCACCGTCGGTGGTGCGCTCTGGATGAACGCCGGCGCTTACGGCCACGAAATAGGAACGGTCACCGAAACTGTGCGCGTCGCGCGCGACGGGCGCGTAATCCCCATTCCGGGCACTGACATTCAATGGAACTACCGCCACACCTCATTTAAGGACGGCGAGTTACTGCTGGGCGCGACGCTGCGCCTGACTCCTGACGATCCGGAGAAGATTCGCGCACGCATGGAAGACGCAAAGTCGCGGCGACTGGCCACGCAACCGCATGGATCTCGTTCAGCAGGTTGTTTCTTCAAAAATCCACCGTCGAGTTCTGTAGGCACCGGGAAGATCATCGACGAACTGGGCATGAAGGGATCGCGCAGAGGTGGCGCTCTGATTTCTCCGGTCCACGCGAATTTTATTGTCACGGAAGGCGAAGGCGCGCGGGCGGAAGATGCGTTGGCACTTGCTGAAGAAGTTCGTGAACGGGTCAAGCGCGAACATGGGATCGAACTGGAATACGAAGTCGAACTGTGGCGCGCGAACGAGCCAAAAGTAAAGACCGAGCCCGATGAAAACAACGAGCTCGATCGAAAGGAACTGAAGTGAGAGAGCAGGTAATCGCACACAAAGTCGGCAACCGCAGCGGTATCGGCAACCAGCGCCGTACCAGCGCAACAACTCAACGTCCTGCGCGGCGCGAGAGTGGCGGCGAAGCTTTGATTGCTCGCCTTCGAACAATGCTTGGCTACGTGCCGGCGCTCCTTAAAGTCGGTTTGGCGATCGCCGTGGGCATTCTTATGTTTGCCGGCTATCGCGCCGCTGCCTCAGCGAGTTTCTTTCAGGTTCGGAACGTTGAGGTTCAGGGGACATCACGCGTCGCAGTCGAGGACGTTCAGGGAATCGTTCGCAGAGAAGTGGAGAAGACCGGCGTCTGGCGAGCTGACCTTAAGGCACTGAACGTGCGCCTGGAAAAACTTCCCTGGATTAGGACCGCGGTTGTGTCCCGTGTATTGCCGGATGGTATTCGCGTACGCATCACCGAGCGTGTGCCACGTGCCGTGGTGCGCACTGCCTCCGGCAAATTTCGCTGGGTAGACGACGACGCTGTATTGCTTGGCGAGATGCTGCCGACCGATCCGATGCCGCCGTTCTTCCTGCGGGGATTGAATGAAGACGATCCGGCGGGGGCGCAGACTGAAAACCGAGAACGAGTGGCGAAATTCGTTGAGCTGCAGAAAGCCTGGGATAGTGCTGGTCTGTCGGAACGTGTGAGTGAAGTTAATCTCCTTGATTTGAAGGACATTCGCGCGCAACTCGCTGGCGACGATTCGCATATTGAAGTTCGTTTGGGTTCGCAGGATCACAGCAAGCGTTTGCATGATGCGCTCGATGTGCTTGATGGACAAAAGCAGTCAGCTCACGACCTGAACATTAGTTACATTGATTTGAGTCAGGGCAAGCGAGCCATCGTTGGCCTGGCGTCTGGCGTTCATGCTAATGCGGCCACCGACCTTGACTCTCCGGCAACGCCCGCGCCTGCCAACAAACCAACTGAACGCGATTCCCTTGTGGCTGCGACTCGTGCCACGGCTAACTCTGAAACAATGAGAAGTACTGAAAGCAGAACAAAGAAAAACCGCAAGGAAGAAACGGCGGCGCAAAGAAAGTTAGACAAGAACCGAAAGCCGGATTGACCCAAACAGTAATCAGAGGATCGTTTCAGTCAAGGAGCAATTGCTAAATGGCCAAGCGTACGCAACACACAATCGGTCTCGATATAGGGACGAGCAGGGTTACGTGTATTGCGTGCGGACCGAGTGATAGTGGCTTGCTCAACATTGTGGGAATAGGAGAATCGGAAGCTCGTGGTTTGCGAAAGGGAGTAATCGTTAACCCGGACGCTGCCGTTGACTCCATTAAGAAAGCTGTTGAAGAAGTGGAAAGAATGAGCGGCATCGAAGCTGAGGAAGTAACGATTAACCTGGCTGGATCTCACATTCTCGGGTTTAACGGACAGGCAATTGTGGCTGTCTCGGGCCGCGATCGCGAGATTACGACTGACGATGTGCGGCGGGCAATTGACTCAGCCTGTGCGATTCAACTGCCGGCGGGACGCGAAATAGTCGACCGCTTACCACAGGAATTTATTGTTGACGATCAGGATGGCATCAACGATCCGGTAGGCATGATTGGCGCCCGGTTGGCGGTCAAGGTGCATATCGTTACCAGTCCGGTTACAGCCCGGCAAAATGCAATTAACGCCGTAAATCGGGCCGGATTGATAGTGGCAGACATGGTGCTGGAACAACTGGCGGCGGCCGAGGCTTCATTAACTGAAGACGACAAGGAGTTTGGGGCGGCCCTGGTAGACATAGGCGCGGAGACAACCGGGCTCGTCATTTACCAGCGCGGCGCTGTGCAACATACCGCAGTGTTTCCACTTGGCGGTTCGCATTTCACCAACGACATCGCTTTTGGACTGCGCACGCCGATTCCCGAAGCGGAAAAAATTAAACGAAGCGTCGGGTGCGCTTCAAGCACTTCACTTAATGAGATGGAACGTAGCGAGTTGGTTGACGTTCCTTCGGTGGGTGGTCGCGCCCCACGTCAACTTTCTCGTCAGATACTCTGCGACATTTTGCAGCCGCGTGCCGAAGAAGTTTTGATGCACGTTGCCGATGAGATCAAGGATGCGGGATGGGAGCGACAACTTTCCAGCGGCGTAGTGCTGACGGGTGGCGGCGCGCTCTTAAGCGGTATGACTGAAATTGCGGAGCAGGTATTCGACGCTCCCGTGCGCGTTGGTTATCCCGAACGCGATCGCTTTGGCGGCTTGATCGAAGATGTGCAAAGCCCGGCATGGACCGCCGCTGCCGGCCTGGCGTTGGTTGCCAGTCGTGCTCAAGCGAGCGAGCTGCGTCTGGCGATGGGCCGGCGCGGCTCCAGCGGCAAACTGACGCATTTTGTCTCAAGATTTCGTAATCGTTTCAGTAGTATTTTTTGACAAGTTGTTGTATGCTTTCGCCCCGGTTGCACAAGATATAGTCCGCAATATATCGATGCCGATGGCGCGAGCTACCCAACATAGAAGAAAGAAGCCCTGGAAGCCTTCCCGCTTCGGAAGAGAGGAAATCACTATGGCAGAGGACGCTCGTCTCGATAGAGGCATTAATATTTTCATTGATGATGATCCGCACCCACTGGGTGCGCGCATAAAAGTAATCGGTATCGGCGGGGGCGGCGGCAATGCCGTGAACCGCATGATCGAAGCCGGCATCGAAGGCATCGAATTTCTTGTAGCCAATACGGATCTGCAGGCATTGAAGCGATCCAGGGCGCCAATCAAAATACAACTCGGCAGCAGACTTACCAAAGGATTGGGCGCCGGAGCCAACCCCAATGTGGGACGTGAGGCGGCGCTTGAGGACACCGACAAAATTATTGAAGTGCTGGAAGGCGCGGACATGGTTTTTGTCACCACCGGCCTCGGTGGCGGCACGGGCACCGGCGGAGCGCCGATCATTGCCTCGCTCGCTACTGAACTCGAGGCGCTTACTGTCGCCGTGGTCACGAAGCCGTTTCATTTCGAAGGCCGTCGCCGCATGCAGCAAGCCGAACAAGGCCTGCGGGAGCTGCGCGAGTGCGTTGATACGGTAATCACAATCCCAAATGAGCGCCTGCTGCACACGGTCCAGAAAGATTCGTCACTCGCGGATTCGTTCGGCGTAGCTGACGATGTTTTGCGTCAGGCGGTGCAGGGAATCAGCGACTTAATAACAGTGCCCGGCCTAATCAATCTTGATTTTGCCGATGTCAAATCGATCATGCAGGGAATGGGCATGGCTTTGATGGGCGCCGGTCGCGCCCGCGGTGACAACCGCGCAGTGGAAGCAACGCAACAGGCCATCTCATCGCCGTTACTTGAAGAAGCTACAATTCAGGGAGCGAAAGGCGTGCTGATCAATATCACGGGCGGGCCTGATCTAACGCTCTATGAAGTGAACGTCGCCTCGACCATCATTCGCGAGGCCGCCGATGAAGATGCGAATATTATTTTCGGTGCTGTGATCGATGAAAATTTGCGTGACGAGATGAAGATCACGGTGATTGCTACCGGCTTTGGCGAGGAAGCGGTCGCCGTTGCTTCAGCCGCATCCATCTCCAGTCTGCCTGCAACTGTGCCTCGCTTCGTGCAGCGTCCGCAGGACGATTTACCCCGGCCGATGATGCAGGCGCGTCCCGACGATTTGGACGTTCCTACCTTCATTCGTAAGAAGGCGGACTAGGCAACAAAACTCAGCGAAGATTAGGAAGGCCACCTGGTTGCGCCTTCCTTTCTTTTTGCTTTATGTCTTTCCGCCAAAGACTGCTGTTTCAGCTTTGCATTTTAACTCCCGCTTGTGTAGCATAAGCGACATTCCTTGCAGGGTTTTCCATACGGTTAAATTTTCGTCCCAATCGAAAGGCCGGCAGCCTGCGAGTGTACTGTGATCCGCGTTATCACATACCCGCCACATGTGTCTCGCGCGGTTTGATTTTTTAACCCGTCTTTATTTTTGGAGGTAGCAACAAGTGAGTAATCGTAAACTGATCAGGACCACGCTCGCCGAGGTGAAGGGAAAAGTACGCGAAGTGCCTCAGCCGCGAGAGCGTTCAAATAATGGCTCGCACCGCGGACCGAGCGGAGACCGAGATGGCGGCAGAGATTCCGGGAGAGAGATCGCGCGTGCTCAGCAAAGTGCCGTCCAGGTGCGAAAGCGAACGCCACCGCCGATGGAAACCAACGCTGAGCTCTTTTATTACAAGAAGCAAATTGACGCGCACACGCCGATGGTGATCGTGTTGCTTGATGGCGAGGAAATCGAAGGAACAATCGAGTGGTATGATCGCGGCGCCTTAAAGGTCAATCGCAAGTCAGCGCCCAACCTTCTGCTGCTCAAGCGAAACATCAAGTACATGTACAAGGCCGACGAGCGCGTCCAGGAAGCTGCGGAGTAAAGGCACATCGGCGCCCACAGTTCCTCCGACTCCTTTCCCATCCCCAGCAAGATTGGCCTGGTCTCAACTAATGAGGCAGTTTGCCCAAAGCGCATCTCATTCAGGTCCTCGCAATCGACGATCCTTGCCGCGTATCGCCATCACCATGGGCGATCCGGCGGGGATTGGGCCTGAAGTTGTCTTGAAGGCTGTTGCCGAAGAAGACATTCAACGTGCCTGCATTCCCATAATAGTTGGCGACGCACAGTTGCTGGCCCACACCGCCCGCAAACTCGACCTGCAATCCGGCTACGATATTGTCCGCGCCGGCGAACCTATTCCCACAGAACTATCCGAGCCCATCATCTTCCACCTGGATAACATTAACGGTGTGATAGAACCTGGCGTCGAATCGGGCGCGGCGGGAAAGGCCGCTGGTGCCTATATCGAAGCTGCGGTGGGGTTGTGCGCCGCGGGAAGTGTAGACGCAATTGCGACCGCGCCGATAAACAAGCGATCGCTTTTCCTTGGCGGCTATAGTTTTCCCGGACATACCGAATTCCTTGCGCAACTTACCGGCACCGAAGAATATGCGATGGCTTTCGTCGCGGCCAACCTGCGTGTAGTCTTAATTTCAACGCATGTGCCATTGGCCGAGGCAATCAGGCTGGTCGAACGCAATCGCATTGTGCGCACGGTTCAGCTAACTAATCGGGAGTTGAAACGCTGGGGCATTGCGCGGCCACGATTGGCAGTGGCAGCGCTTAATCCGCACGGCGCCGAAGGTGGTTTATTCGGGATGGAGGAAACCGCGGAGATTGTGCCGGCGATCGAGGCTTGCCGGCGCACCGACGATATCAAGGTAGAGGGGCCCTATTCCGCCGACACTGTATTCCTGCGAGCTTCACGTGGCGAGTTTGATGCGGTAATCGCCTGTTACCATGATCAGGCGATGATTCCGGTAAAATGTCTTTCATTTGGCGAGGCCGTGAATGTTACTCTGGGCCTGCCCTTCATTCGCACTTCCGTCGATCACGGGACGGCCTTTGACATTGCGGGTAAGGGACTCGCTGAACATTCGAGCATGGTTGCGGCGATCAAACTCGCTGCGGACCTGTCTAGTCGCACGGACGAAAGTAGCAACGCCGTAGAAGTATAGAAACACCGAGGAATAGTACGCATGGCTGCAGCGCCGGAACACAAGGAAAAACGGCAGATCCTGGTGGCCGATGACGACCCGGCAATCCTGCGTTTAGTATCCGCCATACTCGAAAAAGAAAACTACGGCGTCGTCAGCGCCCGCGACGGCCGCGAGGCCTACAAGATTTTGCAGACGGAAGCCAACTTCACGGCCGCCATCTTCGACGTGGTAATGCCCCACATCTCCGGTCCTGAGCTGGCGCGTTACATGAAAACGGATAAGCGACTGATGAAGATTCCGGTAATGATGATGACTGCCGAGCAGGATCCGAAGCTTTCTTCAGATAGTTTCTCCGCCGGGGCAGTAGTTTTTTTACCAAAGCCTTTCACCACCGCCCAACTGCACATCATGCTGCAGATGCTGATCGGCAAAGTCGGCAGCTGATTTAAGATGAACGCTGGCAGAATCAGAACGGTCTTACTTTCTTCGCTGCTCGTTTGCGGCGTTGTTGCTTTAAGACCCACCGACGCGCGCGCAGACTTGTCTGCCAAACAGGCGCGTAAAGCGTTGACGCGTGTTCCGGGTTTCGTTATCAAAAGCGGCGCTATCCGCGTAAGGTCCATCTCCGCAAGCGATGCGGCAACGCCCGAAGTGACCGCGGAGATTCGTACCGTCTTCAAATTCGAAACGGACCAGCAGGGACAATGGCGTGTGGCGGAAATCAGAACCGATCAGGATCGCTGGGAGGATATCGACGTCATCGCTGCCGCGTTGGGCACGAAGGTGGAATCGAATTGTACTGCGCTCGACCCGCCGTCGCGCGGCAGCCTCGCGACCGATCCCAGCGTGAAGCGAGCGCGCTGTTTGCTTGGCGCGCTGTTGGGTGTGGAGGTTCCTTCAGACGCCCTTCGCATTCAGGAAGTTGATCCGATGCCGATTCCGTTGGCCTCACAACTCTCAGCTACCGTAGTTGCCTGGGTCAGAGTGGATGCTCGGCTGGCAAATGATAAAGGAGGTTGGCGTGTCACTGAGCTGCGCACGGGGAATCGTGACTGGGTCAAACTCGACCCATTGATCGCGGCCATCAACGAACGGAAGCAGACGCGCGCGCGTGAAGAGCTGAACCTGATGGCCAAAGCGCTGGAGAAATTCCGCAGCGACCGTGGCTTCTATGTTGTTTCCGACAAGCAGGCAGTAGCTATCGATTACCTCAGTCCGCGTTATCTGGCGCGCATCATTCGCGTGGATCCCTGGCAGCATCCTTACCTGTATCTCGGGGAACGGGATCACTTCACGCTCCGCTCAGCGGGGCCCGACGGCAAGCCCGACACTCCTGACGATATTTCGCTCGAGTCACGTTAGGCGCTAATCCTGAAGGAAAGGGCCAACCGCGCGTTTGGTGCCGGCCCGATGTAATTAAGACCATGGACGCGTTTGGGCGCGAACGCAGGAACGGCAAAAGCCGAATGAAGCTGGGTTTGTTATATGGATTAGTAGGATGGCTTCAAACTCCGGACGGCGCGCCCCCGCCTTTTTGACCAGCCGCTTATAAGACTCTTGACGCGCAAACAGTGTGAATGGTAGTTTCAAAACAGGCTTTTGTTGCCAAAGGCCTTATTGACACACAGTAGACACACCTTGTGCCGGCTGTTAATTCTTACCCGCCAACGATGCTCAATTTCAGCTAAGGTACCCAAGCTTTGCTAGCTGGACGAAAACTCTTACTCGCCGACGATTCCATCACGATTCAAAAGGTTGTCGATCTTACTTTTGCCGACGAAGGCGTCAATGTACTGTGCGTAAGCAATGGCCGCGAAGCGATTGAGCGATTGGACGATTTCCGTCCGGACGTCGTGCTCGCCGACGTTTTTATGCCGCAGATGAATGGCTATGAAGTTTGTGAGTACATAAAACAAAGCGACAGGCTGAGGCACATTCCTGTTATGCTTTTGGTCGGCTCCTTCGAGCCATTCGACGAAAAGGAGGCGCGCAGAGTTGGCGCGAACGACACTTTGACCAAGCCCTTTCAATCGATAAAACGCTTGATAGACAAAGTTGGCATCCTGGTAAGAAACCGTCCGCCCGAAGAATCGATCCCGACGGCTGAACTGCCGCAGCACGAGGAGCCTCCGGTCGAAAAGCTCAGCACAGCCGAATTGGAAATTACGACGGCTGACACGCTGCCGCTGCCGCCCGAACTAAAGCACGTGGTGGAACATGCTGAAGCATCACGTAAAGAAAAGGAAGCAGCCGAAACCGCGCGGGTCGAAGAAGCGCAATCATACGAGAGAACCTGGGAGAGCAAAGCTATGAAAACGCCAGTCGAAGTTGCCGAGGAATATGAAGGGGCCGGCGAAGTGTTGCTTGATCTGGGTGACTTTCAACCGGGACGATCCGCGCTGGATGATGATTTTGTATTAGACCTGGATCTCGATGAAGTTGCGGAACCTTCCGCGGCTGAACCTGCATTTCACGCGCCAGTGCCTGGCGCACATTTTGGCGCGCTGGAAATGAGCGAATCCGCCAGCCAATGGTCCTCACCAGCGGTCGAGACAGAAATTCCACCGCCGACGGTCGAGACTGAAATTCAGCAGCCGGCTGAAGATCAGTTTGCGACAGCTCAAGGGCTCGAGCGCATTGTAGATGAGCCGGTCGAACAATTTGCGCCGCCGGCACGCTTTCCCGAGGTCGAACACGTAACGCCTTTACTGGAACCGGGTGATGTGGCTCAACCCGCGGCGGAACAATTCTCAGCTGGTCCTTCAACTACGACAGACATTTCAGCTCAGCAACTCTCGCCTGAGATGATCGACGCTATCGCGCGTCGCGCAGTGGAGCAGCTTTCGGAAAAGGTCATACAGGAAATAGCCTGGGAAGTTGTGCCACAGTTAGCCGAGTTGCTTATCAAGAGGCAGTTGGAAGAGAAGAATTCCTGATCATTTGCAGAACGCGAATTATGAAGCAGGCGTACCGCGAGGGCGCCTGCTAAATTTTTGCACGTATCAATGCTCTTACAGAACCGAGCGCGGTAGCGCCGGATGCCGGACTCAATGTTAGTCCGAGATTGATTTGAGCATCCGGCGCTACCCGCGCTCGGTTCTGTCGGTGGGGTCAGTGCCTCCCTGGTGAGTGTTTGGTTAACGTTTAATCACCACAGAGTCACGGCACGCACGGAACGGCACAGAGAAGACTGACATAGGACACGACCGGTAGCTGGCTTCAATATGAAAAGACTTGCTGGTTACTTTACAATGCTGGGTGATTAAAAGCGCGAGAGATTGCCCGGGTTGATTGATGACAATAGAAATCCCTAAACAGTACGACCCTAAACAAGCTGAGCAAAGTCATTACGAGCGTTGGGAAAAGCAAGGCTGCTTTGCGCCCGAGACCAACCGTGACCACAATGCGCCGCCTTTTTCGATCGTGATTCCCCCGCCCAACGTCACCGGCTCTTTGCATATGGGCCACGCGCTGCAGCACACGATGATGGATGTGGTTACGCGCTACAAACGCATGTGCGGCTATCGCACTCTCTGGCTGCCCGGTACCGACCACGCAGGCATTTCCACCCAGTTGATGGTCACGCGAGAACTGAAGAAAGAGGGGGTGAGCCGTCACGAACTGGGCCGCGAAAAGTTTATCGAGCGCGTCTGGCAGTGGAAGAAAGAATCAGGCGGTCAGATTACCAAACAAATGCGCCGCGAGGGCGTGTCCGTCGATTGGTCGCGCGAGAAATTTACGATGGACGAAGACTTGTCGCGGGCCGTGCGGGAGGTTTTCGTACGCCTTTATGAAGAGGGCATGATCTATAGAGGCAACCGCATTGTTAATTGGTGTCCCAACGACCAGACAGTGCTTTCCGATTTGGAAGTGGAAAAAATCCCGCAATCGGGGAAACTCTATTACCTGCGCTATCCCGCAAAGAATGGCGACCGCGGCGTAACAGTAGCTACTACTCGTCCCGAAACAATGCTCGGCGACACTGCCGTCGCGGTAAACCCAAACGATGAGCGCTATCGTGACTTGATCGGCCAGTCTGTTTCGCTGCCGCTTACAGGACGTGACATCGCGATTGTTGCCGATGACTTTGTCGACCCCGAGTTCGGTACCGGCGCTGTGAAAGTTACGCCGGCCCACGATCCCAACGATTATGAGATGGGTGTGCGCCACAACCTCGAGCGAATCGTGGTCATCGATCCGCACGCGAAAATGACCGAGGCAGCCGGCGCGGAGTTTACGGGGTTGGATCGTTATAAAGCGCGCGCGCGGGTGGTGGAAAGATTTGAAGAGCTTGGCTTGCTTGAGAAGGTCGTCGATTACGAGATCTCAATTTCGAAATGCGAGCGTTGTAAGACTGTCATCGAACCGCTGATCTCAACGCAGTGGTTTCTGCGCATGGATGAGTTACGCGATGCGGCCCTCAGCCTGTTAGTAAAGGAGAAGAAACCACAATTTGTGCCGGAAGTGCCCTACGAGAAAGTTTATGCAAACTGGCTTGAGAATCTGCGCGACTGGACCCTTTCGCGTCAGCTTTGGTGGGGTCATCAAATCCCCGCCTGGTACACGCCCGATGGCCAGGTCATTGTGGCGCGCACCGAAGCAGAGGCACGCAAGCAAGCAGGGACGAATGACTTAACCCAGGATCCTGACGTGCTTGACACATGGTTTTCCTCTCAGCTTTGGCCTTTCTCCGCGATGGGCTGGCCGGAAAAGACAAAAGATCTGGAAACGTTTTATCCGACATCAGTGCTGATGACCGGCCGCGACATT
>DATGYM010000470.1:0-3422 GCA_035297925.1 Pyrinomonadaceae bacterium | reverse complement strand
GATTAGCGGATGTTGTTTAAAACGGAGCATACCTAACCCCAGCCCTTACCCCGGCCCGACGCCGGAGCAATGTTTCTCGCCAAATCTCGGTGGCCGAAAGCCGGGGAAATTATCGGCCTCGGCGGGTCTGTGGGCTTCGAGGCTAGGGAACGAAGACAATTCTTCGGTGTTGTTACGGGCGCTCTAGTTCGCGGCAAATACTCTGGTCGCAGAAGCGGACTTTCCCTGTTAGCCGATCTATCAGAAATCCGCTACCATTACTCGTGACAAACTCAAAGCGCCGGGTAAGCCCAAAGAAGACGATTGCAAGGGCGATCACCAAAGCGGCAAAAACTCTTGAGTGAAGTAATTTCATCCACGGGCCCGTGTAACACAGGAGTCGTTAGCGTGACAACCGCCCGGTTCGCTGGGCTTCGAGATTACAGGACTAGACATTTTCTCCGGCCTCGGCAAGTTAACAGGCCCGAGCCTGCGGGGTTATTATGGACCGGGCGGTTACGCGGTTAATCCCCGTCACTTCGTCAGGGAGAAACAACAAAGTAGGGTATTGCTACGCTCACCGGGTTATTGGCTCTAATCCCATACCGGAATATCTATTGACCCAATCTCCCTGACACGTCGATTTATCTGTGTAAGGAAGAAGTCATACATCACTTTCGCAATGCTAGACTTCTCAAACATTAGACTGCCGAGGTAAGAGTTGCTGTCATCAGTGGTGATCACTAAGTAAATTTTAACCGGAGGCAACATTCTGGACAAATAGACTGCGTCGAGTAGACCGACTTCGCCCGTCACGGAGTGTGAGGCCGAGCCAGCCAGACTAGTTGTGTACAACCACTTCGGCGGCCACATCCTCACCCCATCACAGAACATGAATGGATGGTTCCGAAGTTCCATCTTCGTTTCGCTATTTCGCCGGGTGGGGTATCAGTGAAACGCTAAAAGTATGTTCCTCATTCGCAATCCCTTTACGGGTGAAAACCGCCCGCGAGCTTTTCCGCCTCATGGCTAACCGTGAGCGTGCCGTCAGGGTGAACGGAAACCCGCTCGGGTCCGGTGGGTGCTTTCGGTGCTTCACGCGGCTTCTCTACGACCGCCCAGATCAACACCGCAATCCACCCCGAGCACTGTCCAGCCGAAAAACACGTTGACTGGCGCCGCCGTGCTCTACGTTGCGGATGCTGGCGATCATCGACGGTAGTAGATAGAAAAACAGCGCCGCTATGACCACGAAGGATAGTCCGATATTCATTTGCCTGCCTCCCGACCGGCCAGGGTCACAACCAAAAAGGCAACGTCAATTCATTTCAAAATTCCTAAATTGTGCAGGAGAAACAAGCCGAAAATCCCGAAAACGATTCCGAATAGCCAAATTTCGCCGGTGCTCATGCATGATGGCATCTAGTATCGGACGGTCCACATCCGCCCTTTTTTGTCTTGGAATGTTCCGCGCGTTTTCACTCTAGCTATCGCCTCAATTTCAGCCCTGGACAGCGGGATTCGGCAATTTGGGCAAATTGTTGCTTCCGCATGAATCGAGGACTTACATGCCTGACACGTTTGGCGGTTTCCTTTCATCAGCCACGCGAACAGAATACCGAAGGGACCGAACAGCAAGCCCAAAACAAAGCCGGTTCCAGTTTCTCCTTTCGAGCTGCCGATCATCGCTCCAGCAACGGCGCACAGCAGCCAAATTAAATACGATTGACATGTCCTTTTGCCTGCTCCCGCTAAGTTTTGCAGCGGCGACTCGTCGGAGCTGTGGAGGCAGCAAGTCAGCTAGCACAGATCGCTAGGGGACATCGAGGGGTCGCCGCCGTAACACTTTTGAAGCGCATAAGTCGTACCACCGTCGAGCGGGCACAAAAAACTATTCATTTCAACGCCGCTCCGCGCGCCGCTTGTCAGTAACGAAAATAATTTGGGCGAGATTAGCAGCGGTGAGAATGAATTCGGTGGCGGTTTCAGTGCAGTGCAACCCAGGCGGCCAGAACGCTGAAGACCGCCACGATTGCAACCACGCCTGCTACGAGCCACACGAGTCGCTGCTCCCGCTGATCGGCCGTCTTGCTCTTCCACCACATGATTTAGCCGATACAACACCTCGGTCACCGGCCGCAACCCGGCTTTCCCGTTGTCGGTAGGCCAGCACCTGTGGCGTCCGTGAAGAAAACAATCCCATTAGGCTTTGCCCTGTGTGCACTGGTGATCGCGGGGCTTGTTATCTGGAACGCGTGGCCGTCGAAGGAGGTTAACCTTCTCGCCATAGGTAACTTTGCGGTCTTAACACTGACTTTGATCGTCCTTGTCTGGTACGCGTACGACACGAATTTAATCGCCCGAGTTACCGTAGAGCGCTGGCAACGCGACGGCGTTCTCAGCACTACGTATTCAATGGATCTCGCCCAAGGGAGCAAGCCTGGCGATGCGGGCAGGACGATGTTCCAGCTTCACAACCCGTCTACACTCGTAGTGCGCGCCAAGGTAGCTTGCAACTTCAAGGTATATGACCAACCAGTCCTATATGCCCCAGCCTACGACGGCACCGAGCTGTGGGTTTTGTTTCCGCAACAAGTCAGCATCGGTTGGTTTGAAATCGCCCCGCTACTACAAGCGAAGGGCAAGACCGTTGCCGATATGATCGCGGAGCATAACCCGGTCAATGCGAAACAGCAGCTCACCATGTTCCTTGAACTGGAGTTTTGGGACGAAACCGGTAAGCATAGGAAACTGCCCGGCCGCCCGCACTACTTCGACTTTGGCCGATGGCGTTGGATTCCGCACCTCACTGAAGGGCCTCAGGCTTAAAAACCGACAACCATACCTTCCTTAGGAAGGTATGACCAGGCATTTCCTGCAAGATCGTCTTTTCAGCGCGCCGCTGCTGCTGATCTTCCCGAGATAACATCCAGGCCATATATTCGAAGAGCAACCCAACCACTGCTCCATCGGTGAATCGTTCGAGCTTCGTCTTAGTCGTTCCACAAATTCGGCGGCGCTCCTTTCGGCGACAAGCTTCATCACGGGTTTTTTGCATACCAAAAAAAATTATCCCCAGCCACAAAAATGTTGTTGTGCGACATATACGCTTATGTAATACGATCGTAAGTGGAAACGAAAAAGAATAAAACCAGCGTCGCGGGACGCACAGCACTGCGGGACTTCAGTGGCGATGATCGAGAAGGATTACTGCGGAGGACTTCAACTCAACGGAGACAATCGACAAATTTTTGACAAATCGATGAAATTCTTCAATGAAAAATGGTTGCGGGGCCGGGATTTGAACCCGGGACCTCAAGGTTATGAGCCTTGCGAGCTACCAGACTGCTCCACCCCGCGTCACGAGCATGCGTAGGACTTTTCTTTCTACCTTGCGCTTTTATGGTAGTCAAGGTAGGACCACTTCATGGCCGAAAAATATT
>DATGYM010000469.1:0-2985 GCA_035297925.1 Pyrinomonadaceae bacterium | reverse complement strand
AACCCGCACGGGCCATGATTTGCGCCCCCAGGATATCGGCTTCCGTTTCATATTCGCGGCTGAACTTCAAGAAGTAGACGCCTACTCCCTGCCCCGCAATTTGCGCCGCTGCGCCTGCCGGACCACCGAGAATCTGTCCCCCGATGCCCAGGATACCCGCCAGCAAACCATACTTCTGCGCCTTGGAAGCCTGGGCAGTGCCATGTCGCAGGGCAACGTGGCTCAACTCGTGGGCCATCACGCCCGCCATTTCGCCTTCGTTATGGGCTGCTTCGATCATTCCGCGGTTCACATACATTGGGCCGCCGGGAAGCGCGAAGGCGTTTATGTCACGCGCATTCACGATGCGAAAATAGTATTGAAACTCCGGATGTTGAAACTCAGCCGGTATGGCGTTAACTAATCTCTGTCCGACGCGCGAAACATAACCGGTCGCATCAGAGTCATTCAAGATCGGCATTTGCTGCTCGACTTCATTAGCCGCCTGCCTGCCGACTTTAACGTCATCCGTTATTTTATATTTGTTGCTGTGATAACTGATCTTCGTCTGGGACCAGACTGAAACAGGCATTGCAAAAACTGCCAATACCGTCAGCCAGGCCACCAGCCGAGTCAATTTGTGTGAATTTTCCTTAATCATTACCTTCCTCCATATCAAAACTCAAAAAAACCTTCGAGTCTTCAGTGGAGTCAAAAGCGCTTCCCTGCTTTAAGCTCTACCGTTTGACTCATCCTCCCCGGGTATTATTCTCTCACCATACTCGCGCCTTCGTGGGAAGAGAGCCTTTCTGCCGGCTCGTGTTTGATGAGTTGCTGGAATAGAGCGTTTGCCATTGTTCGGTTGCTTCAATATTGCGAAGCGAAAGCTCATGCTGAACCAAAACGCAACATGTCTTTCGTCCCTGAGAACGATTTCAGTTCGGAGCTCCCGCAAGTTGGCTATTGGCAAACCTCCGAACGTCCATCGTTGCAAGGTCGGTGCCAGATAGCTGAATTTCACAATTTACTCCGAGGTTCGATGTGTTCATTAAACCAATTTGACGGCTCAGTGAGTGGCGCGATGTGGTGAGGTTTGCCTTTCCAGACACGAACCATTGAAACAATGAGAAAAATAGTGGCAGCAAGGCCGAACAGTGAGCCGCCGATTGTACTGTCAGTAATTGCTCCCACTACCCCAAACAAGGTCCGCACTACCAGAATTGCTACGTGTAACGCCAGACCTTGCGCGGCGTGAAAGCGTATTCGCCCTTCCTTTCTGGGTACCAAAAGCAGTTCCAGGAGTGCGGGTACAATTCCAATGTAGAACGGAGCATACGGCAACATCGTGGCCCACTTTTCCGGCAATCCTATGCCGGCCACAGACCTCGATGTCGGCGTCTGCGCCATCGGACGATATGGTGCAGGTGGTGGTTGATAAGGTGCAGGCTGGGAATACGTCGGCGGCACAAAAATAGACGGATATGGTGCTTCGGGATTTAGGTTATCGTAACGACGCGTGGGAGCTTCTGAATAGATATTGCGGCGCCCGCTTTCGTCACCAGAGGGGCCGATTTCGCGAGTAGCCCCCTTGACTTCCTGCGTTGCTGGTCCCTGCTCGCCTTCGCTCCAGGCCTCTTCCGCCCTTTCGCCCACTTCGGCATCGAGCGGATTTGTGTCGTATTTGCTCTTCTTGGTCTCCATCAATAGGCCCTACGCTTAGTTCACCTCTGTAGTTCAATCTTACTCGCCCGCAATTCCATACTCAACCTCTTCCCAACGCTGTTCGCGTTCAGAAATACGGAAGGCACGAATCACAGGTTGCGGACCGGCAAGACCAACAATGAAATAGGTGGCTTGCGGATAAAATGCCAGCCGGACATCAGTGTCGGAAGGGGCGGGTTCAGCAGAGCGCGGATGAGAATGATAGATAGCGATCAGCTCTTCATTCCGCTCGCGCATTCGGCGCTGAGCCGCGAAGAGATCTTCGGGCGCCGCTTCGTACGAAACGTTGCGGTCCGCGGCGACATTACGCAGTGGATACAGGCTGCCGGCCATTCGACTGACGCCGCCAATCAGGCCGCAACATTCGGCAGGCGCAGCTTCACGCGCGTATGTAAGGAGCTGATCGCGGTGTGAACTTTGAAGAGTGATCATTGATCGGATAAGAGACTATCCGCAGATTACATAGATTCACATTGGATCTCTAAGCGCCCCGGAACGAACCAACCTAAACCTTAAGAGCTGACTGTTTACTTCGGTGTCATCTGCGAAATCTGTGGATGACCGTTTAGCTTTTATCCAAAATCTTAAGATGCAACTCCTGCAACTGTTTTGCATCGACTTCGCCGGGAGCGTCGATCATCAGGTCGGTCGCCGAAGCTGTTTTTGGAAAGGCCATTACGTCGCGGATATTTTCAGTCGGCACCAAAACCATTAGTAGTCGTTCAATTCCGGGCGCAATTCCGCCGTGGGGCGGAGTGCCAAACTCCAGAGCGTCGAGGAAAAATCCGAAACGCGAACGTGCTTCTTCTGTGGTCATGCCAAGCGCCTTGAACACCAGCCGCTGCACGTCACGACGATGAATACGAATGGAACCACTCGCCAGCTCAACTCCATTGATGACCGGATCGTATGCCTTCGTGCGTAGCTTGCCGAGCAACGCAGTTTCGCCACCCTCGACTGCCCGCTCCAGCAACTTCAGATCTTCATCCAGCGGCGAAGTGAAAGGGTGATGCATCGCATAGTAACGATCATCGTCTTCGTGATATTCAAACATCGGAAACTCTGTCACCCACAAAGGCGCGAAGACGTTGGGCGGAATTAGTTTTTCCCGCCGCGCTATTTCATTCCGCAAAGCGCCCAGGCTGGCGGCCACTGTTTTTGCCTTTCCCGCGACGATCAGAACCGCATCGCCCTTTTCTGCACCTGCTGCTGCGGCGAGATCGGCCACCGTTTTCTCGCCCAGAGCCTTCAACAGCGACGAGGTAGTTTCATCGCCGACTTTTA
>DATGYM010000468.1:0-7744 GCA_035297925.1 Pyrinomonadaceae bacterium | reverse complement strand
GGGGGCGAGTTCGCGGGCAGCGTCCGGCAGCATCGTCATGGGGATGCGGATCAGGCCGTAGCCCCCCATCTTCAGCAACACTCCCGCGAGGATTACGGAGCCGGCAGTGGGTGCTTCAGTGTGCGCGTCCGGCAGCCAGGTATGTAGTGGAAAGAGTGGAACCTTAATACAAAACGCGAAAGCGAAAGCCAGGAACAGCCAGAACTCAGCACGCTCGCCGAGAAGTTTTCCACTGTTCATGCTGGCAAGGATCGTCAGGTAGTCGAAAGTGCCAAAGATGTAGTACAGCGCAATAATAGCTACGAGCATCAGCAAGCTGCCGACCGTCGTGTAGATGAAGAATTTGATCGCCGCGTAGATTCTCCGTTCACCGCCCCAGATGCCGATCAGGAAAAACATCGGCACCAGCGAAGCTTCAAAGAAGAGATAGAACAGAAGTAGATCCAGCGACACGAAAACGCCGACCATGGCGCTGGATAGCAACTGTAGAAACATATAATAGGAAAGCTGACGTTTCTGGATAGCCGTCCAGCTGGAAAGGATTGCTATCGGCATAAGCAGCGTTGTCAGCAATACCAGCCAGAGGCTGATCCCATCGATGCCCAGGTGATAGTGGGCCCCGATAGAACCTATCCAAAGCACATCCTCGACAAAGCGAAAATCTTTTGTGGCGGCGCCTGCCCCACGCAACAGCAATAGCGACAAGGCAAAATCAAGAACACTGACTATGAGGGCAATCCACCTGTAGTTAGCTTCACGTTTGGCGGGCAAAAGACTATAACCCACCGTCGCCAGCGCGCCGGCAAATGGTAACAAAATAATTAAAGTCAATAAGTGGCTGTCCATAACTAAGGTCGCAAAACGTTAATGCCGTAGTAGGCAAAGAAGCCCACGATCGCCAGGGCACCAAGCAGAATGATTGCCGCGTACCCGCGCACAAAGCCGGCCTGCAAATGACGAACGATACGGCCTGACTCAGTAACAACGTCGCCGAGCGAATGCAGCAAGCCATCAATTACGCCCACATCGAAGAGCTTCCAAAGCCCTTCCCGCGAACCGGTATTAATCGGGTTAATAATCGCCGCATCGTAAATTTCGTCGACGTAATACTTGTTCTCCACTATGCGGGGCAACTGCAGCAAAGGTCGCTTCCTGAATATGATCCATCCGGTTGCTATGCCCGCCAGCGCTATCAACACAGAAAGCATCGCCAGCAAACGTTCTTCGCGAATTTCCTCCGGGGAATGCGACGTCTCCGCGCCGCCCTGCTCACCGAGCGGCGTGAAGGCGGGCGCGCCGTCCACTTGCTGCGGCGGCGGCGAGAGCCAGATTGGTTCGTTGCCGTGTTCGCCGCTTGCGCTCTGCGGAACCTGCGCTACAACGGGATCGAGAGTTTGCTCGATGTAGTTTTCAGGATGGCCGCCAAAAATTGAGCTAATTGCGTAAGGAACACCAATCAGGCCGCCCACCGTCGACAGAATGGCCAAAACAATCAGCGGAGCAGTCATCAGCCACGGCGACTCGTGCGGTTCATGAACGTGACCGGTGTGGTGCGTGTCCTCAGTCGCAGTCGCGTGCTCGTCCGCGCGGTGCTCAGGCTGAGCTTCACGAAAACGTTCACTGCCCCAAAAGGTCATCACCATCATGCGCGTCATGTAAACACCCGTGAGCAGCGCCGTGAGCGCCCCGACTGCCCAGAGTGCTTTGCTCCAAATGGGACCGGGTAAACTAAAGCCACCAGCGCTCCAGGTCCGCCAAAGAATCTCGTCCTTCGAAAAGAAACCGGCGAAAATTGGTATGCCCGAGATAGCCAGCCATCCGGTCAGCATCGTGGCGAAGGTGATAGGCATGTACTTTTTAAGTCCGCCCATGCGCCGCATGTCCTGCTCGTGATGCATGCCGTGAATTACCGAGCCTGACCCGAGGAACAACAAGGCCTTAAAAAACGCGTGCGTGATGACGTGGAAAATTGCTGCCACAAATGCGCCCAGACCGCAGGCCAGAAACATGTAACCAAGCTGCGAGATTGTGGAGTAAGCGAGAACCTTCTTGATGTCGTTTTGTGCCAGCCCAATAGTGGCCGCAAACAGCGCCGTCGCCGCGCCGATAATGGCTACGATGAACATCGCGGTCGGAGCATGCACATAGATTGCCGAACAACGGACAATCATGTAGACGCCGGCAGTAACCATCGTTGCCGCATGGATCAAGGCTGAAACCGGCGTCGGACCGGCCATCGCGTCAGGCAGCCAGACATAGAGGGGAATCTGTGCACTCTTGCCTGCTGCGCCAATGAACAGAAGTACCGCTACTGAAGTAAGGCCGCCGGCAAAAATCGCTTTCCACGCAAATGCTTCGACCGGCAGGGCGCTTATCACCTGAAAAGCGCTCGTCACCCCCGTCACCGGTTGATTGAAAAAGCTGATAGAGGCATTCCCGGCTGCCGAGGTGATAAAGAACAGCAACATGATGCCCATCACGAAGCCCCAGTCGCCTACCCGATTCGTGATGAACGCTTTCTTGGCTGCGTCACCTGCTTCTTTTCGATCGAGATAGAAGCCAATCAACAGATAAGAGCAGAGGCCGACGCCTTCCCAGCCGACAAACATCAACAAAAAATTATCGGCGAGGACGAGCGTCAACATGGCGAACATAAACAGGTTTAGAAACGCGAAGAACCGATAGAACCCGCTGTCCTCGTGCATGTAGCCGACTGCGAAAACGTGAATGAGAAGTCCGACGGACGTGACGAAGAGCGCGTAAGTGCCACTGAGACGATCCAGGGCCAGGCCGAAATCCGCGCGTAAGCTGCCTACCTGGACCCACGTCCACAGATGATCAAAAACCGGTTCGGCGGAGCGCAGCGCTCCCCCCGGTCTAAAGGCAAGGTAAAAAGCGACGAGGGTGGAAACTGCGACGGACGAACAGGCAACGAGGCCCACGAACTTCTCATTTCGCACACGCCGGCCCACAAACCAGTTGATGGCAGCTCCGGCTAGCGGCGCAAAAATGATCAGGCTTAGAAGGTGATTTTCCACTAAAGTCTTGGTCTTTGGTCTTAGGCCTTAAGTCTTTGCACTGATTTTTGGAACCAAGACCAAAGACCCAAGACCAAAGCCCATTTTTTTTAGAGTTTCAAAATACTCGCATCATCCACATCGAGCGTTTCGCGGTTTCTAAAGATGGTAATGATTATTCCCAATCCGACTGCGGCTTCGGCGGCTGCTACCGTCATCACTATGAAAACAAAAAGCTGACCGTTTACGTCCTGAAAATAACTCGAGAAGGCTACGAAACTCAGGTTCACGGCGTTGAGCATTAGCTCGATGCACATGAACATGGCAATCACGTTTCGTTTGACGATCACGCCGACGGCGCCAATCGTGAAAAGCACGGCGGAGAGCGCGAGATACCAGGAGAGTTGTGGTCCCATAAGCCTTATTCCTGTTCGCTCCGGTCTTGAAAATCAACGCCCAGCAGCTGCGCGGCTTCTTCGGTCGTCTCCGTCTCTACCGGCCGCAAATCACCCACGGCTCGCCGATTCACAATGTCCATTGCCAGTACCTGCGCTCCAGGCACTACGCGCGCGGTCGCGGATAGGACGGCCGAGCGACGCGCCAGCGACATGGCGCCGACGATGGCCATCAGCAGCAGAATTGACGTGACTTCAAACGGCAGCAGGTAAGTGGTAAACAATCCCTCGCCGATCGACCCTGTTAGGCCCACGTTCGATACGTTGCTGGGAAGCTGCGTGGCCGTAGTCTGCACCGAATACAGGATGAAAGCGGTTTCGGCGAGGAGTATGGCTGCCATGCCGAGCGCCAAAGGGACGAGAAACTTCAGACGCCTGCGACGGGGTTCGGAGTGTTCCACGTTGAGCAGCATGATCACAAAGATGACGAGGACCATGATCGCGCCGGCATAGACGATGACCTGAACAGCGGCAATAAAAGGCGCAGCCAGCGTCACGTAGATCGACGCCAGCGAAATGAACACGCCGATCAGCGAGATCGCGCTGTAGAGCGGGTTGCTTTGCGAAACCATCGCAATGGCGCTACCGATTGCGAGTCCCGCGAACAGAATGAACAGAAGCGTGGTCACGGAAACAGTAAATGGTGATTAGTAAATAATGACAGGACTGTCACCGGGATCTCAGTCGCCAGATAGCGAGAAGATCATGGGCGTTGACATTCACTATTCACTAGTCACCGCCTTTCAGGAATAGAAACGTCGCGGTCACGATAATATTCAGGATCGCGGCCGGGAGTAGAAACTTCCAGCCGAAGTTCATCAGTTGATCAAAACGAAATCGCGGCAACGTCCCGCGCAGCCAGATGTAAATAAACAAAAAGAGGAGAATCTTCGCGAAAAAATAGACGACCCCGAGGAGTGGAAACTGCGTCACGCCCGGCCCATTCCAGCCGCCCAGAAACAACGTAGTCGCCAGCATCGAGACAGTAATCATGTTGATGTATTCGGCATTGAAGAATAGCAGGAACTTTATCGAGCTGTACTCGGTGTGAAAACCAGCGACCAATTCAGTCTCCGCTTCCGGGAGATCAAAAGGCACGCGATTCGTCTCGGCGATGGCGGCGATTAAATAAAGAATGAAACCCAGCGGTTGATAAATAATATTCCACTGCATTCCCCACCAGCCGGACTGCTGCTCGACGATCTGATAGATATCGAGCGTGCCGGACAACAGAATGACGCCGATAAGCGATAAGCCGAGCGCGAGCTCATAGGAAATCATCTGCGCTGACGAACGCAGTCCGCCCATCAGGCTGTACTTGTTGTTTGAGGACCAGCCCGCCAGAGCGATGCCATAAACGCCCACCGACGTAACCCCCAGCACGTAGAGCAAGGCAACATCAAACTGCGCGATTCTTAGGGGAAAAGTGCCCAGGAAGGGAAGCGTGACCGTCGGGCCAAAAGGATAAACGATGATCGCCATGATAGCTGTAATTATGGCAATCATCGGCGCCAGCAGAAATACAAAGCGCGTCGACTGATCGGGAACCAGATCTTCCTTCATCATGGTCTTGATGAAGTCGGCAAATGGCTGCAGCACTCCGCCGTAACCCACTCGATTTGGTCCCAGCCGGCCCTGGATGAAGGCAAGCACGCGGCGTTCGGCCAGCACCGTCGCAGCGACCAGCAACATGATCGTTAAGAAGGCAACGGTGATCGCCACGATCAATACGAGCGAGTGGATGTATTGATTGTTCCAGTCCATTTGTTGGTAATAATAAATCGTGAATGGTAAACGGGTAACCCGATAACACGGCCTATTTACTATTCACCATTTACCCGTCTTTCATTCGCCCGCGACTCCAACTTGCTCGCGCAGACCGGCAGACACGGTAATCTGATACAACGGTGAAACTCTGACTGTCTCAGGACGCGGATTGCCCTCCGCGAGCAAATGAAACTGCGGCACCTTATCGGTTAGCGTTCCGAGTTTGAACAACTCATGACCGACCTGAGGCGTCACGGAATGCTTCTCGCCGGGTTCAGGCAGCGCTTTCACCAGCTCTTGCAGCGTCTTCAACTCCTCTGAAAGATCGCGCTGAGCCGCAATCTGATGTCGAGCCTGGACAGGACTGGTTTCGTCTTTCAACAACGGATACCGCAAACCGGCATAGGCGGGAACACGCTCCGCGATCTCCCGGAAGACAGCACTCGCAGACAATTCGAAGCCGAAATTCATTCCCAACTCGGCGGCCAATTGGGCCGTAATCATCCAATCCGGCTTTGCCTGGTTCACAGGTGGAATCGATTGACGCACGCGCTGCACAAACCCATCGTTGTTTGTAAACGTGCCGTCGGTTTCAGCAAACGAAGCGGCAGGCAGGACAACGTCAGCAAAGGCGGTTGTGTCAGTTTCGAAAAGTTCCTGCACTACCAGGAAGTCGAGCTTGCCAAGTGCTTCTTCCCGGCCCCGCAATTGTTGGGGTAGAAAACTACCGGCCACGTAGAGCGCGCGAATGGAGTCGCCCGCGCCGTCGAGAATTTGAGCCGGCATCAACTCGGCGTCCATCATTCCCATGTCGAGCGCACCCACGCTGTTGTTATAGAGCGGCAACGGATGCAAGAGTATTCGTCGTCCCTCGCCAGCAATTGCGTAGGGCAGTTGCGCTACAACAGCCTGGGCCGCGGCACTAAGCTCGCCGCCAAACATGACGATCACGTCACCTTTCGTATCTTCAATAGTCTGCCTTAGCTCATGAAGTTGCTTGCCTTCAATGCCACACTTGCCAGGCGCAGGGCTGTTCGATTTCTCTGCCAGGGCGAGCACGAAGGCATTTTCAGTTTCAGGAGCAATGTGAATAAACTGCGCCGCCTGCTCGACCAAACGGATGGGCGTGCTGTTTACGACGATCAACTTCGCGCCGCCATTCCGAACCGCCTGACGCACCTGTTTTCCTGTCAGCGGCTGAAGTTCTTCAGGTTCGCCGCCGATGAGCAGGATCGTTTTCGCGTAACGAATATCGCGGTGAGTTGCCAGCGCGCCTCCCAGATTTGCGAAGAAGGGCTTAAGACTGAATGCGTCGGTAGTCGTATAGTTAGTCGTGCCCACCAGTTCGGTGCTGAACTTATACAGCAGGTAGTTTGCTTCGTTGGTGATACGAGGACTACCAATTATGCCAAGTGAATTTGGGCCATGCGCATCGACAACAGCGTCCAGCCGCTCCGCCACATGACGAATGGCTTCGTCCCAGGTGGCCGGAATCAGTTTGCCGCCTTTCTGGTAGCGGATGAGCGGCGTCCGGAGTCGGTCTTCGTGGTTGACAAAAGGATGGCCAAAACGGCCTTTGATGCAAAGGAACTCGCCATTCAGTCCATTGACGTAACGATCGCGCGCCACTACGCGCATCAATTCATCGGCGCGCGAGCCAAGCGACATCTGGCAGCCATCAGAGCAATAGGTGCAAGTAGAGACAGTTTGGGTCAATTCCCAGGGGCGCGCCTGATGGCGATAGGTGGCATCCAGCAGGGTGCCCGTAGGACAAACCTCGATGCAGTTGCCGCACTGCGAACAATCAAGCCAGCCGCCATAAGTCCCAATAACAGTATTGGCGCCACGCCCGCCGGCTTCGATCGCGTCTTCGCCCATCCACTCGTCGCATACGCGCGTGCAGCGTTTGCAGAGAATGCAGCGTTGCGGATCGTTGGCCACTATCGGCGAAAGATATCTCTCCGGCTGGTAATTCTTCTTTTCCGTAAAGCGCTCTTCGAGCCCGCCCCAATCGAATGTCATCTCCTGCAATTCACACTCGCCGCCGCGGTCACAAACCGGACAATCGAGCGGGTGGTTCGCAAGCAAAAACTCGAGCATCGACCGCTGCGCTTTTTCAATCTCATCGCTTTGCGTAGTAACGATCATTCCGTCGGTGCAGATGATCGTGCAGGAAGTTTGCAGCTTCGGCATCTTTTCGATTCGCACCAGACACATGCGACACGAAGCCTGCAGCGCGAGGTCGGCGTAATAACAAAACGAGGGAATGTCGAAGGAGTTATCGCGGCAGACGTCGATCAGCCGCGCGCCTTTCGGCACTTGAAATTCTTTGCTGTTGATTGTGACCTTGATTACTTCAGTGGACATCAGGTGATTTTAATAAAACTCGTTTGTTCGTTTAGAGGCGGGCACCGCCCGCCGGCTCAACATTCCGTTTAGAGGCGGGCACCGCCCGCCGGTTCAACGATGATTGTCAATGACTTCTCGGTTTCTTTGTTCTGACGT
>DATGYM010000467.1:0-71030 GCA_035297925.1 Pyrinomonadaceae bacterium | reverse complement strand
AGCCATTCGCAAAGGGCGAAAAGCTGCAAAGGCTGAATAAATTCCCTCCCTCTGCTCCCTTGAAGAGGGCCCCGGGCGAGATCAAATCGCCCGGGCTTTGTTACTGAAAGATTTTTCTGGAGATCTCGGCATATTGATAGTGTTGTTAGGTTATCCTGGAAAACGGACTGGTTGGAGCAGCGGCAAAGGGCGGGAAGGCGGCCCCGAGGCCGCCGTTTTTATTTAATTTGCGTTTGCCAGGCGCATTGACCCTTAAAGGCCCTCATACTTATCATCGAAACGTGCAGCCGGTTATTTCAGCAAATCAGATGCGGGAAATAGACCGCCTAACTACCCGCGATTATCAAACCCCTTCCCTACTTTTGATGCAGGCTGCTGCTGACGCATGTCTCCAGGCAATCTCAACACATTTTGGCGGCAACCTATCCGGCAAGAAGGCGCAAGTACTTTGCGGCCGAGGAAACAACGGTGGTGATGGCGCAGCTCTCGCTATAGCCCTCTGCCGCGCCGGCGTTCGCGCTGATGTCATACTCTTTGGCCGTTTGGAGAATGCTGCGAGCGATACGCGCACGAATTTGGATGTTGTGCAGCGCCTGGCCAACCGCGTGGGCGCGTCGGAAGATGCGAATCTCGCCCTGAGTTTTGTCGAATGCGAGAGTGTGGAGACATGGGAAGGTCTATCCAAGCCCCGCCGTACCTATGACGTGATTGTTGATGCGCTATTTGGAACGGGACTAACCCGCCCGCTGGAGGGAGTTTTCAAACAGGTGGTTCAACATCTCGGCCTATTACGTAGCGCCAGGGAAAGCTCATCAACCAGGCGTCCTTTCATCGTCTCGCTGGACTTACCATCCGGTCTTAATGCAGATTGCCAAAACCCGATCGGCGAAGCAGTACAAGCGGATCTAACCGTTACTTTCACCGCGCCCAAGCTTGCTAATGTTCTGCCCCCTGCATCGCACCTCAATGGCCGATTGATCGTCGCGAACATTGGCTCGCCGGCAACTTTAATAGAAGGAGCAAAGCCGCAATTGTTTGTAACTGAAGAAGCCGATGCGCGCGAGTGGCTCGTCAGCACGCGCTACGCACCTGATTCTTTCAAGAACATACACGGGCATGCGCTTGTGATCGCCGGCTCGCGGGGTTATGCCGGCGCCGCTGTGCTTTGCGGCGAGGCGGCCATGCGCTCAGGAGCGGGGTTGGTAACAATAGCGACGCCGGCATCGGCACAAGCCGCGATCGATTCCCGTGTGATGCCCGAGGTAATGACGACCGCGGTGGCAGAAACTGATCGTGGGGCAGTCAGTGATGAAGCGATTGACCATACAATGCGGTTGGCTGCCAAGGCTACCGTCCTCGCGATCGGCCCTGGACTTTCAGCCGAGGACGAGCGCACGCGCCGGTTTGTCTTTTCCGTAGTCAAACAACGACAGAGTCCCGTCGTGCTCGATGCCGATGCGCTAAATAGTCTCGCCAGATATCGGGAAAGCGGCTGGCCTGCTGAGCTGCAGGGATCAATTGACTTTCCACTAATCCTGACACCACACGCCGGCGAGATGCTGCGCTTGCTCGGAACGAGTGATAAGTCGGCCCTGGAAGACCGCGTAGCTGTAACGCGCGACTTTGCTGTCAAACATAAATTGATTCTCGTGCTAAAGGGAACGCGGTCATTGATTGCCGCACCGGACGGACGCGTTTTTGTGAATCCTACCGGTAATGCCGGACTGGGCACGGCCGGAGCTGGCGATACTTTAACCGGCATCATCACCGGCTTCATTGCCCAGGCAAAAGCAACACTCAAAGAGCAGTTCGATCCTTTGGCAGCCACTGTCGCCGCACTTTACGTTGCTGGCCTCGCGGGTGACCTGGCGGCGCGCAAGTTGGGAATGCGAACTATGGTTGCTTCCGACATCCGCGAACATATAAGCGCAGCAGTCCTCTCTCTTGATGCAAAAGGAGAGCAACCGTAAGGCGGGCTCTTCTTACTTTTCAGCCATCTGAAAAGCCTGGCGCTGAAAAACAATGACTGCAACCGCACAACATATTCCCCTCGGCGACTGGCAGTCTCACGGCGCACAGGAAACTTTCGACCTCGGCAGACAAATCGGAACGCGACTGCGAGGCGGCGAGATTCTCCTCCTCGATGGGCCACTCGGTGCAGGCAAGACTGTTTTTGTGAAAGGACTGGCCGCGGGTCTGGAAGTCGATGCAGAAGAAGTCACCAGTCCATCGTTTACCCTGGTGAATCCCCATGCGGGTCGGTTGACGCTCTTTCACATTGATCTTTATCGCCTGGATGAAGGCGTGGCCGCAGCCCACGCCGTAGATCTCGAGGAGTTATTATCTGATGATCGCGCCGTCATAGTAATTGAATGGGCCGAACGCCTTGGTAATTATCCCTTAAGAACGAAGGCCTGGCGTATCAGGATAACCGGTGACGGCGAGGCACCACGCACAATCTCGATCTCCGAAAGAAATTTCGACACTACGAAATTTCCTTCGTGAAAATCAGCTACTGTCCCAATATGAATTCATTGCGCCTCCTTTGCGTTTCTCCTCTTCTCAGCGGTGAAGTTTTTCCAAGTTTATTCACCGCAGAGTTGCAGAGGTCGCAGAGCTTACGCAGACGAAACCGTAATTAGGCCCTACCGAAAGTCACAGCTTCTTGACTCCATCCAGCAGACGGAATATAAGGACACCGCGACAAAATTATTGACTCATGTTGCCCTGCCATCAGGAGATAGTTGAACTTGTCTATTAACCTCGAAGCTGCAAACACGGTCGCCGGTAAAACCGAAAACAATTGTCTCTCTCTCATTTCGTTGGTTGCTGAGCTGCAGGCGGTAAATAGTCCTCCGGCTCTGGCACAGATTTACGATTGGCTGAACCAGACGGAAGTTTCAGATGACGAGTTGCAGCCGTTTCGTGGTTTCAAGGAAGGCAATTATTGGCGGCATCGAGTTTGTCGCAACGAGTTTGTTGAGATGCTGATTTTGTGCTGGCGTCCCGGTCAAAGGACCCCGATTCACGATCACAACGGCTCACATGGCGGTGTCAAGGTTTGCAAGGGCATGTTGTGGGAAACGACTTTCAACTACGATCCGCGTGAGGGCCTCAATTACAAGAGCGCTCGTGAATATGCGACCGGCTTAGTTACCGGATCAGACGTTCCTGACATCCACCAGCTCGGCAATCCGGACGTAAGCGGCCAGGACCTCATAACGCTTCATGTTTATGCGCCCCCGTTGGGCGTGCTCCATACCTACAAACCGGGCAGCGCAAAAATCGATCTCTACATTCCGGATGAAACGGACTAACTCTACAAGGAGGCATAAGTCGGCGTTACGTTCCTCATCATTCGTTCTTAACAAAGGTTTCCAGTTCCAGAGTCTGCCCATCTGTCGTAATAGTTATAGTCCCGCTCTTCCCGGTCGTCAGAACTTCGGCCCCGCTGTTTCTCCAACTCACGACGACATCTTCACTTGGGTGTCCAAAAATTGAAGTTTGGCCAACTGATATCACTGCCAGGCAGGGCTGGACAGCAGCAATGAAAGGGTCCGTCGAGGAAGTTCTGCTTCCGTGATGCGCAACTTTTATCACGTCAGCCCGCAGATTCTCGCCGGTTTGCAACATTCCCCTCTCCCCTTTCATTTCCACGTCGCCCGTGATGAGAATTGCTCGCGCGCCGAATTCCAAACGTAACACTATTGAATCGTTGTTGCGCGAAGGAGACTCACGGTTTGTGGAAGGCCGAGGCCATAGAACTTTAGCGTTCACATTCCCAAATCGCAGGGTATCTCCTGCGCCGATAAGGTGCAGGGGAACGCTCATGTCCGCGAGAGTTTTCGCGAACCGAGTGTATTCTTCATCAGCCTCGGGAGTTCGCGCGACCAATGCGGCCCGTACCGCAAAATTCCGAGCAACGTCATTCAGCCCGTCAATATGATCTGCATCTGCATGCGTAGCCAGAACGTAATCGACGTGATCAAGTCCACGCCACCACAGGTATTCCGAGACGACCGATTCCCCAATGCTGCGCGTTTCCCTCTCGAATGACTGCTCGAGCTCCTTGGGTGAAGCAGATTTATTGCTCTTCTGAAAGGGTCCGGGACGGCCACCGCCATCGATCAATAGGGTAGTGTTGTCTGGAAAGGTAACCAGCGCAGAATCGCCCTGACCAACGTCAAGGAAATCCACGCGCAGTTTTCCGTTTGCCCTGCCCTGGCTAAACGGGTGCCCGACCAGCAATGCGATGGACAGCAGTTGGCCTACCACCGCGATGACGATGAGACGCCGCGGCCTGTTTCTCTTTGCGACTCGACGTGGCAACTCCAATGGTTTCCATCTTGATAACGAAAACACCACCATTAGGAGCGGTACGTAATACAAACCGTAAATGACACTCGGCCAACCAGCATACTCAGGTACTCGAATTGAGGCCACGCCCATTCGCGCGAATGGATCGACACTGTGAACCATAATCCAGTTCAAGGAGTTAACAACGCTTATCAGTGGCGCAGCGGCCGTGGTGCTCACCTGAGCCAGGAGCAAAGCGCATGACGCGACAAGAGCAACACCGGCCAGTAGTAAACTGACAACGATATTCAGCAGCAGTGAAGCAAACGATAGTCGATGAAAATAAAGCACCAGCAACGGGAGAAGGACTATCTGCACGGCGGCCGAAACGACTATCGCGCCTACCATATAGCGTAGCGGTCGCTGCAAATGGATCCGTTCGATTCGCGCTGCAAGTGGCGCCTTGAAGAGACGATAGCTGTAGTTCGCGCGCTCCAATTCCATTTTTGCTTGCCGCTCGTTCCAGAAAAGAATCTCGCAAAACGTGCGCAACGGCGCTGAACATGACGGCGGATAAGGTGTTTCGCGAGTGGGTCGCCAGGAACCTATCTCAGACATTTTTTGCATCAACGGCCAGGCGAAGATGACTATCGCCAGCACCGAAACGAACGTAAGTTGAAATGAGGGATCGAAAAGCGTTTCAGGTCGCCAGACGAGCAAGGCGATTGCGGCGCCACCCAACGCGTTGCTTGACGATGCGCGTCGCGAAACCAGTGGGGCCAGGATGACAAATGTGAACATCAAAGCAGCTCGAACGACAGATGACTCGGCGCCGACCGCAAATGAGTAACCCCAGACGACAGACGCCGCCAAAAGAAATTGCAACCAGCGACTCTTCGTTAGTCGTCGGGCGATCAGAAAAACTAACCCGCCCAGAAAGGTGATGTGCAGCCCGCTTATTACGAGCACGTGGAAGGTACCGCCGTCGCGAAATTTTTCAGACGTCGAACGAGAAAGGTTGTAACGATTCCCGAGCAAAGCAGCATCAAGCACGCCGGCGGTTTCCGCGGAAAACCGGGAATCGATCTCTGCCTGAAGTTCATGCCGCCACTCGTAAAGCAGGGCCAGCGGTAAAAATACGCGTTCGTTGTCCAATCGTTCGATCAGTAAGGGACTCTTAACGAATCCCGTCGCATCGTAGCCTTTCTGATCCAGATATTCGTTAAATGAGGAAACTCCCGGATTGCGAAACCTGTCGGCACGTTCAAGCCGAGTCATCACGCGAATACGGGCGCCGTAACGCAAATCAAGCGAGTCGAATTGTTGTCTGGTGGACCCAGGAACAGAAGCCATAAGCATCACTACTCCGCGGGCAGCACGCTCCACCGGAATCTGGGAGGTTTTATTCACGCTTGAGTCTGGGCTCAACCGTGATCGAACTTTCTCCACTTGCATTTTCAGATACAGGTGTTCCGGAGCCAATTCTGGATCCTGATCCAGCACCCCGGTAAGTTCGATCGGTTCGCCAACAATCAAGGTTCCCTGCTCAACAAGGCTTCGCAATTGGTTGGCCGGCGCCGCCGTTCTTTCCAGGCCCTTAAGGGTCGCACCCATAATAAACATGGCGATTGTGACCAATGCAGTTGCGAGGCCGAGACATCTGTTCCCCTCCGGTTTGCGTAGTCCTTCAGCAACGACGAGAACCGCCAGGATCGTTGCGAACGCCGCGAGTAAAATCGATAAAGATAAAGAAAATGACAAGCACGCCCCGGCGAGGATGCCCAGCGCAAAGGCCACAGCGAGCAGCGCCAGTGGTTGCGCAGCAAATTTCTTGTCCTGCGGCGGGGCAAACGCATCCGTCTTGCCTTGATTGACCATTGGATTCTTGTTTGAAAACAGCAGACAGAATAAAGTCTGCTAAAGCGGGTGAGGGTGAATTACCTGGCGGAACAACGAGTAGTAACGTAATTTCAATCTCTGCGTTAAGTCGGCGTGCTCTGCGACTCGGCGGTTATGCGTGCTTGCATTGATACTCACCGCGGGGACGCAAAGCACGCAGAGGTTACGCAGAGAAAACGGCGAAGAAGGTCACCACCGAACAACGACGCGCTAGTCTAGGGTGACTAACATTAATCTGCAATCAGGTCTGCCAGTCTTATCGTCCGCATTGTCGCTATCCCCGATTCACTCGTATCCCTGATCTGACAAAAGCGTTTCGCTGGAGAGATGAACAACCGACTCCACGTGGTGCGTCTGAGGGAACATATCAAAGGCCGCGATTGAGTCGAGAGTATATCCTCCGGCCACAAGTTTTTTCAGATCTCGGGCCAACGTTGCCGGATCGCACGAAACGTATGCAATGTGCCGCGGGCGCAGGCCAAGTATTCCCGCGATGACCGCGTTTTCACAACCCACGCGCGGGGGATCGAGCAACAGCAAATCAAGGACTTCAAACGAGAGGGAATGTTTCAGCCAGTCCGCAACGCCCAGATTAGCTATTTCGACGTTCTGAAGTTCCGCCCGCTGAACATTCAGACGTGCAAACTCGACGGCGCGCGAGTTCGCTTCCACACCGGTAATCCGTCCAAATCGTCGCGCCAACGGCAGCGTAAACAGTCCGACCCCGCAATAAAGATCGATCGCGGATTCTCCTCTGGCGTCGCCTATCGCTTCAGCAACCAGCGGCTCGAGTAACTCGTGATTGATTTGGAAGAAAGTGTCGGCGCTGAAAGAATAGGTTTCAGCACCTATATGGCGGCTCACTGTGCGGGCCGTGAACCCGGCAATAGCCGGGGATACAGACATGCCCTCTTCTCCCAGGACTGCGTCGATGCTTTTCGGATGGCGAATCGGATTCGGCATCAGGATTTTTTTACGTATCGTCTCGAACGTTTTTTCCAACTGCGGAGCGAGTACACCGCAGTATTCCACGTCGCAGACTCGATTCGTCCCTCGTTCAAAGTAACCCAACAGTTTTGCCTGAGAATCGACCTGCCAGTTGGCCCTGGCCCGGTAGTGCCACTCGTTGGCAGACGGAGTTATTTTGATCTCCGCCGGCAAATCAATCTGGCCGATGCGATGCAGGCAGTCGCGGATCATATCTACCTTCGCCTGTAACTGCGCGTCGTAGGTGAGCTGTTGAAAATCGCAACCGCCACACCGGCCAAAATAAGGACATGGCGGCTCGACCCGAACTGAAGAAGGTTTCAATATTTCAGTAATCGTTGCGAAGCCTACATTTCCCTGCAGCCGATCAAGTCTGACGCGTAGCACATCTCCTGGAGCGGCAAGCGAAACAAACAATGTCAGGCCGCCCGCATGCGCTAAGCCGACACCCTCCGGCAAAAGTCGCTCGATCTCCACTTCAAATGTCTGTTCGTCTGTTTGGTCGTCGCCTGAAATCATGTCCGTCCTAACGAAAGCTACCGGCGAAAAAAGGCGAATGTGGGCATTTCAACACTCGCCGGAAAGCCGGGGACTACTATTCGAGCGGCTTGCCTACTTTTATGGCTGTGCTAGATACGCAATCAATCAATCTTAAGCCGCGCGCCATTGTTGTGGTGGTGGAGGCGCATATTCGGGGGCAACACCTTCGAGTTCAAACCTGACACCACCTACTATTCCAGCGGCGAGGTTGTAAACCAGTGCCCCAATTGCGCCGCCGATAAATCCGATAATCGCGTAAAGGACAGGAACCGCGATCATTATTATCAATCCACCGACGACGGATCCGACCCCTCCGATCGCCTGACTATCGCTGCGCGGTGCAAGGCTGGACATAAACGCTCCAAAAAGCATGAAGAAGAGTCCATAGATGACTCCGATCAGCAACCCGATAACAAAAGCCAGCAATCCCTGAATCTTGGCAACAGAAAAAACGCTGAAGCGTCGAATGGTCATTTCAGCCATGTGCAGATTCTCCTTTGGAGGTTACGAGAGATAGAACAAACTGAGACGCGGAATACCAAACTGCTCGCGCAGTCGCTTCAGCAGCAAATTGTCAAACGTCTGCTGGTAAACCGCCGGCTCCATATGTTTGCGATGGGGCTGCAACTGGTCCTTAACTTCGCGGTCGATTGTAGCGAGTTGTTCTGAAGTAGCAACTGAACGAATACTGTCACTCAGCATTCTTTCCACGCCTGTCAGAGACTGTTCCAGTTTCTGTGCGTTGGGTAGTACGCTTTCCGCAAAGTCCTGCTCGAATTCTGCGAGCAAAACCGCCGCACGCTCGAGTGTCTCGGTCAGATCATCGGGCCGCGACTGTCCGCGCCGGGAACAGACTTCCAACAAGCTTGTGCGGCCGCGTTGCAGGTGTTCGATTATTGCGGCCCGCGAGAATGGCAGGGCGGCCGTTGTTGCGCGGTCCGCTCCGTTACCTTCCGGCTCGTCAGGCCCGTCTCCGGCTCCCACGCGGGATTCGCGCCATTCGGCGAATTGCGCTTCCACCTCCTCCTGACAATAGAGCAGACTTTTGACCGAACGCTTGCGTGGTTTTGATTCCCACGAATCGAAAGCTTTTTCAATTCCACGCAGAGCCACGTGGAGCGGTATGTCCAACTCCTTCCAACTCTCGATCAGCGCCCAATCCAGCGGACTCAGCAACAGGTGCCTGGCGCGACGTCGAATGAAAGCATCTTCGATTTCGGTAAAGTAGTTGAAGTAGTTCAACGAGAATGTCCAAGGTTCAATGTTCAGAGCCCAGGTCGAAAAGCAAAAAGCCGGACTATCTGCCGGACTCTGGACTTTGGACTTTGGACTTTGAACGAACCGTGCGTTCGTACACCAGCCTCAAACCTTCAAGCGTTAGCGTGTCGTCAACCAGCTCGATGAATTCCGAGCCAGTCGCAATCAGCGAAGCCAAACCGCCTGTCGCGATGACTCGTGGCGCGCCGCCAATCTCTTCAGCCATTTTGCGCAGAACGCCGTCCACCAGCCCGACAAAGCCATGGTATAGCCCTGACTGCATAGCTGTAATTGTCGACGAACCGATAACTCTTTGTGGGCGTCTGATGTCGACGCGGGGAAGTTTTGCCGTTCGCTCAAAGAGGGCGTCAGTTGAAATCATAATGCCGGGAGTGATTACACCGCCAACATACTCCCCCTTCTCATTGATTGCATTGAAGGTGGTCGCCGTGCCGAAATCAACCACGATGCAGGGAGCTCCATATTTTTTTATTGCCGCCACCGCATCAACAATCCTATCGGCTCCAACGTCGGAAGCCGGTTCATAGAGTATTTTCAATCCTGTATCCGTAGTGTGATCGACGAACAACGGCGTCAAATGAAAATAGGTCTCGGCCATCATCTTCAATGTGTAGTTCAACGGCGGCACAACCGAGGCTATTGCGATCGCGTCAATGGCTTGAAAATCGATACCCGCCAGCTCAAACAAATTGCGCGCATGGACACCATATTCATCCGTAGTGCGTGCGCGCGCCGTCGTTAGGCGCCAATGAGCGGCGAGCTCGGGCCCGGCAAAAACACCAAGCGAGGTGTTTGTATTGCCGGCATCAATCACAAGCAGCATAAACGGGTTCCTCAACTTTGCGGGCTGTCATACCAGCTTCGGCTTGCAGAACTTGTTCGATCAAATCAACGGCAACTGACGCTCCATTTTCAGCTCGTATGCGCTCGCCCGCCTGTTGAGCCTTGCGTACGAAATCCGGGTTGTTCAAAAGTATCTCGAGTTCTCTGGCCACGCGTACCGCACGATACTTTGCGCGGGACAATGTACGGCTGCCGCCCAGGCGTGCAGCATGCGCGGCATTATCGGGCTGGTCAAATGCAAATGGCACAGTCAGCGTGGGAATTCCGGCGCGCAACCCCTGCGAAGTCGTACCAACGCCGGCGTGATGCACCATCGCACAGGCGCGCGGTAGTAGCACTTCAAACGGAGCATAGTTAACGGCGATCATTTCAGGCGGCAGCTTTTCCTGAGGCTGGTTGCGCTCGTCACCGATCAGGAGCACTGCGCGGCGACCCAGCAATCTTGCGGCAGCAATGCTTTCACGATAGAAGTCACGCGCTACCCATACCGCTGAAGATCCGAGCGTGAAAACAATTGGCGGCGGGCCGGCATCGAGAAAGCGGTCTAACTCCGGCGGGGTTTCCAATTCATTGCGGCCGTCGTAGAAGGCAAAACCAGTGACACGAGTAGGTGGCGGCCAGTCTGGCTGGGGCTGAGCGAACAGCGACGAAAAAAGCGCGAGTATGAGCGTTGGCGAATGCTGTCCTTCAAATACCGGGCTACCACGATCGGGCAAGCCAAGCTCGTCACGAAATTCCTCGTATGGTTTGTTCCTATAGACCTTTTTTGCCTGATTGAAAAAGGCCGCGACAAAACGTGGCCCCAGCAGCTCCATATGACGCATCCATGACCAGAAAGGCGGCACGGGAAAATCGTAGGTCGAGAGGAATGAAGCCGGCGCGAGCACACTCGAAACCCAGGGCATGCCGGTCTTTTGAGCCACCAGCGGGCCGGCGAAGGAAATGGGATGCGTAAGCAGAAGGTCTGCGCCTTCCACTACTCGCAAGAGATCTTCATAGCCTTCGCGCACAAATGGAAACAGCATTTCGTTTAAGAGAAAGCCACTGCCCGACCTGGGATTCATGACTTTTTTCATTTTTTCCGCGTCCTGCTCTTGTGGCGGCGGAATGTGTGGGCGCACTGCCACGAAGTCAAAGCCCGCGGTTTGCATTTTGTCGCGATACAGCTCGCTGGTTGCAATAACCGGCCGGTGGCCGCGCGAGCGCAGCTCCATGGCGATTGCCATGTAGGGATGAATGTCCCCGTAGGAACCGAACGTTGTTAAGACAATAGACTTACCCGCAGTCATGAGAATATTTATCCCGGGCGCACGCTGGTCACATCGCCCGCTCGCACTACTCTGATTTCTCCCGCAAGGGTTTCTACACGCAACGCACCATCTGGTTCAAGTCCACATGTTGTCCCGATGAAACTTTCATTGCTCTCGACCACGCGAATCTGTTTGCCATCCGCGTATGACGAACGCGCGCACCACTCGCGAAGAATTGCTTCCGAGCCAGCCGGATTTTTGAGCATTTCGTAATACATAGCCAGTGATTCGATGAGTGCCGTGAGCACGATTTCCGATTGGGGCTTGTGCCCGGTCACGTCTTCTACTGAGGTGGCCTCTGCTTTAAGATCTTCAGGGAAAGAGCTTTTTGCCAGGTTTATTCCGATTCCCAGGACGATCGCCCGTCCCGTGGGGGTTTCAATTGTTTCCGCAAGTATGCCGCAGACTTTTCTATTAGTGGCAAGAATGTCGTTAGGCCACTTAATGTCAGTCTCCAGCGCACACGCTTTTTTCAAGGCTTCATGCACGGCAACGGCCGCCATTAGAGTAATCAGTGGCCAGAGACTCTGTGGAAACTCAGGGCGAAGGATGATGCTGCAATACAGTCCCGCATTCTTTGGAGAGATCCAGTATCGTTGGAGACGCCCGCGACCGGCCGTCTGTTCGCCGGCCACTACACAAAGACCTTCTGCAGCGTCTTGATTCGCCCGGCGTGCCGCCTCGAGATTCGTGGACGGCAACGATTCAAACCGCAGAACCTGGGGAACGAAAGATTTCATCCTTCAAATGCCGGAAATCTCTGCCAATTCGAGTGCCTCTCGCGTCAAAGCCCGAACAAGTTGATCGAGATTTCGAAAGCGTTCGTCAAGTGTCTGACCCTGCACGTAGCGAAAATAGATTTGCTGAATCACGACCGCGACTTTGAACCGTGCAAAAGTCTCGTAGAACACGATCTGAGACAGGTCGCGACCAGTCGCCGCTTCGTAGCGCGCTATAATCTCCTCCCGAGTCAACCAACCGGGCCCATTAGTAACCGCGCGCAGCGAACTGTTCTTATCAAATTTCGCATCCGCGCCTTTCATAGTCCAATACGTTAGAAGAAGCCCTACATCGATAAGCGGATCTCCAACCGTACACATCTCCCAGTCAAGCACCGCGACGACGCGGGCCGGATCATGCTTGTCAAGCATGATGTTGTCGAGTTTGAAATCGTTGTGAACAATCGTGACATCGCTACGTGACTCCGCGGGAATCCGCTCAACCAACCAGTCAATAACACGATCCATTTCCGGCAGCTCGCCGGTCCTGGCTCGCTTCCACCTGTCGGCCCAACCGCGCACTTGACGCTGCACAAATCCAGCCGGCTTCCCAATTTGAATAATCCCTGTTGCCTGAACATCGACAGTGTGAAGCGCGATCAGCGTGTCGATTACCGCCGCGCTCACGCGCCTTCTTAGCTCCACATCTTCTCCAATTTCCACCGGCACCCGCTGGCGGACAATCAGCCCCTTGCGACGCTCCATCAAATAAAAAGGCGCGCCGATGATTGAGCTGTCCTCGCAAAGAACCAAGGGTTTGGGAGCGAGTGGAAAATGGGGATGAATCACAGAGAGGACTTTGTACTCGCGTGGCATGTCGTGCGCGGTGGGCGCCACTGGTCCAAGCGGAGGACGGCGCAGCACAAATTCCCGATCACCATAGCGAACCAGGTAGGTAAGATTTGAATGTCCGCCTGGAAACTGCTTGAGCTCAAGCTGGTCCTTCGAAACCGACGTTGAAGGTACCTTTGCGAGTACTTCGCACAGATACTGGGCAAGAGCTGCCACATCCAACTCCTCACCCGCTCTTACGGCCGTGCTGTCAGTCTCTTTCATTCGGATAAACACACTGCTCCATGAAATCGATGGCGCGTTGGCGGAACGTTTCGAGCTCGGGGGGAATTGAGAAATCAATCATGGTTTCAAACTTTCGGTTGTGCGAATTTCTGGTTAAGGTAATTGCCGATGGAACCTAACGCTGGCGAAGCAGAGGGATTGTAGCTGTAAGCTTTCGCGTTCACCAGACAGCCATTCACCCCAGCATGCCGTCTGCGCTACTATGCAGAACTTAAACCCGTTAAACCATCAAGACACAGAGACACAAAGATATGAACGCTTTTGAGCCGCTCATCCCCCGGCTTGGTATATTAATCAACTTCAACGTTCCACTAGTTAGAGATGGCATTTAAGAGAATCATTCTATGAGTCGTTTCTAAATTGAGGGCATTAGTCTTTTCCCATCTTGGTGTCTTAGTGCTTTTGTGGTTTATCTACCGTGATCGATTGGTTCCCTATCAAGTTATCTTTCGCCGTGGCGAGCGCAGCCACACTCATTGCGCTCGTGGCCGGTTCAGCGTTGGCCTGGGCGTTGGCGCGGAAACGTTTTCCCGGGCGTGACCTCATCGATTCCGTAGTCACTCTCCCGCTTGTTCTGCCGCCGACAGTACTTGGTTATTATTTGCTGGTTTTGCTCGGCACGCGCTCGTGGTTTGGAGGGTTTTTATATCACCGGCTCGGGATTCGACTGACATTTACGGTAGGCGCGGCAATCATCGCCGCCACAATTCACGCGCTGCCATTAGTAACGAAAAGCCTTCGCGCTGCGTTTGAGGCAGTGGACACAGAACTCGAAGCTGCCGCACGTACGCTGGGGCTCGGCGGGCGAATGATCTTTCTACGCGTTACTTTGCCACTTGCGTCTCGCGGAGTGCTGGCGGCAACTGCACTCGCTTTTGCCCGGGCGCTCGGCGACTTTGGTGTAACGATCATGATTGCCGGCAACATTCCCGGCAGAACCCAGACTGCTTCTGTGGCAATTTATGACGCCGTTCAGTCAGGAAGAGACAACGAAGCCTTCACACTCGCCGTAATCGTCTCTTTGATAGCCGCCGTGATGCTCTACTTCATCAATCGGTTCGGCCGGCTCAGGTGGTGAAAAAAGCAATCAGTAATCAGTAACCAGCACTTAGCATTATTCCAGGAACCCGCGAAACTTTGCCGCGCTTGACGCATACCCAGGGAAAACACTCTGCAAGTTCGACGTCCCCAGGTGCCGGCCGGCAATTTCTCCGAAGACGTCACGAAAATCAGTTGTCAGCGCGAGATCACGTCCCTCGTATAACTGTTCACTCTTTAGTCCCGGCCACTGTCCGTAAACCTTGCCGCCGCGCACGGAGTTCCCAAGTACGAACATGGCATTGGCGTGGCCGTGGTCAGTTCCAAGATTTCCATTCTCCCGGGCGGTGCGCCCAAATTCCGACATCGTCAAAATCACAACGTCGTCCATGCGCCGCCCCAGGTCGGTGTAAAGCGCCGCTATTCCATTGCTGAACTGCTGCAACAGATTGCCGAGTTGTCCGCGCGCGTTCCCCTCATTAACGTGCGTGTCCCAGCCGCCCACATCAGTAAACGCGATTTCCAGACCGACGCCGGCTTTAATCAACTGGGCGATCTGCAACAAAGAATTGCCAAATGGGGTGCGTGGATATTGCGCGCCGTTTTCTGGTTGGTACTGCGCCGGATTAACTTTTTTCAAATAGTTAACGGCTTCGAAAGTTTCTTTACCGGTACCCGCGAGAACGTCGTTTACTGCCTGGCCGTAAATCGCTTCAAAACCACCCTGGACGCTGGCTGAACTCTGGCCGGCGCGGATGTTGAAGTCTGCCAGGTTCGAGATCGCAAGCGTCGGCGCCTTCCCCTGCAAAACACGCGGCATCGTTTGCGTCAGTGAGACTGCGCGAAAAAGACTTCGTTCGCGATCAGGTTTGCTCTGCAGGTAACGATTGAGCCAACCGTCGGCCGTTGACTTCACTCCAGGCGTGGCCGATTCCATATAATCCTGCGCGTCGAAGTGAGAACGCGTGTTGTCAGGTGAGCCCGCCGCATGAACAATCGCCAGCCGCTTCGAGTCCCACAGGGGTTTGAACGACCTGAGCGACGGATGCAGTCCAAAAAAACCATCGAGATCCAGGGCCGACTCATCATTACCTGGCTGCGGCCTGGCCACTGCGATGGACGGTCGCAAGTCGTAATAGGCACGCTCACCGTGAGGCACGACCATATTCAACCCGTCCACGGCACCCCGCTGAAAAATCGCGATCAGTGTCTTGCGACGACCTCCGGCTGAGCCTTCGCGGGTTTGCCCGAGCACGACACGCTGAAGGAACGAGGGTGTGGCACTCATCAAACCAAAGCTCGCGAGCGCGACACCTCCTGATCTGATAAAAAACCTTCGATTCATAACTAAACCTCGAGTTCCGAATTCCGAGTTTTATTCGTTGACTTGAAACTTGAAACTCGAAACTTTTTCACTGCCTTTGAAACTCCGGTGAGCCTAATATCAAACCCACGATCTTCGTTACTGGATCCGTGATGGTGGCGCCCGCACGAGCGGGTTGTTGACCCTGTCGCTGGGGTCGCTGAGTCTCGAACTCGTCTCCACTCAGGCTCTGATTCGTGCTCAATGTTTCTCTTGTCATCGCGGGAACAATCAGCGCCGTCTGTTCATTCAGTTGCTTCATCAACACCTCTTTTGTCTTCGGAGCAATGTCTCCCGCGACAATTAGATTCAGGAACCGTTCCATTATCTTGTCCGGAGCTTGACCATCGCTACTTAGAAACTGATGCAGATCCACACGCGTTCCCGGGATGCGGTTGCTGGCGAGCATCAAGCCAAAATTCAAACGTTCCAAAAGGCCACCAGCGTTGACCCAGCTTTCGGCTGTATCTGAGTACCCATTGGGAGTCTGAAAACCATAAAGAGGTTCGCCCATGCGGGCAATCCATTGGTGCAATTGTGGGCCTCCGTTAGTTTCTCCGCCGAGGGTTCGAATCGCGCTGATTGTCAGCTCAAACGGACGTTTTACCTTGGCGCGGTATGCCTGCTGAGAATTGAATTCGGGCGAAAAGAAAATCGCCCGCAAGGTGGCGCTGATGTCGCCGTCGCTTTTGGAGAATGCAGCCGCAACCCGATCCACGAGACCTGCGGGCGCCTCATCCGCAACAAAATGACGCACCAGTTTCGTGGCGATGAACCTCGCGGTCGCAGGGTGGTGCGCCAGAATGTCGAGAACTACCAAGCCGTCTTTCATCCCGCCGCCCGCTGGAATCTTTTGACCGAGAACAACTTTTTCGCCGTCGTCATGAGCGCGCGGGTTGAAGAAAAACCTCCCTGCATTTTCGCGCAATCGCTCGGCGCGCGGCCCATCCATAATGGCCTGGGCCGCGGCGCCTGCACCGCGTGGGGCGAAGATTGTCCAACCCGTAAAGCACCGCGCAACTTCCTGCACATCCTTTTGCGTGTAGCCCCCATCCACGCCCAGTGTGTGCAGTTCCATCAGCTCACGTGCGTAATTCTCATTGATGCCCCGGCGCGCCTGCTGCTGAGGCCGCTGCTGCTCGGGATTGTTGGTCATTCGGAGCTGGCGCCTGGCAATTATCCGCTCACCCATCAGCATTTGCGCCAACGGACCGCCTTGCCCACGGTTTCCAACTCCTAGTTGAGCAGTGGGACTGACGCTTTGAAAATTGTCGAGATAAAAAAGCATTGCCGGGCTCTCAGCAGTGGCCAACAACAAATCTGAAAACTTGCCCATTGCATTTGGCCGAATGGTGTCGCGGTCATAAGAGACCAACAGCCAACGGTCCGCGCCCTTGCCTGCAAACACATTGAAGTGATTGGTCCAGAAATCAACCATCACTTCCTCTAACTGGCGCTCGCTGTAAACGGCGCGAAGAATTCTCGAGGCTTGCAGCTCGGCTGAGATACGCTGCGGTGGTTGCAGACCGTTCTCCATGTAATACTGACGAATTGCCTGCCGATACTTTTGATTATCGCGGGGGTCGGCGGTGTCACTTGCTTTCTGCTCTTTCTTCTTCGTGACCTCCGGAGTAGCCGGCGGAGTAGCCGGCATTTCCATCACCGCGCCGGCGTTAGGTTGCGAGGCAGGAGCTTCGTCCTTGGATCGACGGTCACGACGAGTCGCCCCCAGTTCCGCCGGTAACTCGCCACGCCGCTCGAGCTGCCTCAAGAGTTGGCCTGGCTGCGGATACTTTTCGTAGAGTTCGGCTGTAGTCATCTTCAATGTCGCCAAATCCCTGACCTTCGCCTCGGCCACAGCGTCATTGATTTTCTCCGGGTGCAATTGCTGCTCTATGTAACTATCCGGCCCGATAGCTTTGACGTGGGCAACGTCCCCCGGTCGCGCACCGAATCCCAGCCGATTCAATACGTGCAAAACGCGCTGATCTTCTGTGAGACGAGACTTGCTATGATCGGATCGTGATTTTGCAGCAGCGCTATTCTGCGCTCGCCCGCCGATTATGCCGGCTGAAAGAAGTGCGACGGTCACGAGCAGCACCCCTGTAGTGCGCGCCAGAGGAAAAGCTCCCTGTCGATGTCCGTATTTCATATGTCTGTCCTTCTTAGCGTTGCCAAAGGCTGGTGGGTCCACAGCTGATCGCCTAATTCATTTGCCTGAGACTTAGACGCGCAACGACGTTGAATGGTTGAGGAAATGCGAAGGAAAAGGAATAGAAGGCCGCCGGCTAACGTACGGGACGCGGAAAACTAATCGGAGATTTATTTCCCTGCTTGTCGACTGAACGGACGCCAAAAAAGTAGTTATCCTTAGACATACCCTTCACAATGAAGCTCGTCACGTTGCCGACGGCGCGCGCGTTTGTCCAGACTGGAGAGGTGGTGTCGCGCCAGACGATTTCATAACCAGCTAGGTCCGCTTCTTTGTTTGCGTCCCATTTCAGCTCGGTATCATTAGTCAAACGGGTCGTGATCAAACCGACGTTTTTTGGTCGCGACGGCGCCAGGGCAAGCGCTGCCAAGGAAGCGGCATTAACGCGGGCTACCTCCGCGATGTAATGAAAATCATCAAACTGCGGCAGGTCGCCGTATTGCACTCCATTTTCGCTGCGCACGTTCTGGTGTTGATGGCGGTAATCCTCATTCGGCTCGGTGAACCGCACTGCTGCAAATCCACGTTCGAGAAACGGTATATGGTCGCCGCCGCGCAAGTAGCGATCGCGGCGATACACCATCATGACTCGCATGCCGCGCACGTAGCGCTCTCCAATTTCCTTTATGAAGCGCGCGAGCTGCCGTGAAGCTGAGTCGTTCTCGCCGCCAACACCCCGGCGCACGTTGGCTTCCTCGGGTTTCTCATTAGAGGGCACTCCTTCCGAGAACACTCTCACCGTGTGCGGATCACGAACGCCGTTGCCCCCCAGCGAGCTGCCGACAATATCGTTGGTAAACATCGCTTCGACATCCAGACCTTGTTGCTTTGCCTGTTCCGCCGCATAGGTTGAGCCCAGCAATCCCTGCTCTTCTCCGGCAACCGCCATGAAAATGATGGTCGCGTCAAACTTTTGTCGTGACATCACGCGCGCCATTTCCAACACTGCGGCTGTGCCCGAAGCGTCGTCATTTGCTCCCGGCGCATCGCACGCAGCATCGGTTGGACTACTGCACATTGAGTCGTAATGGCCACTCACGATGTATGTACGGCTCGCGGCTTCAGATTGAGTTCCCTTCAGCGTCGCAACCACGTTTGTGATCATCGTGGGCGTCGGGACGCGCGCGGCTTTCGGTTGTTCGAAGGTCTGCTTCTGTACGGTCATTCGACCGTCTGATTGTTCTGCAATTTTCGAAAACTCACTGAACAACCAATCCCGGGCAGCGCCAATACCTCGATTGGGATCGTTCTGAACAGACAAAGTGTTGCGCGTTCCGAACGATACCAGTTTACGAATTGTTCGCTGGATGTTCTGCGCATCTATTTCCCAGACGATGCGCGCGATTTCCTGTTGACGAATACCCGCCAGGGCGTTTGTCGTTCGAGCATTTTGAGCCTTTGTGGAAATTGGAAAGAGCAGCCCACAAGTTGCCATTAGGAGGGATGCGATTGCGCGGGGTTCGCGTATTCGTAAGCCTGGGGTCATAGACCTTTACGATACTCCACCATTAAGTTTTTGTTAGGATCAACGCGCCGCCGGATCATGACCTTCTCGATACACGGGGCTGAATGTCCTCGTCGTATGTTCCGTAACGCTCGCCACGGGTTCAAGGCGGGGCGGAAACTGCTGGCGTGCTGCTGACATCTGCTGAGGTATCTGCACGGGCGTTCGTATTTGCGGCTGTGGCTGAATAATTTCACGATTCATGGAAAGCACTCTCAACCAGAAACGGAGTATCAGCGCCGTACAACCAAATAAGGTTGCCAGGCTGAAAAGCACCATCCACACTATGGCCGCGGGATGAAGTTGCATGCGACCCAAATCTTTGGCGCCGTCAAATATTATTGCCAGTCCAATAGTGACCGTTAATCCGAGGACGATTGCCGGCAGTCCCAACTTCATTGGCTTGACCTGCGGCGCCGGGTAAACCTCAGGAACCGCCAGAAGATTTGCCCCGCAACGGTTGCAGTATTTTAATTCTACGGATATTTCACTGCCGCAGGATGGACAATACATAACGCCTCCCGATGATGCTGACTCGAGTCGGATCGACTCGCATTAATGTAACACTACGCAATCGGGATAGAAATGGTTCGCCGACCTTTTAGGGAGGGCCGAAGGAGACGTCAAGGCGCGGAGTGCCTGTTAACACGGAAGCACGCACTGACGATTATTGAATCCGGTAAGCCCGATTATTCCACACTACAATCACGACACCGTTCAGTTGTTCAGCAATAGCGCGAATGCCCGGCTCATCGGCCACAAGCGCGCGAAACTGATCTGAACCGCGAGCCACTTTAATCGTGGCCCGCGATGGCTCGTAAGCGGTATCAACCCAGGCATCGCCTTCGCGTGTGAAATGTCTGCCCGCAACAGTTCGAGTTTCACCTCCCCCGATTTTCCTTTTTTCTACCCCGCGAGTGCTCATAAGTCCGCCGACGCGGCCGTTGCTGGGCACAGAGGTGGTGTTTCGTTGGGCAGCAGCACGATTGGGCTCGTGCACATCTTCTTCGCGATTTCTCAATTGATCGTCGCGGGTTGGTTCTTGCTCCTCGCGCTTTGCGGGTCGTTCCTTTGCCAGGGTCGCGGATTTGTCGGCATCCAGTAACGGTGTGGGTGGGGGCGGAGCCGCAGCTTTCGGCGCGAGATCGTAGGGTCTCAGTTCGGAAACACCCGCCACCGCTCCAGCGGTGCCGGCATCCTTGGCAGCCGGTAGTTTCGCAACTTCAGTTTCATCCACTGCTCGCTTCTGGTTTGCGTCTGGTTTCTCGAGGGCACCATTACTCTTCTCGGTAGTTGAACCCAGATTCTTCTCTGCCGGTGTTTTGCTCTGGTTTGTGGCGGTCGACTCGTTTGCAGCGCTAGGCTGAGAACCCGTCGAAATTTGCGGCGAAGGGCTGTTCTCAACCTTGTTCTGGGCAATGTATTCAGCGGGCTGCTGCCGTCTAACCGCCCATAGTCCTATTCCCATAACTGCCGCGAGCATTAAGGCCGGCACTGCGAAGCGCAAAACGGGCGGTGTAAACAACGTGCGCAGTTTCTGCCAAAAATCGGTGCTAGCTTTTTTTTCACGCGTTTCCGCAGCGTTGACTGCTCCTGCGGTCGGAACCAGACTGATGACAACGCTACGACACGCTTCACACTCGGCCAGGTGTTCTATATATCTAGCTCGCGCCGGAGCTGGAACGACACCTTCAGCGTATGAGTTCAATTCGTCGGCATCGAGATGGTTCGAAGCGGCCGCATTTACTTGTTCAGTCGACAGCCCGCTTCGCAACGCCGAGTCCTTATCCCCGCGCGCGAAAGAACGTAACAAAAGGTCGATCTCATTGTTGCTGGCTTGATTCATCCTGCTAGTTCTGTGCCCTCTCAAGAACGCCTACATGCGTAACGACTTGCGCGCGAAACGCCGGTAACCCGACAATTACCCTTGCATTCATCCTGCGACTTCATTCTCTTTCTTCACCAGTATTTGCTCGGTTGCCAACATTGGCTCGATGTCGGCGTCGAGTTTGAGCGCAACTTCGGAAAATGCTCGTTCTGTCTCTACTCTCGTCCAGCCTTCCTGCTCGATAAGAATGTTTCCAACCTGCTGCCTCAACTCGTTATGAACGCGTGTGAGTCTACGACTTGCCGTGGCTTCGTGAACGCCAAGCACGGCTCCAGCCTCGCGCAGACGCAGACCGTCAAAGTAATAAAGCTTCACCAGCAATCGATCCTCTGCGGATAAGCCCCTTATCGATTGGGCAAGCGCCTTTTGCATTTGCGCGCCGGCCAGTTTCAGGGAAATTTGCAGCTCTGGATTTGGAGCTTCGCCATGTCCCGACCATGTATTCTCTTCCTGGCCATGCTGAATGATTCGATCAAAATCCGCGTCTTCTTCTGTCTGCACCATTCGCGATTGTTTGCGATGCTGATCAACTGCCAGTTGAGCAACGACTGCCCGTAGCCAACCGGCCAACGAACCCCGCCCCGAGTAGTACGAGAGCTTACCGGCCGGCCTACCGTCATTCCTGACGCGGAATCCGTGTAGCTCTGCCCAGATCGACTGTGCCAGATCGTCAGCGCCTTCTTCGTTTGAACTCGCCGAGCGCGCGGCCGACTTTACAGTAGCCGAGAAGCGTTCGACCAGGTCAGTCCAGGCCCTCTGGTTGCCCTGTTCGCACGCAACAATAAGACAAAGGTCATCTGCCTGCAGCTTATCGATAAAGTCTGCTATGACTTCGAGCGATGCTTCCGGATCGTCGCGCAAAACATACTTCGTCACCGCGGAGCGAAGGCGGGGCACAAGCACCTCGGCAGCCAGCGCGTGACTATCCGCGGCGCGACCGAGCAAGCGGTCGGCGCCTGCGGCAAATAGTTGTTCGATTTGCTCTGCTCTTTGACTCAATGGGAATCTGTCAAACTATTACTTATGCTATCACGCGGCCTCTTCCATTGGCCTCTGCAGACCTTGGATGTGCCACCGGCTGCCGAGTTGCCGCCTGATTCTCACATTCCACGTATCTTTGACAGCACCTATTGGCTGGGCTAGATTCGCAGACAAAGTGGGTTTCCACACGATCGCGCCAGAAGATCTCTCAACCTCGTGGGTTGGGCCCACAGCAAGAGGACCGATGTTGAGAGTTACTGAAATTTTCCATTCGATCCAGGGCGAGTCGACGCATGCCGGCCGGCCCTGCACCTTCGTGCGTCTCACTGGCTGTCCCATGCGCTGTGTCTGGTGTGATAGCGAATATACGTTTACTGGCGGGGAGTCATTGACGCTTGATAGCGTCATGGAACAGGTGCGCGCATCGGGTTGCAAACTCGTGGAAATAACCGGTGGCGAACCCCTGGCTCAACGTGAAGCATTTACTCTAATTGAGCGCCTATGCTCTGAAGGTTTTGAAGTGTTGGTGGAAACCGGAGGCTTCTTTTCAACTGCTGACGTCGATGCCAGAGCCAAAATCATTCTCGATATAAAATGTCCTGCGTCAGGCGAAGAAACGCGCAACCATTGGCCAAACCTTGAAAGGTTGCGACCCGATCGCGACGAGGTGAAGTTTGTGATTATGAACCGGGACGATTGGACCTATGCTTTGGATGTGATCAAACGACACGCCTTGGAGCGACGTACCAGGGCGATCCTAATTTCGCCCGCATGGGGCGCCATGGACCTAAAGGAAGTGGCGCAGTGGGTGGCGGCGAGCGGGCTCGATCTTCGCATGCAATTGCAACTTCACAAATATATTTGGGGGCCAGAGGCGCGTGGAGTGTAATGGGAGGAACTGACGAATCAGCATACGAAGTGCTCGAATCTGACGAAGTGCAGAATAAGGAACTGGCGATCTGCCTCGTCTCGGGCGGTATGGACTCGTGCGTGACCTCCGCGATTGCCAAAGAGGAGGTCGATGCGCTGGCTTTTCTTCACGTCTCATACGGACAACGTACTGAAGTTCGCGAACTGCGCGCTTTTAATGACCTTGCCGATCACTACAACGTTACACGACGTCTGGCAGTCTCCGTTGAATATCTGACCCAAATCGGTGGCTCATCGTTGACAGATAAAAAGATAGCCGTCCGTTCAGCGACTGAACCGGTGCAGGGAATTCCGACAAGCTACGTACCCTTCCGCAACGCACATTTACTCGCCATCGCCACCAGTTGGGCCGAGGTCATCGGCGCGAGCTCGATATATATTGGTGCCGTTGCTGAAGATTCGTCTGGTTACCCGGACTGCCGGCCAGAGTTCTATGAAGCATTCCAGCAAGCGATAGACAAAGGCACGAAGCCTGAGACCAAAATTGAAATCAGAACTCCGGTCATAGCAATGAAGAAGTCTGAAATCGTGGAATTGGGTCACCGGCTTAAGGCGCCTTTTGCATTGACGTGGTCCTGCTACCGCGAGTCGGATCAAGCCTGTGGAGATTGCGATTCCTGTGTTCTGCGGCTAAGAGCATTTCGGGCAGCTGATCTGCGCGATCCGATTCCATATCTGCTTGACAGCAAGAGGTTTGCTTATTAACGTTAACTGGATCCAGAAAGCGCAATTACAACCAGAAACGGGGCCATCGCATCTTATGGGCTCTCCCGCATTATCAAGTCATCTGTACATACTCTTTGGAGGAATCTTAGATGTTTCGTAGATATCTGTTCACGGTCCTAGCGACCGCCGCATTTCTATTCTCGACCTGCCTGCTCGCTGCAGCGCAGAACGGAGAATTGCGCGGACATGTCACGATGAAACAAGCTGACGGCACGTTAGTTCCGGCGGTGGACGCAGTCGTAGATGTGTTCCGCACGGACCTGCCGGGCGATTTTAATTTAAAGACGAACAAGAAAGGCGACTTCGTTCATGCCGGTCTCCCGTTACAGGGCACCTACATAATTGCCGTTAGCATGCCCGGTGCTCAGCCTTTTTACCTGCAGGGTGTAAGAGCCGGAAGAGACGAGGAAGTGAAAATTGAGTTGTCACCCGGTGACGGCAGGCGGCTAACGCGCACCGACATCAAAACCATTATGGCGAGAGTTCCGGGGACGGGAACGGCAGCGCCAACCTCGGAAGATAAAGCCAAACGCGAAGAGATCATGCGGAAGAATGCGGAAATCGAGGCGGCGAATAAAAAGGCGGAGGCTTCCAACGCCATCGTTGACCGCACGTTTAAAGCGGGTAATGAAGCACTCAAAGCCAAGAATTATGACCTGGCGATTGCGCAATTTGATGAAGGTCTCAATGCTGATCCGGAACACCCAGGCGCGCCCGCATTGCTGACTAATAAGACGATGGCCTTAAATGCTCGTGGCGTAGAAAAATATAATGCCGGCGTGAGGGCCTCCGACGACGCAGCAAAAACCGCCGGCATTGAAGCAGCGAAAAAAGACTGGCAAGCAGCGGCGGAAGCCAGCGCCAAGGCCGTTTCCCTCTTGAAAGCACTGCCGGTCCCGACCGATCCCGCTGCAGCTAACAACGCGAAGATCAATCTCTACTTCGCGCTAATGGCGCGCGCTGACGCCACGCGTCTTTTTGTGACCAAGGTAGATTCCAGCAAAATCGATTCGGGTGTAACTGCATACCAGGAATACATTGCGGCTGAGACGGATCCTGTCAAAAAGTCGAAGGCCGAACACGATATGGCGCAGATGCTTTTCGACGCCAACGTTTTTGACCGGGCTCTTTCCGAATACCAGAAAATCCTTGCGGCCAATCCCGATGACCTAACGGCGCTGCTGCGCGCGGGCCAGGCACTTTTCAATATCGGCGCTATCAACAGCGACAAGACTAAATACCAGGAGGCCGCTAACTATTTAGCGCAGTTCGTCGAAAAAGCCCCCGACACTGATCCGCTCAAGAGTGATGCGAAGGCCATTCTCGAGACCATGAAGGATCAAGCTAACGTCAAGCCTGAGAAGGCCGCGACGCCTGTACGACGGACCCGAAGACCGTAAAATTAACTCTTTATTCAAAGTTAAGGCCGCACAGACAATTATTGTCTGATGCGGCCTCACTCTTTGGCTTTTTGCCGTTTCGGTTGTGAGGCGAAAGGTCCCCCGGAACGGTTTCCACCCGGTCCTCCCCACTCCCACGGCACTAGCCACCTAACCCCCAAACTTGCTGATTTGCTTGAAATATTTGACCTTGACAGCCCGGAGGATCAACTTGTACCATGCTTGCCCAACGGTGTTTACCACCGTTCCGCTGATGTCCTAACATCCAATCTGCATAGTTTTTCTCGCAGAGTCGCTGGCCCATCTTGTGAATCCTGTTTCCTATAACTCAACGCCGGGGTACAAATGTCGGCAAAATTAGGCGAAATTCTCGTTCGGGAGAATCTCCTCAGCCCACAACACTTGCGTGAAGCGCTTGATTACCAGCGCGAACACGGGGGTCGTTTGAGCTTTAACCTTGTAAAGCTAGGGCTTGTCTCTGACGATATGATTACCGCCGTACTCTCACGTCAGTACGGCATTCCCTCCGTCAACCTGGAACTCTTCCGGATCGACCCGCAGGTTCTGCACCTCATCCCGCAGGAAGTAGCACAGAAGTACTCGGTCTTGCCTCTTTCTCGGGTAGGCGCCAGCCTCACGTTGGCAATGGTCGACCCGACCAACGTCTTTGCCATGGACGACGTTAAGTTCATGACCGGACTTAATGTAGAGCCGGTCGTGGTAGCTGAAGCCAGCATTCAACAGGCGATCTCCAAATACTATGGCACTTCCAAGGAGATCGAATTGTCGTCCGCGGCCGCTGATGAGTTCGTTTATGAGGCCGCGACAAAGCGCGCTAACGGTGGCATTACGCACGCCGATCTCGTCTCCCTCGACACTATCGACTTTGATACAGACCGAACGGAAGACGTCGAAGTACTTGAAGACAATGAAGAGATTGACCTCTCTACTCTTTCAAAGATAAGCGAGGACGCTCCAATTGTCAGGCTGGTGAATGTGCTTTTGGTTGATGCTCTTCGGCGCGGAGCTTCCGACATTCACGTCGAACCTTACGAGAAAGAGTTGCGCATTCGCTTCCGCATTGACGGCGTTTTGTACGATGTGATGCGTCCGCCCCTGAAAATGCGTGACGCGCTGATTTCACGCGTCAAGATCATGTCGAAGTTGGACATCTCAGAAAAGCGCTTGCCTCAGGACGGTCGCATCAAAGTCAAAGTCAAAGTTGATGCAAGATCGCGCGAGCTCGATTTCCGTGTTTCTACCCTGCCCACGTTATTTGGCGAGAAGGTTGTTCTTCGTCTCCTCGACAAAGAAAACCTCATGCTTGATATGACGAAACTCGGATTCGAGCCCGACTCGCTCGTCAAATTTAAGCGCAACATTTCGAAGCCCTATGGCATGGTGCTGGTCACGGGCCCGACTGGAAGCGGAAAAACGAATACCCTCTATTCCGCCCTTCAATCTCTCAATACGATTCAGACCAATATCATGACTGCCGAGGATCCCGTTGAATTCAACCTCATGGGAATCAACCAGGTCCAAATGAAAGAACAAATCGGCTTGAACTTTGCCGCTGCGCTGCGTGCTTTCCTGCGCCAGGATCCGAACATCATTCTGGTGGGCGAAATTCGAGACTTTGAAACAGCTGAGATTGCCATCAAAGCAGCGTTAACCGGCCACCTCGTCCTCTCGACTCTGCATACGAACGATGCTCCCTCCACGATTTCGCGCCTCATGAACATGGGTATTGAACCCTTTCTCGTGGCAACCAGCGTGAACCTCATTCAAGCCCAGCGCCTCATTCGTCGCGTCTGCAAAGACTGCAAACGCGAACATCCGACGCCGCCTGAAGCTCTAATGGAAGTCGGCTTTACTGCCGATGAAGTGAAAACACTCAAGACCTACAAAGGCAAAGGCTGTTCGACCTGTAACAACACGGGCTACAAAGGTCGCATTGGTCTTTATGAAGTGATGGAAATCAACGACGAGATCCGCGAACTGATCCTGATCGGCGCTTCATCGCTTGAGTTAAGAAAGAAAGCAATTGAAGACGGAATGATCACCTTGCGCGAATCCGGCCTACACAAGATTCGCGCCGGACTAACCACACTAGAGGAAGTGGTCCGCGAAACCGTGGCCTAACGGAAAGAGGAATAGCTATGTTGCGAACAATCACCTTATCACTGTTAATGCTGATTTCTGTGGTAGTCATGCTGCCCTTTGCAAGTTCCACGGCTCATGGGCTTGGGCAAAGTTATGCGGCTCATCATTCGCGCCGCTACCGCCATCATTCGCGGGCCTGGTGGCGCCGCTATCGTGCTCGCATGCGTTTGCGTCGCGCCGCTGCTCTTGCTCATCGCAACTCTCCTCTCGGTCCAGTGGTGGTAAATTCCGCGATCCCCGAAGCAACCACTGCGACACTTGCCAGGCTGCCGGCGGGCTGGAACAGTGCGACTGTCGCCAACGGTAATGAGCTCAAATTTCGCACCGAAACCACCGCTAATATACCAGGTCAGGGAACCCTGGCGGTCGTAGCCCGCAGTCGTCCGAATCCTGCTTACCTGACGCAAAGAGAGCAGCGCACTATGCTCTCAGGAGTGTCATTTTCCGATTTGCGACGCATTGCCATTGACAAGATGATCAGTACGGGCGGATGGGTAATAAACGATTACGAGCGCCAGGTGAATGGCGCCCGGGTTTTCGTTGTGATTGCACAAACACCGAGCGATGGACGTTCGCCGGAGAAAGCCTGGAATTTCTACTTCGCCGAAGTGGACGGAAAAATCTACAGCCTGACGCTGAACACTCCCGTCGCATTCTCAAGCCAACTGGCTGCGGAAGGTGAGAAATTCTTATCCTCTCTCCCTCTCACAGCCGCTCCCACCAGTCCCGCAAATCGCTAAACAGTTCTCATCATCGGAGGCCTCTCGCTAATGCCAGTAACTGAAACGCCCACGCAACTGTCCCTTTCGGAATTACTGCGCAAGCTGTCCGAGCTTGGCGGCTCGGATCTTCACCTGACGAGCGGATCTGCGCCGCAAGTGAGAGTGGATGGTCATTTGCGGCCTCTCGAAGGTTATCGTTTGTTGTCGGCCGCAGACACCAAGCAGTTAGCGTACTCAGTGCTCACTGACGCGCAAAAGCATCGCTTCGAAGAAAACCTCGAACTGGACTTTTCTTTTGGCGTCAAAGGTCTTTCGCGTTTTCGCGCGAATCTTTTTAATCAGCGCGGCGCCGTAGGTTGTGTCTTTCGAGCTATTCCTTATGAAATAAAAGCTTTTGAAGACCTGGGACTTCCTCCTGTTGTCAAAACTTTATGCGACAAACCGCGCGGCCTCATCCTTGTTACCGGGCCGACCGGGTCAGGCAAATCGACCACACTCGCTGCAATGGTCGATAAGATAAACCGCGACCGCCACGAACACATTCTTACAATCGAAGATCCGATCGAGTTTTTGCACAATCACAAGAGCTGTCTAGTTAATCAGAGAGAGGTTAATGCTGATACCCACGGATTTGCCGCAGCGCTGAGAACGGCTTTGCGCCAGGATCCTGACGTCGTCCTGGTCGGTGAAATGCGCGATCTGGAAACAATTGAATCGGCCTTGAGAATTGCCGAGACGGGCCACCTGACACTCGCTACGCTGCATACCAATTCCGCGGCCTCGACGATCAACCGCATCATTGACGTTTTCCCTTCTGATCAGCAGGCACAAATACGGGCGCAGCTTTCACTGGTGTTGGAAGGAATTCTTTGCCAGGCGCTTCTGCCAAGGGCGGAAAGATCCGGCCGAGCCATGGCGCTTGAGATCCTGATCCCCAACGGCGCCATCAGAAATCTGATTCGCGAGGACAAAGTTCATCAGATCTATTCGATGATGCAAACGGGTCAGGATAAGTATGGAATGCAAACCTTCAATCAATCGCTTGCGACTCTTTGTCACAAGCGACAGATAACACTCGAGACGGCTTTGCAGCGGTCCTCAAACGTTGATGAGCTAAAGGAATTAATTGACCGCGGTTCCGGTCTCAACACTGGCAATGGTAACAAACCCCATCCTAGTCCCTATGCCCAGGGCAGGCCAATCGGATCTCGACCGCCAGCTGCCAAATAGACTCTGACCCTTGGAGAGATACCCATGCCTACTTACGTATTCAAAGGCCGCAACCGGCTGAACGAAATTGTCGTCGGCGAACGTGTGGCCGATAACCGCGACGCGTTGCGACAAATACTTCGGCGCGAGCAGGTAACCCTCACGTCCGTCAAGGAGAAGGGTCGCGAGATTGGAATTCCGAAAATTGGCGGCAGGAAGAAAGTTAAAGCCAAAGATCTTTCGGTCTTTACGCGGCAGTTTTCCGTGATGATAGATGCGGGTTTGCCTCTGGTTCAGTGTTTGGAAATTCTGGCGCAACAGCAGGAAAATAAATACTTCCAGCAGATCCTGCTTCAGGTTCGCCAGGATGTGGAGGAAGGTTCCACTCTGGCGGCTGCGATGGGGCGTCACCCACGCGTGTTTGACCAGCTTTATTCCAACATGGTGGAGGCAGGCGAGACGGGTGGTATTCTCGACCTGATCCTACAGCGCCTGTCAACCTTCATTGAAAAAATCGTCAAACTGAAACGCGATGTGATCTCAGCGATGATTTATCCGGCCGCAGTTGTTGTGCTGGCAATTGTAGCGGTGGCTGTGATCATGGTCGTGGTGATTCCGCAGTTTCAAAACATTTTTCTCGGGCTGCTCGGTCCAGGTGAACAACTGCCTCTGCCCACTCGTATTGTCACTGGCATTAGCAGCTTTCTTGCTGGTTGGGGCGGCCTTGTGATCCTGGCGGCCATAATTGCCAGCGCGGTTGTCATCCGTTTCTACTACAAAACGCCTGGCGGCAGAAAAGTTATTGATCGAATATTGCTGAAGATACCTGTTCTTGGTCCTATCTTTCAAAAAATCGCGGTTGCGCGATTCGCCCGTACCCTTTCCACTCTTCTTTCATCGGGCGTCCCTATCCTGCAATCCTTGGACATCACGGCGCGCACAGCCGGGAACGTAATAATTGAAGAAGCTATCATCAAGGTACGCAGTGGAGTGGAACGAGGCGAGAGCTTTGTCGACCCCCTGAGAGCTACCGAAGTCTTCCCACACATGGTGGCGCAAATGGTCGGCATCGGCGAACAAACCGGCGCGCTCGATGCGATGCTCGGCAAAATAGCCGACTTTTATGAACAGGAAGTCGACGCCGCTATCGCCAACTTGCTCACTTTGATTGAGCCCGTTTTGATCGCCTTTCTTGGCGTTACCATCGGTTCAATCGTAATTGCCATGTATTTACCGCTGTTCACGCTGATTGGAAAACTGTCAAACAGTCACTGATGGGTTCCGGAATCCGAATCGCCCGCGATTCGCTTACCGTTCAACCAGGGAAAGGCTCGTGACCCACGAGCCTTTTTTTTGCCTGCCGCTCTCACTCCTTCGCCGATAAAGACATCCTCGACTATCATTCCCGGCGCGACATGCATTTGAACTAGTGCCGGAATATCCTGACATCGTCATCTATATTGAATCCCTGGAAAAGCGAATTCTCGGGGGGACGCTTCAGCGCGCAAGCGTAACGTCGCCGTTCCTTCTGCGCACTGCCACACCGCCACTCTCTTCATGCGAAGGTAAGAAAGTCGTTAACTTGCGCAGGCTTGGCAAGCGAATCTGCATTGGATTCGACAACAACCACTGGCTCGTCCTTCATTTGATGATTGCCGGCCGACTTCACTGGAAAACCGATGTCAGTAAGACTTCAAAGCGCGATCTCGCCGCTCTGAGGTTTGAAAATGGCACTTTGACTTTAACTGAGGCAGGCACGCAAAAGCGTGCTTCACTACATGTTGTTGAAGACGACGCGGCGCTTAACTCCCTGGATCCCGGCGGCCTGGAGATCTTCGAATCAAACTCAGCAGACTTTGCCGCCACACTTCAATCTGCCAACCACACTTTGAAACGCGCTCTGACTAATCCCCGTTTGTTTAGCGGAATCGGCAATGCCTATTCGGATGAGATTCTTTTCGAAGCGCAGCTTTCACCGATTAAGCTCACCAATAGCCTTTCCGGCAACGAGATTGATCAGCTTTATGCCGCGACTCGCAAGACACTCACAATGTGGGTTCACCGCTTGCGCGAAGAAACACGAACAGGTTTTCCAGAGGGCGTAACCGCATTTCGCGAAGGCATGGCCGTGCACGGACGCTACAAACAGCCTTGCCTTCGTTGTGGCGCGAAAATTCAGCGCATTCGCTACGCCGCGAATGAAACTAACTATTGCCCAGTCTGCCAGACAGGCGGCAAGTTACTAGCTGATCGAGCATTGTCGCGCATTCTGCGCGATGACTGGCCAAAAACCGCTGAAGAACTTGGCTGAGGTTGCGCCCGCCGTCCAACGGTTCTGCGACGCGGTAGCGCGCCATCACGGAGGGAAAGAATGACTAAGCCGGTTTCATTTCGTATTAGGCAAGCTGTTGAAAACGATGTATCGCTGATCCTGCAATTCATTCGCGAGTTGGCTGAATATGAGAAGGAGCTGAAAAGAGTATCCGTCACAGAAGACATCTTGCGCGCGAACCTGTTCGGCCCTGAACCTTATGCTCACGCACTCATTGCTGACAAAGGTGAACAGGCTGCGGCTTTCGCAATTTATTTTTTCAGTTATTCGACTTTCTCGGGACTTCCCAATATGTATCTTGAAGACATTTTCGTCCGTCCAGAGTTTCGCGGCTGTGGTCTGGGCACGAAGTTATTTGCTTTCCTGGCAAGGCAAGCGCATGAGCGCAATTGCGGACGGATGGAGTGGTCAGTGCTGAACTGGAATGAATCAGCGATCAGATTCTACAGAAGATTGGGAGCCGAGTCGGTCAGCGACTGGACAGTGTTTCACCTGGCGAAGGAACAATTGGATAAGCTAATTAATTCTGTTTGAACAAGGCGGGCGGCTATGAACCTCAAGAGCTTGCGACGCTATTCTCCGGTCGATGTATCAAGAGTCCGATCAACGGAGCGACCTTGATAGGGACAGTGACGGCAGCCGCTTTCACAGCAGAAACCACGCCGTCGCAGGAACGCTGCGGTGAAAACGAATAAGCCATTCTCGACATAATAATCAAGCCCTTCCTTTAGTTTGGAGTTCGAGGAAAGGTCCTGCAATTCGGGGTCTCTTGCAGCCGACGACTGATTGGGTCCGGCGACGGTTTTTTGCTTCATTCTGTTGCCTGGTGATCTCATGCCCTCTACCAGCAGCAAACTCCTGTACCCCGCCGGCGATATCCAACCGGCAACCAAACATTTCGGTTACCGGCGCCGTGCCTTCGTGCCCACGTTTGGCGCAACAAAGAATAAGTCAACTCTGCCGCAGCGCAAGCTCTCTGTGATAGGCTTGCGCTGATGGGCCTTGAAGAAGCCATAGAACGAAGGTACTCCCTCGCGCAAAAGCTTTGGTGGCTGATCCTGAGTCGTATTACCGCTGCCATTTTCCTATTCCTGGCTCGCGCGCTTTGGATTCATCGCGGAAACCCGGAAGCGCTGACTTCAAGCCTGTCGCCGCTTCTGCTCGTTTCGGTCCTGACCCTGATTTACGCGTTTGCCCGAACTCTCTCGAAGGCTTTCCTGCTGCAGGCGCGCATTCAATTCCTCATAGATATCATTCTTGTTACCTGGCTAACCTGGACCACAGACGTTATTCATTCGCCTTACGTTGCCATCTATATTGTCGTTATCGCCGCGTCAAGCCTTTTTCTCGGGCCACGAGATGCCATGCTCATCTCACTTGGCTGCGCCGTTGCGTTTACCGCCAGCGCGCTCGCTATGCTTAACGGCGCCGCGCGAATACCTCCACTCGAACTGCTTGAAATGGGTCGCCCGCAGACCTTTCAATCAATCGGACTTTTCGACGTCGCCTTTCTGGTTGTGGGCCTCCTCTCTGCGCGCCTCGCCGAACGCCAGTCTCGCTCTGACGTGCGTTTGCAGGCAGCTACTCAATCGCTGGCCACTTTGCGAGCGCTGCATGAGCGTATCGTCGAGTCGATTCGCTCGGGTGTGGTAACCACTGATCTGGCGGGTCGTATCTATACATTCAACGCCGCCGCCGCGGAAATCACCGGTTACCAGGAGGCAGACGTGCGTGGACAAGAGGCTTCGATCTTCTTTGGTGACCTTCGGGAAATTATAAAGGACTCTATCGATTCAGCCGTTGTCCCCGAAACGAGCCCGCGTTTTGAAGCTGACTGCCTGACCGCCGACGGCTTGCGGCTGCGACTGGGTTTCAGTGTCTCGCCGCTTTTCTCTGAGAACGGGGACACCACAGGTACAGTCATTACTTTCCAGGATCTCACACACATTCGGGCGTTGGAGGAAACATCGCGACGACAGGATCGGCTGGCTGCTATCGGCCGCATGGCAGCTTCAATTGCCCACGAAATACGCAATCCACTGGCAGCCATGCGCGGCTCGATTCAAATGTTGCGGGCCGACATGGAGGGCGACTCTTCACAAACTGAACTGATGGAGATTATCCTGCGCGAGTCCGACAGGTTGAACAGGATCATCAGTGATTTTCTGAATTATGCCCGACCGCGTTCTATCATTCAGTCGGAAATCGACGTTGGCGAGTTGCTGCACCGAACCTTTACACTGCTACGCAATAGTCACGAGATAAGGGAGCGTCAGATAATTAAGGAAGACGTGCCGAGCACGCCTGTGCTTATCGACGCCGATTCAGAACAATTGCAGCAGGTGTTTTGGAACCTGGCTCGCAATGCTTTGCAATCAATGCCGGGTGGCGGCACCTTGCGGGCCGTAGTGGAGAAAAATTCGAATAATCGTTTGCGGATTGCCTTTTCTGATACCGGAAGGGGAATGTCACCACAACAGGTTGAAAACTTATTCGAGCCATTCTCTTCGACTACCGGAGGAACTGGACTCGGACTTTCAATTGTTTATCAAATCATTCGCGATCATGGTGGTACAATTAACGTCCGGAGCCGCGAAGGCCAGGGAACAACTATTACGATCGAACTGCCGCTCACGCCTGGCGTCGAGGTTTAAAGTTCGACTCCCACAAATTCTATATGGCAAATCTTCTGATAGTCGATGATGAATTGGGGATGCGTCAGTTCTTGACGCACTTATTTCAGCGGGAGGGACACACGGTGCGCGCGGCCGAAAATGGCCGTGAGGCGATGCAATTACTTCGCGGCGCCCCATCCGACCTGGTTATCTCCGATATCAAAATGCCGGACATGAACGGCATCGAGTTGTTGCGGGTGGCGCGGGAGTTGTTACCTGAGATCGAAGTCATAATGATGACGGCTTTTGCGAATGTCGATAGCGCGCGCGAGGCTTTTCTGCTGGGCGCTTATGATTTCGTGCAAAAACCTTTCGATAATGATTTGCTGAAGGAGACCGTCGCCCGCGCCCTCGCAAAGATTTCGCTCATAAAGGAAAACGATGCACTGCTGGAAGAAAATAAAGCACTGATCCAGGGCCAGCGCACCCGCGGCAAACTCAACAACATCATCGGCAGGTCGGCCAGAATGCAAGCGCTTTATCAGATGATTGAAACGGTTGCACAGGTGCAGTCGACTGTTCTGGTGACAGGAGAATCCGGAACGGGGAAGGAGTTGGTGGCGCGTGCCATCCATGACCTGGGACCCCGGGCCGAGAAGCCGTTTGTTTCGATCAACTGCGGAGCCTTTACGGAAACCTTGCTCGAGTCAGAGTTGTTTGGATACGTAAAAGGATCCTTTACGGGGGCCAACACCAATCGTAAGGGACTTTTCGAAGCGGCGAATACGGGGACGGTTTTCCTTGATGAGATCGGCGAAATGTCGCCGGCTATGCAGGTGAAACTTTTGCGTGTATTGCAGGAAAGAAAACTAAGACCCGTGGGTGCAACCGAAGAGACCATGGTTGACACGCGTGTCATCGCCGCAACCAATCGCGATCTGGGCAGCATGGTAAAAGAGGGCGCTTTTCGAGAGGATCTTTATTATCGAATATCCGTGATTCCCATCGAACTGCCGCCGCTGAGAGAACGGCCCGAAGATATACCTGAGTTGGCGGCGCATTTCGTAGAAAAGTTCAGCGCAAACGTGGGTCGAAAATTGACAATAAGCGATGGCGTATTACGGCTTCTCGAACAGTATCTCTGGCCGGGCAATGTGCGCGAGCTCGAGCACGCTATCGAGCGTGCTGTAGCGCTTGAGATGACTGATTCGATTCAACCTGAACGCTTGCCCGAAAAAATCACCAACTACAATCCCTACCGCATCGCCGAGATTTTCGAGTTTCCCGAAGAAGGACTAAATCTCACCGCACATCTCGACCAACTTGAAAAGACGTATGTCATGGAAGCTCTTCGTCGCACCTCAGGAAATCAGACAAACGCTTCCGAACTCCTCTCAATGTCAGTTCGCTCGCTACGCCACCTTTTGGACAAGCACGGGATACGTAGCCTAACGGCCCAGATGCGTGACGAGCGCCGTTCAGGAGAGTCGACGCCCCGCCGCCGATCTTCGGATCCAGTACCGCGTCGTCGTGAAGGCGACGATGAATCCGAATTTGCCGCCAGTGCCGGCGACATTGGCAATTAAGCCTCAAGGCCCAGAAGTTACTCCGTTCCTCTTTTGACGGAAAGCGTCATTGCCTCCCTGACGGAATTTGTCACCTGATCTTACCTCTGAGCGCCATCCTAATTCTGATAGTAAAAAGCCTACCATTTATTGAGATTTTTGCGCGCAGATCATGGTGGCATACTGCTTGTACAGAGCCCGTCTGATACTTCGCGTACTGCGCGGCATAAACACGACAGGACGAAGCCGTTGGCGCGAGAAACTTCTAACACTTTCTCTCTAAGGAGCACGAAAAACAATATGACCACGAAACGCCAAGAGGGCTTCTCGCTGATAGAACTCCTCATCGTTGTTGCGATCATCGGCATCATCGCCGCCATCGCCATCCCCAATCTTCTCGCTTCCCGTCGCGCCGCGAACGAAGGCTCAGCTCAGTCTTCCATGCGCACGATCCACAGTTCTGAAGCTGTTTACCAGGCAACTGCCGGTAATGGCTCGTTTGGAACGCTTGCCAACCTGCTGGGACAGAATCTCGTTGACAGCGTACTGGGTGGTGGCAGCAAGAGTGGTTACACCTTTGCCTGCCCGGCCGGCAACGTTGTCGCTGCTGCCCCCGGCACTCAGTCTACCTTCTATGCCACCGCGGTTCCTCTGGATACGGCTGCGGTCACCAGAACGGGCAACCGCAGTTTCACCATCGCCGAGGACGGCATTCTTCGCGGAAAAGTAACTGACACCGCTGCGGCTGACCATGCTGCGGCAACCACGGATGCCACCTGGCCGCCGCTTGGTAACTAATCTCGTTGTTTGACGACTGGTTGCGGGGTGAGAGTGAAGCTCTCGCCCCTTCCCAGTTAAGTCTAACCAAACTAATTCTTCACGAGCCAACAATGAACACCAAACGCCAAGAGGGTTTTTCTCTGATAGAGCTCCTGATTGTAGTTGCGATCATCGGTATCATCGCTTCCATCGCCATCCCCAATCTTCTTGCTTCCCGTCGCGCCGCGAACGAGGGTTCAGCCCAGTCTTCGATGCGAACCATTCATAGCGCCGAAACAATTTACAAATCGAGCGCTGGAAACGGCAACTATGGCGATCTTACTGATCTGCTGAATGCCCGTATAATTGATTCAGTATTGGGCGCAGGCAGCAAGAGCGGTTACACCTTCGTGGCCACTCCAGACAATACCGTTCCCCGCAATACCAACTTCTTTGCGACCGCCGTTCCCTTGGATACTGCCGCCGTGACGCGCACCGGCAATCGTACGTTCACCATTGCTGAAGCCGGCGTGATGCGCGCTAAAGTTACGGATGTTCCCCCCGCCGATCACGCGGAAGCAATCACTGATGCGACGTGGCCACCAGTGAACTAAGTCACATTTGAAATTGGACCCCGACAATGCGGAGGCTGGAGTGGAAGCTCCGCCTTCGCATTTTTTGTCAATCGAAACTGAGCTCATGAGTACGCAGGTAATCGAAATAGACTTAACCAAGCCTAACGTCGAAGAATTTTCTTCGACTACGAAGAGGCTTTTTTGGTTAGTGATCATATCGATTGGAATTCTTGCGCCGGCGATAATTTATGGCGTGCCCGCCAACAAGGATCTGCTCAACCACTTTCGCTTTGCATTGCCGTTCTATGATTCGCTGTGCGCCGGTCACTTTTATCCCGGCTGGTTGTCTGAATCGAACGCCGGTTATGGAGATCCGAGTTTTCGCTTCTATCCACCCGCTCTCTACTACCTGCTTTCGCTTGCCAGGTACATCACTGGTAGTTGGTACACCGGCACCCTCCTCTCGATAAGCCTCTTGTCGCTTTCGGCCGCGCTCGGCATGTACTTTTGGGCCCGGTCCGTATTGTCAGAATCGTGTGCGATGTGGGCTGCCATCCTCTACGCGCTGGCACCCTATCACGTTAATCAGGTCTATCAGGCGTTCCTTTTGGCCGAGTTTGCCGGCGCAGCAGTCCTGCCATTTGCTTTTGGCTTTGTTGAGCGAGTCTGCCGGCGGGGTCGTTTACGTGATGTGGCCGGACTGGCGGCGACCTATTCACTACTACTCCTTACGCACCTTCCGCTGGCGGTAATCGGTTCACTTGCTCTGGCAGTCTATGCGGCCGCGCGACTTGAACGTGAAAGCTGCTGGCGGCGCCTTCGGCTATTATCGATCGCCGCCCTTCTGGGCACAGGCGCAAGCTCGATCTATTGGATTAGGATGGTCAGTGAGCTCAAGTGGATTGGTGTTAACAATGCGGTTCCAGACAACTCAGTAGATTACAGTCAGAATTTTCTTTTCTCGACGTTCTCACCAGATAACCTGAATGTTTGGTGGATGAATATCCTCGCGCTCATGACTTTGCTGTTATTCGTGCCGGCTTTGGGTTTGCTCATCCATCGGGCTCGACTCGAATCAAGGTTTGCGAAGCTTGTTCCGATCATGGTATTGACGCTGGTCTCAATACTCATGGCGCTGCCCTTGAGTCGTCCTTTGTGGCGGATGCTTCCCCTGCTGCAGCAGGTTCAATTCCCGTGGCGCTGGCTGGCTCTCTTTTCGATGGGGGGATCGCTTTTAACGGCCGCCACGCTGCCGCTTTGGTTTTGCAATAGGCTGAAATGGGAACGGCAACTGCGCCTGGTTATTCTGGGAAGCATGTTAATCTCAGTGGCCTTTACGCTCGCGCACACCGTGCGCGAAGCGGAATACCGCAATCGACGACAGTTTGAAAACGATCTCGAGTCGGTACGCGGAACGGCGAGCGTCAACTATTGGGTTCCGGTATGGGCCAAGCCCCACCCGCGAGAAATGAAAAGTCCGGTTGAAACAGCCGGCCGTTCGGTGGTAGTGCACGAGTGGTCGCCGGAGCATCGGAGCTTCGACGTTACCGCGGGTGGCGAAGGCGTGGCGCGCGTGCGCACCTTCTATTATCCGCACTGGGTAGCGACAAGCGCTGGCCGTGAACTACCGACTTGCCCCGATACTGATGGTGCTCTTTTGATTTCGCTGCCAGCCGATGGGGCCGCAGTAAATTTGGATTTTCGCGAACCCAGTCGAAGTCAGCTCTCAGTTGCACTGAGCGTTTTCAGTCTTCTATCAATTGCCATTCTGACACTGCCTTTACGGCTGCGAGGTGAAGAATGAGCACCGCAACTGTTAGCCTGTCGGACCACGTTTGCGTTAGTACTTCAGAGCAGGGGTTACTTGTGTCCGAGCAACTTCAGCAAGACCATTACGACACTATCGCGTTTGAATACGAACAGCATTACAGCGATGCTGCCAGCACTGAATACCGGCGCCGCTTTATTTATGAACCAATGTTTGCCGGTATACCTCTTTTTGGAACTCGGGTTCTCGACGCGATGTGCGGCAGCGGGCAGACAACAGAATATCTTGTTTTGCAGGGGGCAATTGTCACCGGACTCGATATTTCGAATGAGGTTGTTGATTCGTTTAGGTCGCGTTGGCCTGCCTGTGAGGTCGAGCGACGGTCACTGTTAAGCTCAGGATTCGCCGACAACTCTTTTGACTGCGTTACCATAGTTGGGGGTCTGCACCACATTCATCCCAACGTAAGCCTAGCCGTTCAGGAGATACACCGCATACTTAGGCCGGGCGGGTACTTCTGCTTCATGGAACCACACACCGGATCGCTCCCCGATTTGGTGCGACGATTCTGGTACAAACATGATCGCTTCTTCTCTGACAACGAAGCGGCCATCGATCTCGGTCAGCTTCAGACAGAATTTTCAACGCGATTCAACTTCACTCGTATAAAATACCTCGGTAACGTCGCGTTTCTTCTGGTCCTCAACTCCCTTATCTTTCGCATACCGTTGCCGCTTAAGCCGCTCTACTCCCCGGCGCTGATGACTATCGAGTCAGCCATTACCAGGCTGCAGGGGAAGCTGACGTCGTGCTTTGCAGTATCGCAGTGGCAAAAGCGTTGACAGACAAGACAGACCGTTGGCGCGCTTGAATTTTGCAGGTTATTGATTTTTGCACATCAGACCGTTGCGTCAATCAACCAGACGCTTAACCTCACAAAAAAAGTGGCTTTAGAAAATTCAGATGTTACGCTAGAGTGTGCGCTCGTTGAACAGTCCAGAGAATAACGCAACTTCCGTGAATACAGCTCAGTCTTCGGGCACAAAAGTCGGACCCGCAAGCGCCGTTGCCTGGCATCGAATCGCAACGATTGCCGGCAATACCTTTCGCGAGGCGGTGCGCGATCGCGTGCTCTACAACCTGGTACTCTTTGTATTGCTACTTACCGGCGCAGCTGTTTTCATTGGCGAACTTTCGGGTGGACAGGAACGGAAGATCATAGTAGACCTTGGTCTTAGCGCCATGCTTCTGTTTGGCGTTTTTATTGCGATCTTTGTAGGCGTTGGCCTCGTTTACAAGGAAATAGAGCGGCGCACCGTTTACGCAATTTTCTCAAAGCCGGTAGGTCGTGGCGAATTTCTTATCGGAAAGTATCTTGGCCTTTGCCTCACTTTGCTGGTTAACGTGACGGTGATGGCGGCGGGCGTCTCGCTGGCGCTGATCTATGTCAGTGGCGGTTGGGATCCACTGGTCCTGAGAATTTGGCCGGCCGTTCTCCTCATTTACGTGGAGTTGATGATCCTGACCGGTATTTCCCTTCTTTTCTCCTCTTTTTCTTCACCCGCCTTATCGGCATTGCTTACATTTTTTGTTTTCATTATTGGCCACTTCAGCGTCGATCTTAAACGTCTTTCCGGCTCGCTGGCCAGCAGCGCGGGGCGTTACATTTTCGCCGCCCTGTATTACCTGTTGCCGAATCTGGCGAACCTTACCTTCATTACGCCCGCGGCCCATGGCCACTGGCCCAACCCTGCAAACGTGGCGATGTCCATCCTTTATTCCCTGACCTACATCGTCATAACTCTTGCGGCCGCTACCATGATTTTTCGACGCCGGAATTTCAAATGAGACGCCAGGAATCCATAAGCAACGCCGTGTTGCTCTCAACGATGCTGATAGGTCTCGTGGTGGTCGTCGCTGTCTCGCGCTGGCTCGACTCTCATAAACCCCCTGCCGATGTCAGCGTGGAAGAAGAGCAACTGTATGTTAACGGCGCCACCGCCCGTCGAATCAGTCTGGGTTTTAACGGTCTCGCCGCCGACTGGTATTGGATGCGGGCGTTGCAGTACGTTGGCGGCAAGATTATTAATGTACCGGCAAGCGTTCCCATCGACAGTCTGGGCCAACTTGACTTAAAGCTGCTTGCTCCGTTGTTGGACACAGCGACAACTCTGGATCCTGGGTTTATGGAGCCTTACGAATATGCCGCCGTGGTGTTGCCGGACATCGACGTCCAGCAGGCGATACGCATAACAAAAAAGGGTATTGCTGCCAACCCGACGGCTTGGCGGCTTTATCAGCATCTCGGTTTCATCTATTGGCAACAAAGGGATTTCCAGGCGGCCGGCGAAGCTTATGATCAGGGGTCGAACCTGCCCGGCGCACCGGGTTGGATGAAAGCCATGAGAGCAAGAATGGCTGTCGCAGGCGGAAGCAGGCAGCTTGCACGTGAAATTTACTCACGCATGTACGAGCAGGCAGAAGATAACCAGGTGAAGGAAATGGCCCAGCTGCGCTTGATGCATTTGCATTCACTTGATGACAGAGAGATGTTGCTGAAGGTCCTGTCTGCCTTTCAAGTAAGAATGGGTCGTTGTCCCACAACGTGGAAAGAAACTGAACCGTTCCTGAGTGGCTTGAACCTCAAGCTTGATTCAAACGGCGCGCCTCTGGATCCCGGCGGGACGGCCTATGTATTAATGACTCTGAAATGCGATCTCAATCTTGATCGGAATTCCAAAGTTCCCCGGCGGTAATTAACCCTAATCGGGCGCAAGACGTCCGCTTTCGTCGACACCGAGACTATGACGAGCGTTGTTGAAATAGTTAATCTAACGAAGGATTACGATGTCGGTTTTTGGCGCAAACGAAAGGTGCGCGCGCTCGACGGAGTCTCGCTAATTGTTAATCAGGGAGAGATTTTCGGGTTTCTCGGTGCGAATGGCGCCGGCAAAACCACCACGCTGAAGCTTCTAATGAGGCTGATTTTCCCCACCGCAGGAACAGCGAAAATACTTGATCACGATATAGCCGATACTGCCATGCATGGCCGTATCGGCTACCTTCCCGAGAATCCTTATTTCTACGATTACTTAACAGCGCTCGAATTCCTGAATTTCTGTGGACAAATCTTTGGCTGCTCAAAAGCAGTGCGCGAAGCCCGCGCCAAAGAGTTACTCAGGCGCGTGAACTTGGACGAAAGCAAGTGGAACACGCAGCTAAGAAAATTTTCCAAGGGAATGCTCCAGCGCGTCGGATTGGCTCAGGCTCTGATCAATGACCCGGAGATCGTCTTTCTTGACGAGCCCATGAGTGGGCTCGATCCGATTGGACGCAGGGAGGTTCGCGATCTGATTGCCGCGCTAAGACGCGAGGGCAAAACCGTGTTCATGTGCTCACACATTCTGTCAGATATTGAAGTGCTTTGTGATCGCGTGGCTATTCTAAAGAAAGGCCGCCTCGCAGAAGTTGGCTACCTCGACGAACTTCGCCAAAAAGTTGCCGCTCGCAATGCAGTGGAAGTGGTTTTGAGTGGCATCGATCAGGCAGCGCTGCGGCGGTATTGGTCGGACGGCAATGATTCTCCGATAACCTCAACGCCGGTGGGATTACGTATTGAAGTAAGCGATGAGCAGCAGGTCGACTCTATAATAGCGGCGCTCAGAAAAGCCGGCGGGAGACTGGTTTCCGTGCAACCAGTAAAGCAATCCCTTGAAGAGCTATTCCTCAATCACGAATGACAAATATTTTCCGGTGGCTTGTGCGCGGAGTCGCGCGGAGTTTCTGCGCGGACATTTTTCTGATGGATCTACTTAAACTTGAATGCCGTCACTTCCATCTTGATGTTTGCCCGATCGTCTTTGTCAGTCATTCCTTCCAGCATTACCCGCACGGCCATGCTGCGATTATTTTCTAGTTCCGCCTGCCTTGTGGGAATAACCACCACTGAACGCTGACTCACCGCCTTACCCTGATGGTCGACAACTATCCCTCTGATTTCCAATCCACTCAGGGTTTTCCCGGTGAAATTGTGAGCGATAGTCTGGAGATTCATAACGATATCGCCCAGCGCTCGCTTCGACTCATAAGCTTCGGGCGCATCGAGCACGATTTTTGACGCGTACTGTTCAAATTCCGTTGACCCTGCACGTATCGCTCCTTCAAGCGCCGGCTCGACAGTACCGCCACCGCTTGCTCGCATGAGGACATAAAAAAGCGTCGCAATTGCAACTGCTGCAATCACGGCAACGACAATGATTATGGTGCGCCTGGAATCGTCGGTCTCTGAAGTCTGTCGCTCTGGAGTAGCCATGAATAAGTAGGACTGGATTCTAGTGCGCCATAAGTGAATTTTGCAATGTCCGAGCACAATTCAGATATGGTTCTCGCCTGCTTAGTCGCAGTTGCAAATCAAAATATTTCGGGAAGGTGTTTAGGTTCAGAAGAGACGAGGTGTCATCAGTACCCTTTAGCGATCAGGCACTTAACGAGATCCTCAAGTTCCGGATAATCGATAGGTTTTGTTACGTAGGCATTGCAGCCCGCCTCGAGTGCGTCGTTGTGAAAGTCTACTGTATCGTGAGCCGATACCGCCACTATCGGAACATCGTTAAGCTCCGGCAGATTGCGGATCTGCCGTGTAGCAGCCAGGCCATCAATTACAGGCAGACTGAGATCCATGAGAATGATCTCGGGTCTTACTTCCATGGCTGCTTTGACTGCGTCCTTGCCGTTTATCGCTTCGAAAACTCGGAAACCGCTCATCTCCAGCAGTCTTCGCATCATCTGGCGATTGTCTTCGGTATCTTCGACCAGAAGAACCGTTGCGCGATTATTCTCATAGTCCACGGGATAAAACCCTCGGCTCTGTATAGATTCAGTAACGGAATTCAACTTAAAACTGCCCCCAATTAGTAGAAGATCGCTGTATCACTAGAATACGAAACTCTTTTTTGCTAAGATCGCGCACCGAAATACGACATTTCGCATCCCCCTATCGGGTTTAATCAATACACTTCTCGCTCTCCCCTGAAGCTAGCCTGAGGAAGTTTAAGCAAATACCCCAAAGCCAGATGAAGCCATTATTATCAGAGTCTGAAGACAACGAAGCCTTGAAAGCTCTGGGTAAGGCCTCAGTTCAAATCGTTCACGATCTGAAAAACCAACTAAATGGTCTCAAACTCTATGCCACGTTTCTTCGGAATCGGTTGGAGAAGAGCGGGCGGCCGGATGATGAGTTGGATACGGTGCGAAAATTAATGGCCGGGCTCGATCGCACGGCAAAAGATGTCTCGCTGATCGTTGAGTATGGCCGGCCGCTCCAGCCTAGGAAGCAGCCCGGCACCGATCTCGAAAGAATCCTGCGCGAAGTCGTTGCCGGATTGAATGCCGAAAACCTCAGCGATAAGCCCGCGGTAACGGGAGGCTTCGCTGGATCGGTGGTTCTGGTTTCCGAAGGTGACTCTTTGATTGGTGCTTTCGATCCAGCATTACTAACGGACGCATTGAAATCGATTTCGCTTGCCGCCTTGCGACTCGTATCCGGAAAAACAACAGCTCTGGAGATTCGGCTCAAGCCCGAAGGCTTGCAAACTGCAGTGATAGAGTGGAAGGTTTTTGATTCTTCTGATCATGATCCATTTAATTCATTTGCGGGAAGTAACGAAATACGATTGTCGCTCGCTGCAAAAGTGATCGAGGCGCATGGCGGATCCGCTAAACGCCAGGATGGCTCTTTTTTTGTGCGCCTGCCGCTGGCAAGTTGATTGATTGGAATCGAAAGAGAAACAAAGTAAACCAAACATAAAGGGTTCATGGGAGGACGATTCGTGGAAAATAAGGACGTGCGCATTCTGGTAGTGGATGACGAGCCAACGATGGCAGATTCTTTAAGACAGAATCTTGTGGAAGAGGGTTATGTAGTTGATGCCGCCGCCACCGGTACCGACGCCATCGGGCTTTTCGATCAGGGAGGTCACCATGTCGCCATTTGCGATTTGCAATTACCGGACATGGATGGCCTTGACGTTGTGCGGCACATCAAGGATGCGAAACCCCTGACTGAAGTAATAGTTCTTACTGGCCATGGTTCAGGGCCAAGAGCTTTTGAAGCGAGTAAAGCGGGTGCGTTTGATTTTGTTGAGAAGGACAATTTTGAATTCGAGACTCTGCTGCGCCGGATACAGAACGCCCTCAAGCAAAGAGAGCTGCTTACCGAAAACGCGAATATGCGCCGGCAACTTTCGACCCGTTCTGAATACTTCAACATTATCGGTTCCTCAAAGCCGATGCAGACCATTTACGAAACCATCGAGTCCGTGGCTAAGTCAGATGCTAACGTTCTTATCGTAGGTGAGTCGGGTACGGGCAAGGAGCTGATCGCGAATGCCATCCATTACAATTCATTGCGAGCGCGCAAGCCATTCATCAAGGTTAACTGTGCCGCGCTGCCAAAAGAACTGATTGAGTCTGAACTCTTCGGCCACACAAAAGGCGCCTTTACCGGAGCTCACGCCGACAAAGAAGGTCTGGTACAACATGCGGCCGGTGGCTCGCTAATGCTCGATGAAATAGCCGAAATGCCTATCGAGTTACAGCCGAAACTGCTGCGCGTGCTCCAGGAAAGAAGTTACCGCAAGATTGGTTCGGAAAAGACTTACGCCGTGGATTTCCGCCTGATCTCGTCAACCAACCGCCCGCCCGCCGATGCTATTCGCGACGGGCTTTTGCGCGACGATCTTTTCTATCGCATTTCCACCATTACTATTCACGTACCACCGTTGCGTGATCGCAGTGAGGACATCCAGCTTCTGACCGAACACTTCCTGCATATGTATGCGCAGAAGTATGACCGGCCGATTGTCGGAGTTTCACAAGCTGCGTATCAAAGATTGTTTGGACATAGCTGGCCGGGAAATGTGCGGGAACTGCAAAACGTCATCGAGCGTGCAGTACTGCTGGCAAAAGGTAATCGCATCGAGCCGGTAGATCTGCCCTTCGATAACGGCACTTTGCCCGAAGGATCACCGGCAGGAACTGGTTGGGATGTGCCGGCCAATATGACTTTGGAAGATATTGAGCGACTGGTAATTGAAAAGACACTTCAGCGCACGGGCGGCAACAAGCAGGCCGCGGCAAACCTGCTTGGCATTTATCGTCCTCGACTCTACAGCAAGATACGTAAGTACAATATTGACGTAGGGGCGCTCGTCTCTGCTTGACCGTACTAAAGTCCCAACCTTTAATCGTCAGCTTCGTTTTAACTCTGCCAGTTGATGAAGGTAATTAAGACCTCGCCCTCGGGCCGTTTTGAAAATATCGATGCGCTGCGCGGCATCGCGGCCCTCGGCGTGGTGTTCTATCACGCGGTAATGCAAGCTGGCAGCGCAGTACCAGGCAACATCTTTCGCTGGCCCGTAAAGCTATTGCAGTTTGTAAGTTCATTTGGATACATCGGGGTATTTCTTTTCTTTGTAATTTCGGGGTTCTGCATTCACCTTCAGTGGGCCAAAGCCCGCGCAAACAACCAACCGCCAGCTATTCGCTTTCTACCTTTCTGGCGCCGGCGTTTCCGCCGACTCTATCCCCCTTATCTAATCGCCTTTGCCTTATTCATGCTGATGGCGGCGTTGTCGACCGGAATTAGCGTTACACACTTTTTTGTTTATGACGTCGTAATGCATCTCTTGATGCTTCATAATCTCGATCCAAACACGTGCTACAGCATCAACGGAGTCTTCTGGACACTCGCCATTGAAGAGCAACTCTACCTGGCGTATTTTCTGCTGCTTTTTCTCCGCTCGCGCTGGGGTTGGGGTCCGACGTTGCTCGTCTGTGGTGCGGCTCGAATCGGTTGGTTCGCGTTCAGCCACTTCGCCTGGGTCGCGACTGGTGCCGGCATTCCTGTGCCCGAAGCGGCGGCTTCCCATTGGCTAACCTGGGCCCTGGGCGCAATCGCGGTAGAGGCGGCGTTCGGCCTGGTTAAACTGCCAAAATGGTGCCGGAATTTGTGGCTGGGCGCGGCTGCAATTATCGCCGCATCGGCGACGTCGATGATCCTACCGACCACGCAAAAGGACACGGTCCTTCATACGCTTGCATGGATGTTAATGCATCCGGTCTGGGGGCTGGGGTTCTTCATTCTCGTGAATCGCGTGGTCCAGGTAGAACAGTCCTGGACGAGCAAACTGCGTGAGCCGAGCGAACCACAACGCAGGTTTCAGCCGGCAGGCCTCTTCCGAAGACTGGTCGGGGGCGCCGCGTTTATCGGGATTTTTTCGTATTCGTTGTATCTGACGCACGAGCTGGTCATCATGCAGTCATGGTGGTTCGTTATCAAGGGAGTTCCACCTATCTTGAATACGCTGCTGATCGTTGTGCCCGCAACAGTAGCCTTTGCGTGGTTGTTCTACAGGTTCTGCGAGAAGCCTTACATGAGGAAGATTGCCAGGAAAACGGATCGGCCGGAAGACCAATCAGAAGAGACGATAGCTCCAGTCTTCGCGCAGGCGCTACCGGCAGTTGCTGACGAGGCGTGAAAAAGCAGAAGGCAGTAAGCAGAAACTGATCACGGCAAATGCCTTAGTTTCTGCCTGCTGCCCACTGCCTACTATAGTTCGTAAGTGGCCACGCTCGTCGGCGTTTCAAAGCATCTGACTTTATAGATCTGCACTCGCTCGTCGCCCACCTTCGCCGCTACACGCTCCAGAATATACTTAGCCAGGTTCTCGGCCGAAGGCTGTAATTCTACGAAAGGATCGAGCTCATTGATGTTGCGATGATCGAGATACTGCACGACTTCATCCGCCGCTGCCTTCAGTTCAACAAAGTCCACCAGTAAGCCGATGTTGTCCAATTCCCTGCCCCGCGCGTAAATCTCAATGCGATAATTGTGGCCATGAAGGTTTTCACACTTCCCTTTATAGCCACGCAATTGATGCGCGCTCGAGAAGTTACGCTCGATCATAACTTCAAATTGTCCCGGCATTTATTCTCCCCCAGCTCCTGGATCCTTGCTGCTCTCTTCCATCTTCTTACGCAGGCTGAGCGGCCGCATGTCCGTCCAAACTTCTTTGATGTATTCCAAAACACTCGGCCTTGCTGCCCGACTTGACTACATCATTCCAGCCGAGCGGGTTACCACGATCAGCCGGCCAGATTGAATACTGCTCTTCGTGATTCACAACAACCTTGTAGACTCTTTGGTCTTCATCTTCGTCACTGCTCATATTTTCCTCCGCAGCTCGTTACGAGAGCGACAAGCATCATCGCGCTACGGCCTCTCGCGCTTTAAAGACCCGAGCGAGATCATCAATGCTCCCGGTAACGGTACATTGCGGCAGACTCTTCAAAAACAAGCGGCCATAGCTCTTGGTTTTCAGGCGGGGATCAAGCACCGCCAGCACGCCGCGGTCGGTGGTACTGCGAATAAGCCGTCCGAGCCCCTGCTTTAGGCTAATGATTGCCTGCGGCACGCTGTACTCAAAAAAACTGGATCCCCCTTCGTCTTCGATATAACGCTGGCGCGCCGCGACAATCGGGTCCGTCGGCACAGCAAACGGCAGCTTGTCGATAATCACGCACGACAGTTGTTCGCCGCGCACGTCCACTCCTTGCCAAAAGCTCGATGTCGCAAACAAGACTGCATTCGGCGTCTGCCTGAATCTTTCAAGCAGTCTTCCTTTCGACGCGCTGCCTTGCAGGAAACAGGGGTATTCGATTTCCGGCATTGCCAGGTCATAAAGCGATTGCATGCCCGCCAGGCTGGTGGAGAGAACAAAGGCGCGGCCTTCAGTTGCGTTCACTATCTTTATTACTTCCGCCGCCGCCGCCTGTGCCCACTCACGCGCGCGCGGATCGGGCATCGTCTGGGGCAAATACAAAAGCGCCTGGCTCTGATAATCGAAGGTCGATTCGGCAATCAGGTCGTCTGCCGAGTTCAAACCCAGGCGTTCCCGTATGAACGAAAAGTTGCCCGCGCTCGAGAGCGTAGCTGAAGTCAGCACTACCGTATCGACCTTCTCGAACAGTTTGTCTTCAAGCAATCCTGAAACATCGATCGGTGATGCTCGCAAAAAGAATCCGCGACCGCGCCGCTCAGTCCAGTAAACAAACTTTTTGTCAGCGCCGGTGACAATGAATTGCAGATCAAATTTGGTTTGCCGAATGCGCCTGACGAGGTTCTCAACTTCGGGCGGCTTCTCTTTAAGGGCGTCAAGTGTGGTTTCCAGCCGGGATAACGCTCCGTCGAGTGCGACATAGAGATCGCCCAGCGGCGTGGATTGCAACTCGCCTTCTCTGTTTCTGACCGCGAAGGTACCGGGAATAATCGGGTAGCGTCCTTCTTCGCCCCGCCCCTCGCGAAAGCCCATCCAGAAGTTTTCCGCAAAACGCATTACGCGTGACGACGTTTTCGTAATCTCACGGTCTGCTCCAGCATCTTCGTAAGGAACCGCGCCCACGTCGCGAATCAAATCATCGATTTGATAGTTGGAAACCTGGGAACCGAAATACTCCGAAGCGACGTCTTCGATCAAATGCGCTTCATCCAGAATCACCGCCGTATAGTCGGGAAGAACACTACCGTACATGCTGTTGCGCAAGGCAAGGTCCGCAAAAAACAGGTGATGATTGACAACGACGATATCGGCGTCGAGAGCACGCTGGCGCATGCGCGTAATGAAGCACGCTTCAAAGTCAATGCATTTTTGCCCCAGGCAGGTTTCGGAGCGCGCGTCGATGTGACGCCAGAAGGAAAGCGACTCCGGTAAGTTCGACAGTTCGGCCCGATCACCTGTTTCTGAACTCTTAGCCCAGTGCCCTACTTCGTCAAAATAATCAACTTCGTCCAGTCCATCGAGCACCGGTGAACTCTCGGCGCGTCCGAACCGGTGCAGGCAAAGATAGTTGTTCCGGCCCTTCATGTAAGCGGCCTTGAAACTCTTCGGCAGCACCTTCTGCAGGAACGGAATGTCTTTCTCCATCAATTGTTCCTGAAGATTCTTGGTGCCCGTGGAAATGATTACCCGACCTCGTCCCCCGAGTGCGGCCGCGACCGCAGGCACGAGATATGCGAGCGTCTTGCCCGTCCCCGTGCCCGCTTCAACAATCAAATGCTTGCTGTTTTGAAATGCGCGCATCACCGCGCGCGCCATTTCAATCTGGCCCGGACGATACTCGTATTCAGGATGCGCCTGCGCGACTAAGCCGTCAGGTCCGAAGATCTTTTCCATATGGGCTATGACATTACCGCTGGCTGTCGAACAAGCTTCATTCGTTTCGCGTAAAGCGGAAAGCGTCCGCTGAGTTCGGTCACACCCTGGCGCACTTTATCGCGAACTTCTTCCGATGCCGGCGCGTGAATGACTTCGGCGATTAAGCGGCCAATCTCGCGCATCTCTTCTTCCTTCATGCCACGCGTGGTCACTGCCGGAGTGCCAATGCGCAAGCCTGAGGCGACGAAAGGTTTGTTCTGATCAAATGGAATCGTGTTCTTGTTTACCGTGATGTTCGCAGCTTCGAGCGCTTTCTCTGCATCTTTGCCCGTGATGCCTTTGCCGTCCATCCAAACGTCGACCAGCATCAGGTGATTGTCGGTGCCGCCCGAGACCAGGCGCAGTCCCTGCTCCTGCAACTCATTCGCGAGCGCCCTCGCATTGGCGAGAACCTGGCGCTGATATTCCTTGAAGTCGTCGCGCAATGCCTCGCCAAACGCTACAGCTTTCGCGGCAATGATGTGGACCAGCGGACCGCCCTGCACACCCGGAAACAACTTCCGGTCGATTTCTTTCGCGTGCTCTTCCTTGCACAAAATCAAGCCGCCGCGGGGACCTCGCAGCGTCTTGTGCGTGGTGCTGGTAACGTAATCAGCATGTGGAACGGGCGACGGATGGAGACCTGCGGCGATAGGCCCCGCGATGTGTGCAATATCGGCAAACATGCGCGCGCCCAGGCTCTTTGCGATCTCGCCGATGCGCTGGAAGTCGATAATACGTGGATAAGCTGAAGCACCACAGACAATCAATTTTGGCTTGTGTTCCTCGGCGATACGTTGCAGTTCGTCGTAGTCGATCTGCTCCGTGTCGCGCGCGACACCATAGTCGGCAACTTTGTAACTGATGCCCGAAAAGTTCATTGGATGACCGTGAGTAAGGTGGCCGCCATGCGAGAGCTTCATGCCCAAAATCTGATCGCCATATTGAATCGCGGCGAGGTAGACGGCCATGTTTGCCTGTGCGCCGCTGTGTGGCTGCACGTTGGCGTGTTCAGAGCCGAAAAGCTCCTTCACTCGATCGATCGCAGTTTGCTCTACTACATCAGTCCACTCGCAGCCGCCGTAGTAACGTTTCTTCGGATAACCTTCGGCATACTTGTTTGTGAAAACAGAGCCCGCGGCTTCGAGCACGGCTTCGCTCACGAAATTTTCGCTGGCTATCAACTCCAACCCGTTAGCCTGACGCGCAACTTCATTGTCGACCGCTTGCGAGATTACCGGATCAACTTCGGCAAGCGGCGCGTTTCTCAAATCGGTCATTCGATTACCTTTCAATAGCAATGGACCGGAGACAAACGCTTCCCGTGTTGGTGCGTGGATCGTTTGCTGGTCCGATTTTCATTGCTGAGTCCCCGAAGAAATCAATAGAACGGCAGGCGTCGATGGTACATCACGCTCACAGTGGTCGCAACGAAGTAAGACCTGCGCGGCGGTGTCCTAATTTCCGTTTTCCTGTGCCAACTCCGTGCGCTGTGACTCTCTGGTGATTAAACGTTAAGCAAATACCCACAGGACGCACAGAGAGCGGCAAATTAGGGCACCGACAGGCATTCCCGCTTGTCCCGCTGATTAGGCATTCTCGCCCTGCAAACACAGAAAGATTTTCCATTGGTCATTCTTAAGCTGTCAGTTTTCATTCTTGAAACCAAATCCTCGGGAAGTGCAGACGCTCTAATAAATGTCAGTGAAAAATGTGAAATGAGATATAGAAATCTTTCGACTGCCGTGGCAACGATTGCCGCTCTAAGGCGTATCAGCGGACCGGGTGTCTGTCTTACGTTGCGTTAAGGTTTTGGCTGGGCGAGAATGGCTGCCCATAAATCTCGGAAAAGACAAATCAAAAAACTAATGCGCTGGTCACAATATTTTATTCCTACACTTCGTGAAGATCCCGCTGACGCGGAGGTCGTTTCGCACAAACTTTTGCTGCGCGCCGGTATGATCCGGCAGCTTGGCGCCGGAATTTATTCTTATCTGCCGCTGGCCCAGCGTGTGGCGCTGAAGGTGATGGCGATTCTGCGAGAAGAGATGAATCGTGTCGGCGGTCAGGAATTCTTTCTCCCCGCCCTGCATCCTGCGGAAATTTGGAAGGAGTCAGGCCGTTGGGACGCGATCGGCGACGATATGTTTCGGCTGAAGGATCGCAAAGACGGTGATATGTGTCTGGGCATGACTCACGAGGAAGTATTTACCACCATCGCGCGCAATGAGCTGCGTTCCTACAAACAATTGCCGCAGGTTTGGTATCAGATCCAGGTAAAATTTCGCGACGAGCCGCGCCCAAAATCGGGACTGATGCGCCTGCGTACGTTCATAATGAAGGATGCCTACTCCTTCGACGTCGACAAGGCAGGACTCGATAAATCATTCAGCGATCAGCGCGAAGCCTATAAACGCATATTCAATCGCTGCGGTATTCAATTTTCCATTGTCGAAGCTTCGTCTGGCTCGATGGGTGGTTCGGAGTCGAATGAGTTTGTAGCTAAGACTGAGGCGGGCGAGGACCTGGTCGCAAGCTGTGCAAACTGCGGCTACGCGGCAAACCTGGAAAAGGCGACTTCTCGAGTGCCGCTAATCAAAGATTTAGTCGGACCGGAGGCACCGGAAGAATTTCCCACACCGGACGTGCGCACAATCGAAGACCTCGAAAAGTTTCCCGGCGGAGCAAAGGCGCAGGCACAGATCAAATCTCTGGTTTACATTGCCACCATCGGAAATGAGGCTCGCCCAGTCCTGGCATTGCTTCGTGGTGATCATCAGCTTCACGAGACCAAATTGGCTGATAGTTTGGCTGCGACCGCGGTACGCACTGCGCATGCTGAAGAAATTCGTGAGCTTCTAGGCGCCGGCGCCGGAAGCCTCGGAGGAGTCGGCGCGCGCGAGCGGGCAAAGAAGTCACACTCTAATTTGCTCATCGTGTCTGATCTCGCTCTAAGAGGCCGGCGTGACATGACAACGGGCGCCAACAAGGACGACCACCATCTGCGTGGCGTAGACATTGAACGCGACATCGGGCCGGATAAATGGGCGGACCTTCGTAGCGTTGTTTCAGGCGAAGGTTGTGCCCGTTGTGACCAGGGCACGCTGGAGGTTTTCAAGGCGATGGAGATTGGTCACATCTTTAAGCTGGGGACGAAATATTCTGAATCAATGGGCGCCACAGTCCTGACGGAGGAAGGAAAGCCGGTGCCGATCGTGATGGGTAGTTATGGCATCGGAGTTGAGCGCATAATTACCGCTGCTATCGAACAACATCACGACAGCGATGGCATCATCTGGCCAAACAGCCTGGCCCCCTTTGATGTCATTGTGACGGTAACTAATACAAAGGATGAGCGCCTGCGCGAAACCGCTGAAAAACTTTACAAAGATTTGCAGCGGGGCGGGTTGGATCCGTTGCTCGACGATCGTGATGAGCGCGCGGGCGTTAAATTCAAGGATGCCGATCTGATCGGGATTCCCTACCGCATAACTCTGGGGAAGAAAGTCGCCGAGGGACTTGTCGAACTTTTCGAAAGGAAAAAGAAGACCAGCGAGGACGTCAAATTAAGTGATGTGGTTGCGCGCTTGCAGAAACTAGCGCTGGCCGGCCACTAGCTTTCCTAATAGGCCAGAGAATAAGCGATGAACGAAGAGAACCTTCAGGCGATAGTTGCTTTGATTGCGCTGCTGGCGCTGCTGGCGATCGTCTTCGTCCCCTTTTTTCTTTTTATTGGCTACGCGCTATTTCAAAAAGGAAAGCGAAGTCGTATTCGACAAGCGATACTGAATGAGCGACGGGACCTGGTTGGCACCCGCACATGGTTTCCCGTCCGTTACGCCTCGGAGCCTCGCTTCAAGCAGTTTTTCAAGATTTTTCCCTGGGAAGGAGCCGGCATACTGGTCACTGCGCCAGGCAGCGTGCTCTTTCTCGGTCAAACTTTTTCCGGCTCGCCCATCTCATTGCAGCTCGCGCCAGTCAACGCAACGCTGAGCTGGCTCGGCAAAGCGCCCTGGCCCAACGGCGCGGTTTCCTGGTTTTACCTTGCCACAGCTAACGGGAAGCACTACTTCAGCTCAGAAACGGGCGTCATGGTTTTCGGCTCACACAAAACGACCCGGGCAATTTACGACGGAGCAATACATAGCTTTCAGGCAAGTTCTGCATCCCAGGTTTGAAACTGGTAGGATATGTCAGGCCATGAAAGCAATTAGAGACTCACGGCGAACACTTCATCTCAGTGCCTCAATCCTCTGCGCAATTCTTTTTGTTCTCAATGTTAGCCACGGAACCCGGTCTCAGGATTTGCTTCCGGAACTCGTGCGTCGCATAAAGCCATCGGCGGTAGCCATCGAAACTTTCGATGCGCGCGGAGAAAAGCTCTCGCGAGGCAGCGGTTTCTTCGTCGCTCTTGATCGAGTCGTGACCAATCGTCACGTGATCGACAACGCCTATCGGGCCGAAGTCCACTCCTACAACGGTAGCGTCTACCAGGTTAAAGGCGTGATAGCGGTCGATGCTGAAGGTGATTTAGCCTTGTTGCGAGTGGACGCTCCAGCGAACCAGGTGCGCCCGCTTCTGCTTGACCGTACTTCGCCGCAGGAAGGCGAGAGCGTAGTCGTGATCGGGAATCCCTTCGGGTTGGAAGGCAGCGTCACCAACGGCATTGTCTCGGCAGTGCGCGACATACCGACGTTTGGCCGCATCATTCAGATCACCGCCCCCATATCGCCAGGCTCCAGCGGCAGCCCCGTCGTCAACATGCAAGGACAAGTGATCGGTGTGGCGACGTTGCAGATTACCGGCGGACAGAGCGTCAACTTCGCAATTCCTTCGGAACGGATTTCGCAACTGCAAAACGGCACACTCTTGTCCCTGTCTGATCTGGTCGCCACGACTGGCAGAAACAAACGCGCGAGGGCTGTCCAGGCTTTCCGCGACGGCCTGACTTTTCTTTCGAAAGACGATTGTGAAAAGGCATTACCCTATTTCGAAAAGGCTGTTGAGTCAGACAACAATTATGCTGAGGCCTGGGCACAGTCTGGTTTTTGTAAAGAGAAACTCGGGCGTCATGCAGACGCAATAGAAGCGTCCAGGAAAGCGGTGAGCCTGAGACCTTCTGCAGAGTCTTATTTCAACATTGGGCTGGCTAATTACTATTTGAAGCAGTATCGAGAAGCGACCGAAGCCTATCGCCAGTCTATTCGGCTCGACCCTTATAACGCAGCCGACGCCTACTACGCACTGGGATTGGTTTATCGCGATTGGGGGCGGCCTGACGACGAGATACAAGCCTACAAACAAGCGATTCGTCTGCGCTCAGATTACACAAGCGCGTATGAACGGCTCGGCTCACGATATTTGAAGTCGAAAAAATATAATGAGGCGATCGAGGTCTTTAAACAACTTTCGCTCTTGAAACCAGGAGACGCCAACGCGCCAAACAGTATGGGCGAAGCTTATCTCGAATCGGGAAGATTGCCTGAGGCGGTGGAAGCTTTCAGACAAGCAATCCGTTTGAAGCCCGATTTCGGAAAGGCTTATTACAACCTGGGCAGATCACAACTCGCGATGGGTAACCGCGATGGAGCGTTAGAACAATACAATATCCTGCAAGGCCTGGATCAGGATTGGGCGGAACGGCTGAACAACTTAATCAACCCCTAAATGAAGACCAGCAGCCGCGCCCGCAGTTCTGCCTTCAATCTGCCGGTTGCTCCTGCCACCTGCGGTTGATCAGACTGGCAACGAATCCAGCTCCGAACCCATTATCAATGTTCACGACCGTCACATTCGAGGCACACGAGTTGAGCATTCCCAGTAGCGCCGCCACGCCCCCAAAAGACGCGCCGTAACCGATACTCGTCGGAATCGCGATCACGGGAACACTTATCAGGCCGCCAACAACTGAAGGCAGCGCGCCCTCCATTCCGGCTGCCACAATAACAACGCGGGCACTCTGCAGGAGCGAACGCTCGGCAAGAACGCGATGAATGCCGGCGACGCCAACATCCCAGACGCGCTTTACTCGATTGCCCATTGCTTCCGCGGTTAGTGCCGCTTCTTCCGCGACCGGTATGTCGCTTGTTCCGGCTGTGACGACTGCAATCTCGCCGACTCCCAGTTCAGTCGTATCTCTTTGAATTCGAATCAAGCGCGCCGCTTCGTGCCACTCGGCTTCCGTCACCAAGTTTCTTATCTCACCGAATGTGCCGGCATCAGTATGTGTGACGAGAACATTTGGCGAACGCTGAACGAGGCGCTCGACGATGCCCACGACCTGTTCACGAGTCTTACCGGCGCCGAAGACAACTTCAGGAAAGCCCTGACGAGTAGAGCGAGCGTGATCGACGCGCGCGAAGCCAACATCTTCGTAGTGGAGCTCGCTAATGCGGCGCACTGCCTCAGTAGTTTCCAGGTCATCGCGCTTATAGGCGGCAAGCAGTTGTTCCAATCCATTGAGATCCATGTCTGTTACTGTAACGAAATTGCAAGTTTTGCGTAAACCGGCCAAAGCATCATCATTGCCGGCCGCCTTCCAAAACACTCGCCGCGGAAACTGGAAAAACAAGCAAGCGCAGAGAATTTTAAAGGCACGCCTGTTGAAATGTGCCAGCTTGCGCCTGGTCCGGGCGCCAAGTAAGATTCCGTTACGGCACAGCGATGGAATTTACTGTAGCAATTACGGGAGCTTCGGGGTCAATCTACGCCCAACGCACGCTGATTCACATGGCTGCAAGCGGCGTGGTCGAGCGAATCAACTTGATCATGTCGGACGCCGCGAAGACCGTAGCAAAAGTTGAACTGGGAATTGATCTGGCACGCTCGGACCGCGCTACGATTAACGGCTGGCTGAGCTTGCCCGCCGATTCGCGCTTGATCCATTTGCACCGCCTGGACAATGTGGCCGCGCGGCCTTCTTCCGGCTCCCATCCACAGGAAGGCATGGTCATCGTACCCTGTTCGATGGGAACGCTCGGCGCCATAGCCTCGGGAGCAGGAACCAACCTGATTCATCGCGCCGCCGACGTAACCTTGAAGGAAAGTCGCCGCCTCGTAATCGTGCCGCGTGAAACTCCGTACAACGCCATACACCTGAAAAACATGCTGCGGCTGTCTCGCGCCGGCGCGCACATCATTCCTGCCAGTCCTGGCTTCTACCATAGGCCGCAAACCATCGAAGCCCTGGTCGATCATCTGGTCTTTCGCATCCTTGATCATCTCGGTTTGCCACATTCGCAGTCAACACAATGGAAGGGCCTGCAGGAACAGCCGCGCGAAACAATAGGCACCAGAGAAGACTAGACCCAAACATGCCAGCCCTCGTTCGAAATGTGCGCACGACGCTTGAGATGATTAAGATTGAGCATACGCTCTTCGCGCTGCCGTTCGCGTTCCTGGGAGCGGTGCTCGCGGCGAACGGGTTACCTTCAGCCAGGCAACTGCTCTGGATAACCGCGGCCATGGTCGGCGCTCGCTCAACAGCAATGGCTTTTAATCGTATCGCTGATCGGGAATTCGACGCTCGTAACCCGCGGACCGCGGCTCGCGCCCTGCCTGCAGGTCTTTTGACAGTTGGCTTTGTATGGATATTTACTGCAGTCGCGGCGGCGCTTTTCTTTATTGCCGCAGCAATGCTTAACCGCCTGACTCTGCTGCTGGCTCCCGTTGCTCTCACAAGTATTTTGCTGTACTCCTTTTCCAAGCGCTGGACGCTACTGTCTCATCTGCTTTTGGGATGGTGTCTTTCAATCGCTCCCACGGGCGCGTGGATTGCGGTGCGCGGCACTCTCGACAGCGCTATACCTCTTTTGCTGTCTCTGGTGGTGATGCTGTGGACTGCGGGCTTTGACGTCCTGTATGCGTGTCAGGATTATGATTTTGACATCGCGGCCGGACTTCATTCGATTCCAAAACGCTTTGGAATTACCCGCGCTCTTCTGATCGCCCGGCTGCTTCATATCGGCGCCTTCGCGGCCCTGGTTGCTTTATACTGGATTACCCAGCTTGGCATCTTCGCGTTGGTGGGTGTTGTGGCAACGGCTGTCCTGCTTTTTTACCAGCACCGGCTGGTTCGCGCCGATGACCTGAGCCAACTTAATGCGGCGTTCTTTACTACTAACGCTTTTGTAAGCGTAATATTGTTTGTCACGTTTGGTGGCGCAGCTCTCTTAAGGACTCTTTCATGAACTTTTCAAACGACCGAAAACTGAAGGCAGTAGCCGAAAAATTTGAAACTGGCGAACGACTTACCTTCGAAGATGGTCTCGACTTGTTTGCCACCGACGATCTACCGGCGCTTGGCAAATTGGCCGATACAGTGCGTCGCCGCAAGCACGGCCGCACCACTTTTTTCAACGTGAACCGGCATCTCAACTTTACTAACGTCTGTTACGCTGATTGCAAGTTTTGCGGTTTCTATCGCACGCCCCGCCAGCCTGACGCCTACACGCATAACATCGAAGATAGTTTGCGCGTGGCCGGCGAGGCAGTGAACGAGGGGGCAACCGAACTTCACATAACCGGTGGCCTCAATACGAAGCTTCCCTTCAGTTACTTCACCGACCTGCTATCGGAACTGAAACAACATTACCCGCAGCTTCATCTGAAAGCCTTTACCATGGTTGAACTCGACCACTTCGCGCATTTTTATAAGATGTCGGACGAAGAAGTCATATCCCAGTTGGCTGGGGCCGGCCTGGATTCCTGTCCCGGTGGTGGCGCCGAGATCTTCCGCGAACCGACGCGGTCCATGATCTGTGCTCATAAGTGCGACGGTGATCGTTGGCTTGAGCTGGCTGGGAAAGTCCACGCGGCGGGACTGAAGACCAACGCAACCATGCTTTACGGCCACATTGAATCCATCGAGGATCGAGTTGATCACCTCCTGAGGTTGCGAACACAACAGGATTTGTCGCACGGTTTTCAGTGTCTAATACCGCTTGCTTTTTATCCCGAGAATACCCAACTGTCTCACCTGCCGGGACCCTCGGGAGTTGATTCATTGAAGACGATGGCGGTGTCGCGCTTGCTGCTGGACAATTTCGATCATGTGAAGGCTTATTGGGTGATGCTGGGCAAACGTCTGGCGCAGGTTGCACTGCACTATGGAGCCAATGATATCGACGGCACGATAACGGACGGGGGCGAACTCTCGGAAAGTTACTCGATTGAAACCAACAATGAGGTGAAAATGACTCGTAGAGAACTTGTCAGTCTGATCGAAGATGCCGGTTTCGAGGCTGTCGAACGAGACACTGTTTACAACCCAATCGAACGAAGCAACGTGACCCTGGTTTAACCCGCTTATTTAGAACGATAGACTTCTCCTGAATTTCTACCTATGTCAACACTAACTGAAACGCGAACAATTACGGTGGCTCATTCTCCGGATTCAGACGATGCATTCATGTTTTACGCGCTCGCGACGAATAAGTTGGATACGGCCGGGCTGCGCTTTACTCATGTTCTGAAAGATATTCAAACTCTCAATGAGGAAGCCTTCAAGGGAACGTACGATGTCACGGCGGTAAGTTTTCATGCTTATGCTTACATCGGAGATAAATACTTGTTGCTGCCTCACGGCGCTTCAATCGGCGACAATTACGGTCCAATCCTCGTCTCACGAGAACCTGCCAGCCCCGCTGATGTCGCTAAACTGAAAATAGCAGTGCCCGGCACTTTAACCAGTGCCTTCCTTGCGCTGCGAATCTTCAATGGGGATTTTCATTACGAGGTCGTCCCTTTCGACAAAATAATTGCCGCAGTACAAAGCGGGAAATGTGATGCCGGCCTGTTGATTCATGAAGGGCAACTTTTTTACGAATCGATAGGGTTGCACAAAGTTCTTGACTTGGGAGAATGGTGGCATGAGAAGACTGGTTTGCCGCTGCCGATGGGTGGCAACGTCATCCGTCGGGATTTGGGACCTGACATCATTCGACAGGTCTCAAAATGTCTTGAAGAGAGCATCTCCTACTCATTGGAACATCGCGAAGATGCGTTGGCGTACGCCATGCAGTTTGCCCGAGACATGGATACTCGCCTGGCTGATCGATTCGTAGCGATGTGGGTAAACGAACTCACGCTTGACTACACTAGTCGTGGGCGGGAAGCGGTTCAGCGTCTGCTGACTGAAGGGTTTGAACGCGGAATAATTCCAAAGCAGCCGGTAGTTGAGTTCGCGGCGTAACTATAAAAATCCCATCTAATGTGCTGTTGGACCGGTCCTGAGCGGGACCGTCGTGCGTGATTGGCTTTGAGCGATGCTGGGTGCGCGCGGCGGCGTAAATACCGCTCCGCCCAGAAGGAGCGGCAACCGCCGCGCACATCATCGGTCACGAGCTGTGATCAGGCTCCTCCCAAAGCTTGATCTAACGCCTTTCCCATGCAGCAACGCGGCCGCTCAGCGTTGCCTCGCGCTTTCGCGCTTTGAGGTTCATAGGAAATTTTGGACGTCGCCAGTTCCCGACGTGAGGACTTAACTAATCCTCTTTGGCTTGCCGGGTATAATGTCCGGCCAAGCAACTTTTCAATTGTTCCCTCGCCTGATGGCGTGTATTTCACAGATGGATCCGGATAAGAAACTGAGGCTAATCTTCACTGCGCAAAGCACATTACATCAGATGCAGGGAACATTGCAACTATAAAAATCATGGGTCTTGAGAAGGGATTCGGCCGGTTACTTGGCCCGAGGTCCATTTTGGCAACATGGGTTTCTTTCCGGACATCTGAGGGTCCGGTCGACAATAATTTATGCCTGTTTGCTTAAGGATTGTCGTATCCGAGGGTTTTGAAATGAGCATATATAAATTGAAGGAAGTCGCGTTGACGGCCCTTTTGTTCGTTTTCCTGTCTGCACCTTCTCTTGTCTCGGCGCAAACATCGGTTGCTGACTCGTCAGCGCTGCCTGCGGGCGAAGTCGATCGCATTATTAAGGCTTTCACGGGTCGGGAGCTTCAGTTTCGCCGGGCTCTAAATCAATATTCCTTCAAGCGAGACGCCATAATTCAGAGCGTGGGGATGGGTGGGCAGATTACCGGCGAATATCATCGCGTGTCGCTGTTTACGTTCGACGACGAGGGCAACCGCTACGAGAAGATCAGCTACTTTCCGATGCCTTCGTTTCAATCAGTCACCCAGGAGGATCTGGACGACCTTGGCGGAATTCAACCCTTCGCCCTCGAGCCCTCAAAAATTCCCCAGTACGACTTCAAATACGTGGGCAAGGACCAGATCGACGAATTGAGTCTTTACGTTTTTGACGTGTCACCCAGGGTTATGCCGGACCCAAAGAAGACCAAAGAGCGGTTCTTTGTAGGCCGCATTTGGGTTGACGATCAAGACTTGCAAATCGTAAAGACCAAAGGCAAGGGTGTTCCGGAAACCAAGAAGAACAAGTTTCCCACCGTCGAGACCTACCGCGAACACATTGACGGCCGTTACTGGTTTCCAACTTATTCCTATGCCGATGATGAGTTAGTCTTTGACGGGGGCGACACATTGCATGTTCGCATGAAAGTTCGTTACACCGATTTTGAGCTGGCGCGCGCGAAGGTGAAGATTATAGAAATTGATGACCCGGACGCCCCGAAGAAAGAGCAGACTAAACCACCGGCGACTGCTCCGCGGAAACCCTAATTGCGGTCTGAGAGTTGAGGCGTAGTCTGACTCTCGCCGAGCTCCTCGCCAATCATCTCGTGGACGTCGTTGACCAGTCTCTTTACGTCTTCATCGGTTGAGCAGGCGCTGGTTGGGACGGGGGCCAGCATTATCATCTCGATTGTTCCGAATCTGGCCTCACCTGTTCCTTTTCCCATCAAGTAGTCGGTGTTTTTGATAGCAACCGGTACGATTGGTACACCCGCCTGGGCCGCCATAAAGAACGCTCCTTTCTTGAACGGAAGAAATTCGCCGGGCCTGGCGCGCGTACCTTCCGCAAACACGGCAAAAGATCTGCCGGAACGGATGCGAGAGGTGGCCGCCGACACCGTCGCGCGCGCACGCTCGCTGTTAGAGCGGTCAATTGCCATCACGTTCACAAAGCCCATCCCATATCCGAGAATGGGCACGTTTAAGAGCTCCTTTTTCGCCAGTAGCCCGAGCCTGCGTCCTGTATAGACGAACAACGTTGCTGTATCCAGATAGGATCTATGATTTGAGATGAACACGTAGGTTTGGTCTGGATCGAGCTGTTCGCTCCCGCTAACCCGGACCTTTACACCGCTCAAGCGCAGCCAATTCCGCGCGCCAAAAAAAGCCCACGGGTAAACGAGTTCGTGTTTTCCAGTCAACCAGGCAATCAACAACACCGGCAGACCGAAAATTAGCAGCAAAGCTGCGGCGACAAAAAGCGACCACCAATAATGGAGCCGTCGAAGAATTCGCATATTCAACGTAATATGGCAGCGGCGATAATCGCATAATTCCCGAATGCTCGCGACATTGCCCGCAGAACTAAACGCGCAGCAGTCATGTTAAGCAGTAGTTTCTCTCCGCGCCGACATCTGGATTGAATTAGCCCGGAGGTCAGTTAAAGAGAGAAAGTGTCCAACCGCATGTAATGCGGGGCCGTTTGACTTGCCACATTTGGGCCGTCGCGTTATCTTTTTAAAGTACATCTCTCCTCAGCCTGGCGTCAGGCTCTAAGCATCCAAGTCAGCATCTTCGCATCCAACGTACGTGCATGGGCACATGTAAGCGATTGAGGAGCTTGTCATGAAGAGAATTCGATTTTGCCTGGCACTTATTGCGTGCATCGCGTTTTTCGCCTCGGTAGTGCATGCACAGACGCGTCAGCGCCGAGTGTCACAAAACCCTTCGGCGCCCGCGCCCAAGGCTGGTGGGTCTGCAAAGGCGCCGGTGCTGGGTGGGGCCACTCGATCAGCCGGCACGTCCGCTGACCAGACGCCGGGCGCCGTTACGCCCAGCGGACCGGAGGAAGTGGATGCCGGAGACGTCATTCGCGTGGACACAACTTTGGTCACACTACCGGTTAGCGTAATGGATCGCGATGGCCGTTACATTCCGAACTTGCGAAAAGAAGATTTTCGACTCTGGGAAGACGGAGTAGAACAATCGGTCGCCTTTTTCTCGTCGGTCGACAAACCTTTCTCGGTAGTGCTCATGCTCGATACGAGTGGCTCAACTCGCTTTCGCCTTGAGGACATTCAGGATGCGGCAATCACTTTCGTGAATCAACTTCGGCAGGATGACCGCGTGATGGTTGTTTCGTTTGATGATGAAGTTAGAGTGCTGACGGAGTTTACCAGCGACCGCTACCGCATGCGTGACGCGATTCGCCGCACGCGGCCCGGCGACGGCACAAAACTATACGATGCGGTAGACCTGGTTATGAACCAGCGACTCAGCAGCATAGAGGGCCGCAAAGCTATCGTCCTCTTCACGGATGGCGTAGATACAACCAGCAGGCACGCCTCGTATTCGAGCACTATTCGCGACGCCGAAGAATTGGACGCCCTTATCTACCCAGTGCAATACGACACCTACGTAACGCAGGCCGGTGGCGGAGGTGGCGGTTGGCCCGGCTCAGGTCGGTGGCCGAATTCAAACGCTGATATTTTGGGTCAGATCCTCGGTGGCGTATTGGGTCGAAGCGGTCGTGGTCGTTCCGGAGGCGGTGGAGGTGGTGGTGTCGGCACAAGCAGGCGCGAATATGACCTGGCAAATCGTTATCTCCATGAAATGGCCGAACGGACCGGCGCTCGAACATATGAAGCAGATTCAACGCAGAATCTCGCCAATGCCTTTGCAAATATCGCGGAGGAATTGCGACGTCAATACACTTTGGGTTATTACCCGAAGAGTACCGCACAGGCGGGACAGCGCCGGCAGATTAGAGTGCGTGTGAATCAGCCAAATTTGGCCGTCCGAACGCGTGATAGTTACATCTTCAATCCTTCAGGTACGGCCCCGGCGGATACCGCCGCGCGCCAGACCGCGCCGGTGCTGCAAAGAAAACTCGCCGGCGGTGATTGATCTTGCAGCGCGACTCTGCGCCGCTCACGAGAATTACGAAGCGAGTGCATCCTCGACCGAGGCATGGTTGACGGGCCACAAGATCTTTAGGAGCAGCCCAAGTGCCCAGAGGCAAATGCCTACGAGCAACGTCAGGACCAACCAGAATTTCAAGTAGCTGCCAAAGCTTTGCTCCCAACCCGGTTGAATGTTGTGGGCCAAATTAACGTTCATCGCTGCGGGCGTCACTAATCGTGAGATGAGTTGCACGATGAAATACCAGACGAACGCGTACAGCCACGTCGCCCCGTCCATTCTCACCTTTCGCAACACTACTATCCCCATCGAAAACCCTCCAAGGTGCGCCAGCGTCGAGGAAACAACTCCAAACAGCTCGGTATAGCTGAATTTGCCCGTGAGGAGCATGCCCCACGTGGGTACCACATAAACGAACCAAACTGCGACCCCGGGTACCATCCAGATAACGGCAACGCGAATCAGCAGCGGTAGTTCAAAAAATAGACCGAGCGCCAGCAGCAAGTTGCCGATATTACACATCCAGAGCATGTGTCCAAGTTGGTGAATTTGCCAATAGTGAATTGCCTGGGCGGTGAAAAAGGCCAGGGGTGTAATTCCGAGAAGCTGAAGCTGCCTGCGGGCTGAATTATTAGCGATCAACTTTTTATTCGTCGACGTTAATGTTTTTTCTTTTAATGTACTCGCCGAACTGCAACTTTCGTTTTAGAATAACACTTCCGTTAGGGCGGCGCGGATTCAATTCTATAAACCAAGGTTGAGTTTTGCCATATGCCTTCAGTCGAAGACCTATTGCGTCGATCTATTCCGGAGTTGCGAGCACTATACGTCGAGCGCAGCAGACCAGTACCTAAAGGTTTGCTTGAGGCACTCGAAGTGGACACGCGCGCCGGAGCGCAACAACTGGCTAAGAGAATCCGCGGACGTTATCGCAGCAATCGGTCAGAAGGGCAGCGACTACATACTCTATTGCGGTTTGAGATTGACCTCTGGTCGCAGGGATATTCGCTAGTGGCGGGCGTGGACGAAGCCGGCATGGCACCGCTTGCCGGACCGGTCGTCGCTGGGGCCGTGATCCTGCCTCAGCACTACAAACTGCGAGGTCTTAACGATTCAAAGAAGATTCTGGATCCAGAGGAACGTGAGCAACTTGCCGCCCAGATCAAGCAAGACGCGGTATGCTGGGCTTACGGCTTTGCTGAAGTCGAAGAGATTGATCGCATAAACATTTATCACGCCGGTTTGCTCGCGATGCAGAGGGCGGTGAATGCCTTGAGTTGCCTGCCCGACTTTGTTCTGGTCGACGCGCGCAAAATCCCGCAATGTCGGGCACCGCAAAGGGGCATCATTCGGGGCGATTCACTTTCGGCAAGCATCGCGGCCGCTTCCATCATTGCCAAGACGACGCGCGATGCCCACATGCTTGAGATGGACAATATCTATCAAGGTTACGGGTTTGCTTCTCACAAAGGTTATCCAACGCCCGAACATTGCCGGGCACTAAAGGAATTAGGAGCGGTCTCGATTCACCGGCGAAGTTTCGGGCGCGTCAGACAGGTGCTGGGGCTCGACCCGATTCAAACCGAACTCTTTGAAGAGAACGCAGAAGTTCCAGCGAACGTGTCCATCGCACACGCCAACTAAAATTCAATTGTTTCGCGATAGTTAAAGAATTACCTAAGGCTTCACTAAAGCTGATGGCTTCGCTAACCGAGTACAAAAAGAAACGTCGCTTTAACAAAACGCCCGAGCCCGGACCAGAAAAGAAACGGACAAAAACGGGCCGTATCTTCGTTATTCAAAAACATCGCGCCACGGCGCTTCATTACGACTTCCGGCTCGAGGCCGATGGAGTTTTGAAGTCGTGGGCTGTTCCCAAAGGACCTTCACTCGATCCCGCCGTTCGGCGTTTGGCGATGCAGGTAGAAGATCATCCGGTGGATTACGCGAAGTTTGAAGGTGTGATTCCGGAAGGCGAATACGGCGGCGGCACCGTGATGGTTTGGGACTATGGAACGTACGAACCGGAAGCCACGGATGATGTTAGCGCAGCCTTACGGAGCGGTGAGTTAAAGTTTTCCTTGAACGGAAAGAAGCTAAAGGGCTCGTGGGTTTTGGTGCGAACACGCGATCGGCAATGGCTCTTGATAAAACACCGCGATTACTACACCACTCAAGAAGAAGTGACCGAGATTGCCCCGGCTTCCATTCTTACGCGACGAACGCTGGCGGAAATTGCAGAAGACGAGGGCGGGAACGTAAAGAAAGCCGCCACCGGCGATCCCAAAAAGGTTCCCAAACGTAGCGGCGTCAAACGGCGTAAACAAGGAGCAAGGAAAAAAGTCTGGCACAGCAAGGGCAGTTAATGTCTTACCTCAACTATCCGCCTGACTCTATCTAACGGTGACTCTAGCCCGACAACAAACCCTCGTAGGACAAGCGCCCATCCACGATGCGTGCAGCCGAGGTGTAGGGATGAGGTTCGGTTTTTTGCTCATTGAGGATATGGATCACTGTCGAGCCATTTGCCTTTAGGTAATCTGCAATCAGACTTCGGTGACAGCGCCACCAGAGTGCTTCGGCGCACATTATTACTGTCCGCTCCTTGCTCCCAATTTCCAGCAGATCCGCGATTCCCAGCTTGAACTCTTCGCTTTCCATGTGGTCCGCATAAGCTCTGAACGAAGGGTTTTTCCAGGCGGTGTTGCGGGAAACAGGGGAAGCGCGGCGCCTCCCGCCGAGTTCAGGACTATGCTTGTAAGCGACATTAATTGCTTCAAGGTGGCGGGCAAGCTCCCCTTTGTTGAAGTGTGGATATCTGCGCGAACCCGGGAAAGAGCGAACATCGACAAGAACGCCTATGCGATGAGCAATGAGAAGCTCCTTGAACTCATTAGCTGAGCGCGTCGAGTGACCCACCGTCCAGATGCTGCAGGAATCATTCACGCCTGGCATTCCTTAGTCGCACGCCTGAAGTATTTGTAAATGCTAAGGCTTTCTCTTAACTGTCTGCTCGCCGACCGTTGAAGTTTTACGTCAGTTACCGCGCTCGGATGATCGTTCCAACTGCGCCCACGGTTAAAGTCTCACCTTAAAGGTAAGCTTCAAGTTTGAAACGGCCGCGCTTTTCCAGTAACGGCTTCCACAGATCTCCCACGCGACGCAAACGAGCGGGTACATTATCGATGCGGAAGTCGTCGATGCTAATGCCGCGCTCAACCTCTGACCACTTCACCGGTGTCGACACCGTAGCTTTCGGCTTGGGTCGAACCGAATAGATTGAGGCCAGCGTGCGCCCCCAGGCGTTTTGGTTGTAGTCAACCAGGACTCTGCCTCGCGGTCGTTTGGCAACAATGTAAACCGCCGTTATAAGCTTCGGGGCCTGGCCGGCGAGAGCGTGAGAGAATTCCTTGGCGAAACTCCATACCTGTTTCTGCGTCGGTCCGCGCTCGATGGGAACATAAACGTGAATTCCCCTTGAGCCTGTTGTCTTTGCATAGGATGGCATTTTCAAAGAGTCCAGACCCTGGCGCAGTAACAGCGCGGTTTCAATCACCTTTTCAAATGAAGCGCCTGGGACAGGATCTAAATCAAAGTGGAGATAATCAGGCCGGTCGACGTCATCACAACGAGCATACCACTGGTTAAGGTCTATGCAACCCAAATTAACGACCCACAGCAGTGACGCGAGGTCCTGAATCATCGGAAAGTCGATTACGTTGCCGGACGAATGCCAGATGTGGCAAAGCTCAATCCAATCGGGCCTTGGCGAGGGAGCCCGCTTCATGAAGAAGAATTCGCCTGACGCTCCATTTGGATAACGCTTCATTACCATGGCGCGGTCGGTCAGATGAGGGAGAAGGTACGGCGCGACGTCGGCGTAATATTGAAGCAGGTACCGCTTGGTGATACCAAGCTTCGGCCAAAAAAGCTTTCCCAGATTGGTTAGCTTTACGACCTTTCCTTCAAGTTCTACTTCAAGGTTTGTCTCATTCTTTGGAAGCACCAAACGCTTCGGAGCGGCTTTCTTTTGACGGCGTACGGCCCCAGGCCGCTCAACTCTTGCGGGATGGTAATCACGCGATGCTGGTTTCTGAGGCATTTGGAACTAATCTTTTCCGGGCCACTCACAACACTCGAGCGCCGTTCAGTTAATGTTTTACCTTAAGGGGAGGGGTTTCTCGAAGGAGTTGTGCTTTCTATTAGGGGCTAACTGATCCCGGCGGGGGTTACGATATCTTCAACTTCCTCTTCAATCGCCTGCAGCGCCTTCATTAATGTCTGCCGGTGAGCTGGGTGCACTGCCCTGCTCAACTGTTCTTCGATTCGAGAACGAGATAGCTTCAGCGACTCAAGCCGTTGCAGGCGCGCGCGCTCCTCCAACGGTATGCGCGGTGTTCGTTCCACCGAAGCACGCTGACTGGCTTCCTCCATTTGCTCTTCATAGGATTTGCCCCATCCGATTGCCATAAGCTCTTTCCTCGTCAGTTACTCAATGCCGCGTCCGCCGCGACCAACCTTCAAAAGCTGCCCAGCTAGACCACCGTACCGTCTTTGATCAGAGCATTCTTGGGAACAATAATAATTCCATCGCGAATGTAATAAGAACCGTCTGCCCCATCAGCATTAACGATGCCTTCTTCATTCAGCAGCCGGACGTTACTGCCGATGCGAGCGTTCTTATCGATAATGGCCCGCGTGATAATAGTTCCCTCCCCTATACCCACGCGTGGTATGTTGGCCGACACATCTTCACGCATGTCTTCAATTGTCTGGTAGTAGTCGGCCCCCATAATGAACGAAGAATCAATGCGAACGCCTTTGGAGATTCTACTCCTTAAACCGATCACTGAATTTGTAATGTCTGCGCCTATGACAATACAACCGTCACTCAGGATTGATTCCACGATCCGTGACTCGTCGATCTTCGATGGCGGCAGGTAACGCGCTCTCGTAAAAACCGGCGCTTCCGCATCAAACATATTGAACTGGGGAATCTTTGAGGTTAGATCAAGATTGGCACGGTAGAAGGCCCCAATGGTTCCAATGTCCTCCCAGTAACCTTCGAACATATAGGCCTGCACGCTGCCTGTCTTGATGGCGGTCGGAATAATTTCTTTTCCAAAATCAAGTGCTGCCGGGTCCTCGGCGAGCAACTGTTCCAGCCGATCGTATTTGAAAACGTAAATACCCATTGACGCCAGGAAAGGACGCTTCACGGCTTCGGCTGGATCCAGACCCAGCTGAGTAGTGTCCACGCGCATCGACTGTAATTCGTCGCCTTTGGGTTTTTCCTTAAACTCGATAATGCGTCCGCTCTCGTCCGTCTTTAGCAAACCAAAGTCTGTTGCCGCCGCTTCATCGCAGGGTGTTACCGAGACGGTAACGTCAGCGTCGCTTTCATAATGCCGGTTGAGAAAATCACGATAGTCCATCCGGTAGAGATGATCGCCGGAAAGTATAAGCAAGGTATCAATGCCCCAGTCTCGAATGTGTGGCAGCACCTGACGCACGGCGTCCGCAGTCCCTTGAAACCACTGTGGACTGTCGGGGGTTTGCTCGGCTGCCATCACTTCAACAAAACCATTTGAAAACTGCGAGAACCGATAGGTTTGTGCGAGGTGGCGATTGAGCGAAGCCGAGTTGTATTGCGTAAGCACAAACATCTTGAAGACGTCTGAGTTGATGCAGTTTGAGATCGCGACATCAACAAGCCGGTACTTGCCGCCGAGCGGTACAGCGGGCTTGGAACGTTGCTGGGTCAACGGAAACAGACGCGTTCCCGCACCGCCGCCCAGAATCACCGCCAGGACATCATGCTTGAATGGCATTTGATTTGGCGCCGCCTGATTCGGCGTGTCCGGACTTCAAATCGCTGCTTGAACTCCGAAGCGCTGTGCCCCCTGCGGTAAATTTCGTAGCTAACTATTGACCGCCAGGGACGCAGGTAACGCGCAGGTTGCGCAGAAAAGAATCTTAAATCATCGACACTGCCAGGAATTCGGAAAGCGATGCGAGCATAGACGTAAAGCCGGTGCCGTTTCAAGGTGGGATTTGCGCCCGACCAGCGAACGACCGCGTTTGGCATCACAAGTTCGGGAATGAGGAATAACTCAACGGGGAACAGGAAATCGTTTAATAGGCGGCTGGACTACCGGTAAGGCTACGCTGTCCTGCTGCTTCCTGCGCAATCTTCACTCCGACGCTGGCGCCGATCCGTGTAGCGCCCGCCTCGACCATCGCTCGAGCATCCTCAAGGCCCTTCACGCCCCCAGAAGCCTTCACGCCGAGTTCGGAACCGACCGTGCGTCGCATAAGAGCAACATCCGCCACCGTGGCGCCACCTTTCGAAAACCCGGTCGAGGTCTTGACGAAATCCGCGCCGGCATTTTTCGCAGCCAAACAGGCGCGCACCTTCTCATCGTCAGTTAACAGAGCGGTTTCAATAATCACCTTACACGTCGCGTTATATTCATGTGCTACTTCAACCACTGACTGAATATCATGTTCGACCAGACAATCATCGCCGCTCCTGAGCGCGCCGACATTGATCACCATATCAACCTCGCGTGCGCCATCGAGAATCGCGCGGCGTGCCTCATAGGCCTTAACATCCGTCAACGTAGCGCCCAGAGGAAACCCAATCACAGTGCAAACGGGAACACCCGTCCCCTGGAGATTGCAGGCCGCGGCGCGTACCCAGGTCGGATTTACGCAAACTGACGCGAAGCGATAGCGCGCGGCTTCTTCGCATAACTTCTTGATGTCTTCGTCGGTAGCTTCGGGTTTTAGTAGGGTGTGATCAATCAGACTGGCCCAGTCCTTTGCAGATGAGGTTTCTCCCAACACCAATCCGATGCGGGCAGCGCCGGCGTCAACAATGCGATGCATCCGCTCAGGGCAGCGATTAAAGCACTCAGAAGTGCAGCCGCACAGCGCTGCCTGATCGCCGCCGTCACCATTTAGTCTCGCGACTATCGCATCCGTAATTTGGTCGATTAAGAGT
>DATGYM010000466.1:0-1877 GCA_035297925.1 Pyrinomonadaceae bacterium | reverse complement strand
ATCCCTGATCGCCAATTGCACTAGGTGCGCCTGCCCCGCCTCGCCACGGACAAACTCGGTAGCCTTGCTGAACTGCTGAAAATTGTTGTACCCGCCAAAAACCACCACAATCGGCGCAAGCGCCAGAGCGATGGGGCGCGTGCGCGTCAGCATAACCAATGCGGCAATCACGATCAGCAGCGGTTGGTAATGAAGCGAGTAAAAAAACATCTCTCGCCCAAAAATTAAATGCAGCCCCAGCTGACCAAGTAGGCCGAGCGCGAGAAACACGCGCAGTCTGCCGCAGCCTTTCATAGACCATAGCGCCCAGACGCCCAGCCCGAACAACACAAGCCACGCCGCTGCGGCAAGATCGCCCGCGACGCCTGTTGATCCCGGGAAAGAAGGTTCCACGCTCATCACAGCCAGATTGGGGTTGTAGAACCAATGCGTCGTCTCTATTGCCGGCATGACGATACTGTGAAAGAAAAAACCAGAGAGCACCCGTAACACGCCGCCTGATTCCATGTCCGGGAGCTCGGCCTCAGGGCTACCGAAAAAGAATACAGAACCGGGAAAGATCATTTTTTGCAAAACCCAAAGGAGCGCCACAAGAACAAAGGCGTAGGTGGTGATCTGCGCAGTCCGCTTCATCGGATGGTTGACCGCGCTCGCCAGCACGCCAAACATCCAATTGGTCACCGTCACAGATAAGGTCGCTGCACTGACGAGCACGTACCAGAAGGCACCCAAGCGGCGTCGTTGGGCGAACGCGACAAATCCGAAAGCCAGGAGAATGGTGACCGAACCAAACGAAATGGTTTCGGGCACCACCAGCCAGAACATCGCCGCAGAGCTGGTGAGCGCCAGTATACTGAACAGCAAAGCGTCAAAACGCCGGCACCCGATCAGTCTAAGCACGACATAAAACATCCCGGCCCAGACTGCCGCCAGCAAAGCCATCGTCAAATGCACCGCAGTCACCCGGTCGAACGCCAGGACTTTCCTCATGAGGTAAACTGGCGAATATTCCAGCAGAGGTGTGAGAGGATGGCGCTTGGTCGTGTAAAGCTCGCTGTCGCGGTAATTCATATCGACAAAAATTCGCGGAATATCAGCGTCGAACCAAATATTTAGCGTGCCGATCTCGAAAATAACCGGATCGATGCGCCGCGACAGGTCATAAGATCCCCAAGCAGCGATCACGCAGAGGGTCAGTGCGATGATGTCATCGCGCCAGATCGTTGCGACGCGGGAAAACTTTGCCTGCGCGGCCTCAAGAATTTGCCGAGATCTGGACCGGAGAATCGGCCCAGCCGGGATTATATCACTGCCGTCGCCGCCCGTTGATGCCATTAGTACTCGCCTCCGGCGAGCATTTGCTTCCCGATTAAAGTGGCGCTTTTTAGCTGTTGTCGGTACCAGCCGATTGTCTGGGCTAGGCCGGATCTGAGCGGTGTGCGCGGTCTCCAGCCGAGCTTCGCGTCGGCATCGTGAACGTCAGCGACCCGTAGTGGCTCGCAGGGGCGCTCCGGCAAGGCATTGAACAGCGGCTCGACCTGAGCGTCGAGCAGCTCAGCGATCTGATCGACCACGGCGCGAAGCGGAACCAAGATGCCGGAGCCGAGATCGATGGTATGGCCCTCGACATTGGCCGCAACCGCAGCGGCGAGAAAACCGTCCACGACGTCGTCTATATAAATCCAGTCGAATTGTTGTCGACCACTGGACAGTTTGGGCGCCTGCCGCGCTAACAGTGATCGAATGACGTGTGGAATTACTTTCTCTTCGTTCTGTCCCGGGCCGTATGTCATAAACGGTCGAACCATTACCACTGGCAATCCATAGAGTCTGTGAAACATCCGCGCATATGCGCCGCTCGTCCATTTCGCGGCAGC
>DATGYM010000465.1:0-27653 GCA_035297925.1 Pyrinomonadaceae bacterium | reverse complement strand
TCGAATGCCTTTGTAAAAGGTTCAGCGGCGCGGTCTCGTTGAGCAGTAAAAAAATACGCTTCTCCCAAATTCTTGTAAGCAGAAGCGAAATTCGGGTCAAGCTCAATGGCGCGCTTATGAAATGGAATAGATTCGTTGGTTTTTCCAGCCATTTGCAGTTGCTGTCCTAATGAAAATGCTTTAAGCGCTTCGAGCGATGAGGTCGTGGCTTGTTCAACCGACGCATCAAATTTCTCAATTGTTTGCAGCGATTCGCCCAGTTTTTCTCTCAACTTCGTCGCCGCGTCTCCAAGCTTTCCTAATACCTGTTCCTTGCCTGCCGCTTCAATTTGTTCTCGCGCAAGAGCTTCGCCCGTTCGCGGGTTCAAGGCCTCCAGCGTGATGACATAGTTATTGCCAAGACTTGCGATCGAACCGAGCAACATTGCTTTAATGCCGTTGCGTTCGCATATCTCTCGGGCTATATCTTTTGTGATGCGTTCATCCGGCTTGCGATTCATTAAGCGCAGTGTCTCTTGAATTCGGTCGTCCGGGTAAATGTTTAGAAAAGGAGTTTGCCCGAGCTGCACGGCAAGAGCTTGTTTCAGAGTCAGGTCAAATACAGCGTCTCCGGTTGTGTTGACAAAATCTGTCAGGAGAATCGTATCCTTTTCGGTTAAGACCGGGTGCCGGTTGAGGAAAAGGAACAAGGCTATTGATCCTATTATGAGCGGAATTAACACGAGAACAGCTACACGTTTATGGTGTTTGATGCTATTGACAACGTATTCCGCGCTGGAAGCCGGGTGCGGGGCGATATCGCTTGTTGTGGCATTGAAAACTTCAGTTTTCGCTTCTTTCCTAACTGGAGCTGCGGTTCGTTCTAACTTATTCTGAAATTCTAAGTCTTGCCTCACGGCTTTCAAATCAACCAGCAAATCTTTCGCCGTTTGGTACCGCTCTTCACGGTCCTTTCTGAGTGTCTTGTTAATTATCCGCTCAACTTCGTGCGGAACTTCAGGCGTTTGTCGGCTCAAAGGAGCCGGCTCTTTATTGAGGATTGAGCCGATGGTCTCTATCGCATTCCCTCCTTCAAATGGAGGTTTGCCTGCTAACATTTCATAAATCAACCCGCCAAGACTGAAAATGTCGGTGCGCCCGTCAACCCACTCGCCTTTCGCTTGTTCGGGCGACATATAATTCACTGTTCCCACAATCACGCCTTTTGCCGTCAAGTTCTTCCGGACGGTTGGTTCTTCCAGGCTAAGAATGGATTTGTTTTTTTGCTCAATGAGTTTCGCCAGGCCGAAATCCAAAACCTTCACATAACCGTCGGGGCGAATCATTATGTTTTCCGGTTTGATGTCGCGGTGAACCAGATGCGCTTTGTGCGCGGCTGACAGTGCGCCCGTGATTTGGATTGAAATGTCGAGAATCTCCGGCAGTCTCAGTCTTGATTCGCGGATGATTTCACGCAGGGTTTTGCCTTCGATGTATTCGCTGACGATAAAACGCGCGTCCTCCGCTTCACCGAATTCGTAAATCGTCAAAATGTTCGGATGGTTCAAAGCAGATGCGGCTTTCGCTTCAGAGACAAATCTTTGGAGATTCGATTCGTCCTGACTGAACTCTTCATTAAGAATTTTAATCGCCACAGTTCGGTCGAGTTTTTTGTCTCTCGCAAGATAAACCTCGCCCATTCCACCGAAACCGATTTGATTGATTATCTCGTAATGCCCGAAACATTTTCCCGTTTTGAGTTTTTTGGTTTCACCTTCAATCATGTGTGCAACTTCGGCAACGGCAGGCGTTTCCATAAAACTGTCGGCGCTGCCGAGCGATGACAAAAGCGATTCGACTTCCGCCAGCAGAGTTTTATCTTCACCGCAAGCTTCGTCGACAAATCTTCGACGTTCTTCGGGCCGGCGGCGCAAAGCCGCATCAAAAATTTCTCTGACCTTTTGCCAGTTGTGATCAGCCATATCTATCTTTGGAGGATTGTTTCGTTTCGCCGGCTGTGGTTGGAGGTTATTACACCCGCTTATATGTTTGAAATCTTCATACCGTCAATTCTCACTTTAACTTTTCGTATTCCCTTTTTGCTTCAATCAGAATTGGAATATCCGCATCGGCGTCTTTCCAGAGAGCAAAGAAATCCTGATAGGCTTGGCGGCTTTTCGTCGTATCGCCCGCAATTGCGGCGGCGCGTGCCAACCCTAAATGCCTGGTCTCACTCCTTCTTAACTGGGCCAAGCGTTTCATCCAACCATCGATGTATTGTCGTGGCGAACAGTTCCATTGGCGGCGCGTGGCCACCGTCGTATAGGATGAAACGTTTGGGTTCGCTTAAGAGTTTGTAGAGCGGTTCGAATTCGGCTTTCCAGGCCAGGTTTTCATCATACCGACCCTGCAGTATCAAAATTGGTCCACGAACGTGGGGAGCAAAATTTACTCTGTTGGCTTCCGCAATCCACTGAGTGTTGGATTTTCTGATTCCGGCTGCCGCGAGAAAGACAGATGCGTACCGCCGGTCAACTGCGGCAAGAATAAGTCCTGTTGCCGCGCCAGAACTCGGGCCACAGATAGCAATCTTCTTCGAATCGATATCGTTTCTGGTCTCAAGATAATCCAAACCGCGACGCAGGTCTGTGATCCAATTGACCATCTTGTCCCGGTATTCCGCCGTGGTCTGATCCGGTTCAACATAGCCGGCGGGCCGCAACCGTTCTATGTACCCCTTAAGTACAACAATAAAGACCGCTCGGCCGGATTTGATCTCTGTGGCAAGCCAGGCTTCGGCTGCCCGATCGGCCGACCTTTGACCTACTTCGACATCGGTCGCCGGCAATAAGTGAATCACCTGGAGTGGTCTGGGAAAGTTTCTAGGTAAGTAAAGGTAAGCGATTGCTCGTTCGCCATTCGCTCCATTGAATGTGATCCTTTCACGAGTCCATGCATCGGTCTCCTGCTTTTCAAGCTGAGGATCCAACGGTGACTTAACGTAATCATACGCTTTTACCCATCTCGCAAAATCCTGGTCGCTGGAACGACTATAGACGGGGATTTCTTTATTAATTTCAATCCTTAGATTTCCCTCGTTTCCTGTGCCACCCAGATTCATTGCACAACGGAACCCGCGTTTATTGGAAGTATAAAAGCCCGGAAATCTTCCGTAGTTTGCGAATGTATAAACCGGTTCGCCCCAGGCGCCTCCGGCTGAAATGAAACCTTCCGACGTTTCGTTTAAGCACCATTCCGAAACGTTGCCGGCCATGTTGTAGGCTCCGAATGGGCTCATACCAAACTCTAAACTATCAACCGGAATCGTTGCGTCACCTTCAAAATTCGCGCGCCATTCCAATGTATCCCCGGGGTAGAACGCGCCCCACGGCAGGTAATTGGTTGCCGCCGAAACCATGCCATTTCGGGCCGCCTTTTCCCACTGAAATATCGTCGGTAGCTGTTTACCGCGGAACGCAGCATAAGCGGCGGCCTCGTACCAGGAAACGTCAGTAACGGGATAGTTGGCCTTACCCTCAGGAAAATTCTGGCTGGACCAGTTGCGCGGTCCTGGTAAGCCTGTACGGTCCTTAAATTCCTGAATGCCCTCCTCCCACGTAAGCGTTTTGCCGTCTTTGATGAATGGATATGTCCAGTATTGTTTCTTTAAATATCCTCCTGCATTAATAAACTCCTTATAGGCTTGATTACTAACTTCATATTGATCGATGAGAAAAGCGTCGAGATGGACTTTCGCATCAGTAGGTCGTGCCCAGGCCCTCAGTCGATAGTCACCGCCTGTCACTAGCGTCATTCCGTTTGGAACTCTGTCTGCTGCGAGGAGTTTCTGTTCAATCGTCAAGGGCGGAGGTATACTAGTCATACCACCGCCACGCAATAAGGTCCCGGAAATCGTTTGCGCGGTTTTCGCAAAACCATCCTTCTCAACGTAAAGCAAATATTGTCCTCGAGCGATACGCAGATCTTTGATCGGTGTAGTTCCCACAAGCTGACGCGGTGGAAAATTCCCAGCCACATCGGGTGAGAAACGCTTGAGGTAAACCTGCGCACCCGATGGCTCGGAAGTAACCGTAAGCATGTCGGAGATTGTTGGCATCAATCGAGTAATGGTCGGATCATTCGTTAGATACGTCTGGATTTCTGCTGCAAGATCGTAAGCTGCAAAATAGTCACCATTACTGCTTAGCGCCTCGATTTGCGGAACTTGTCTTCGGGCCCAGCTAAGATTCCTGCGATGCCAGACAACCCAGACAGCAATTGATGCCAGAAGAACGGCTGCCGTCACAATTGCCACAATGCGTTTTGATCCCGATTTCTCTTGCGTTGAATCAATAGTGATTCGTTTGTCAGCAACAATTGTCTGGTTCGCAGTTTGGTTACCGGTGATTTCGACCACTAGGGAAACCGGGGGCGAAATTGACTTAGAAATTCCCGAGGATTGGGCACCCCCTTGCGTGCTTCTCAAGTCTGTTGGGTTGGTGCGCTCTATTTCCGCCTCAACATCACGGTGGTGTTTCAATCGCTTCAGATCAATGAAAAGGTCTTTGGCTGACTGGTAGCGCTCTTCCTTGTCTTTGGTCAGGGCTTTCGTCACGATCTCGTCGAGTCTCGCGTCGGCCTCGTCTGAGAACAAAGTGAGCGCAGGTGGCTCTTTTTGCAGGATGCCTGAGATGACGTCGCTGCTTGTTTGACCTTCAAAGGGCAGGCGGCCTGCAGCCATCTCGTAGAGCACGACGCCAAGGCTCCAGACGTCGGTGCGGGCATCCACGGCGAGTCCCCGCGCCTGCTCCGGCGACATGTATGCGGCCGTTCCGATTATCATGCCTGGACTGGTGTACGCTTTGATCGCCGTCGCCGCTTCAGAATCATTGACGGTTAAACCACCCGCTGCCGCAGGCGGTTCTGACAACTTTGCAATTCCGAAGTCGAGTATTTTGACCAATCCGTCAGGCCGAATCATCACGTTTTCGGGTTTAATGTCCCGATGAACAATGCCCGTGCGGTGAGCGGCGTCCAAAGCGCTTGCAACTTGAATGGCGATCTCGAGCGCGGATTTGAGATTAACGGGCGAGCCTTTTAATCGTTCGCGCAGAGTATCGCCCTCGATGTATTCGGTGGCGATGAAATGCGTATCATCCGTTTCACCGATTTCGTAAATGGTGATGATGTTCGGGTGATTCAAGGCAGATGCGGATTTTGCTTCGCGCACAAAACGCCGCATTCGTTCTTCGTCTTGCGCCACGTTTCCGGGTAGTATTTTTATGGCTGTTTTGCGTTCAAGGCGCATATCTTTTGCCAGATAGACCTCGCCCATCCCGCCTGCACCGATTTGTTCGATTATTTCGTAATGCCCAAAACATTTTCCCGCTTCGAGGTTTTTTTGTTCGGCTTCTATAACATTTGCAACTTCGGCAATGGCGGGCGCTTCCAGAAAACTGTCGGCGCCGTCATGCGACGACAGAAGCGATTCGACTTCCGCGAGCAGAGTTTTGTTTTTACCGCAGGCTTCGTGAACAAATCTCCGGCGTTCTTCGGGCTGCCGACCCAAAGCCGAATGAAAAATTTCTCTCACCTTTTGCCAATTGTCATCAGCCATCTTTTTTAGCTTTAAATTTCAAGTTTCAAAGCGAATTAGAAATTGAGATTTGAACTTTGAAAGTCAAAACGATTTCGAACCTGGAACTTTTCATCGCGTCAACTCGCGGTGCAGCCAAGCCTTTGCCATCTGCCAATCGCGTTTGACGGTTGATTCGGAAATGCCCAAAACTTCTGCCGTCTCCACTACGTCCAAGCCGCTAAAAAATCTGAGTTCGACGACCTTCGCCAGATGCGCTTCCTTTGCGGCGAGCCGGTCTAGTGCCTCGTCGAGCGCAAGCAAATCGAAATCGGTTTCGCTGGCGCTGATCGTCAAAGCATTTTCAAGCGGCAAATCGCTGTAAACACCGCCGCGTCTGACCCGATGTTTGGTTTTGGCGTAATCAATCAAAATACGCCGCATCATGGTCGCGGCAATGGCGAAAAAGTGAGAACGGCTTTCCCACGCGACCGATTTTTGTCCGACTAATTTGAGATAAGCCTCGTGAACCAGGGCGGTGGTTTGCAGAGTGTGTCCAACGCGCTCTTTTTGCAAATAGCGATGCGCCTGCCGATGCAGTTCTCTATAGACGAGTTTGAGCAACGCGTCATCTGAATCGTCGCCCCGATTATCGCTCCAATCGCGTAACCCTCTCGTTATCTCTTTTGCTGGACGCGCCTTATTCGTCATTGCCAACGCTCGTTTGTTTCGGAAATGCCTCGCTCTTAATCACGAAAATAGACCTTTTAACCGATGAGGTAAATGTTTCCTAAAGAAATTGTGACCTCTGGTTTCAAAAACTGTCGCGCTAATAAATAGAGAGAAGAAGTTCTGTCAATCACAAAGCAAGGAGAAAAAATGAAAAGACAATTCTTAATCTTAATCGCAATCGCGGCTTTCGCCACCACTTTGACAACAAACGCCTTGGGACAAACCGGCAAAATCGTGAAAGCAAACGTCAAATTCGATTTTCACATTGGCGAACGCCTTTATCCGGCGGGCGAATATCGGATTGAATCAATCAGCAGCATGAGCCAGACCATTCTGCAAATTAGAAGCGTCGGCGACACGAACAACAACCGTTTCGTTATCGCGAATCATTCAAACGCGGGCAAAAGGCAAGCGCCGACATTAGTTTTCCAAAAATACGGCGAGAGTTACTTTCTGACCCACATTTTCTTCGATTCGGAAAAATGGGGCTATTCGATTCGGCCTTCGCGCCGCCAACGCGAGAGTGCAAAAGATCTGGCGCTCGCATCACTCGAAACAATTAAAGTCGGTTTGCAAAGTAAAAAGGAAATACAAAAATGAAGAGCTTAAACTCTGACCATCGCTTAAAGTTTCTCAGTTGCTGGGTTGCAATTTCGCGTGCGGTCTGCGCTGTCAGGAAGAGTTCCGGTGTCAAAGGCCAGCAATTGGCGTTGGCGGCAACCGTCGCCGCGCTCTCCTCTGTAGCCGTCGCGACTGTCTTAACGCCATCGTCCGGAATCGTGACCGCGCCAGTTTTCGCTAGGGCAAGTTTTGCGGATCCGACCGACCTCAAATTCAAGGTCAGGGGGCAGAGCGAAGAGGTTACTCATGTAACTGACGCACGGGAAACGGTGATCCAGCAAATCGTCATTGCACCTGGCGGCAACACTGGTTGGCACAGCCACCCGGGACCAGTAGTAGTGCTGGTAAGGTCTGGTCAAATGTCCTTCTATGATAGCGAGGACCCGACCTGCACGGTTCGCACCTACTCGGCTGGCGAAGCCTTTGTCGACAGCGGCCAGGGTCACGTGCACATAGCCCGCAATGAAAGTCAAAGCCAAAATCTCGAGCTATGGGCAACCTACTTCGACGTGCCTGCTGGCGGGGCATTCCGGATTGATGCTCCCAACCCGGGGAATTGCAGTTTTTAGAGCGGATTCAGATCGAATGGAGCTCGGTGCCGCCTGCTTAAGCTGAGCTGGTGTCGCCGCCGTCCAGGCCCGCCCGCTATCCGCGGGCGGTACTGACATCGTGATCATCATTTACACCCATCCCGAATTCGCTCTACAGCGCAAAACTTTTTTCGCATTTTCTACTACATGGATTCAAGTTTGGCGTCCCTAAGCTTTCGAGTTGGATACCAAATAATGTCCTGGCTAAAAGAAGTGGAAACCCTGAGGACAGTGGCTGCCTAATGGTCCAAACCTGGTGGCAAAAGATGCCCAAGATCGTGCAGACGATAGATCCCCACTGTTTATTGGAACAGTTGAAAAGCGGTCAGACTGGTGGCGAGAGACTGGTGATATCGCGTGCCTTAGAGTCATCGTTCAAGAGCTGAAACGCCGCGTTTTCGACGATAGATGTCATGAGTAGGGTGATTGACCGAACCGACAGACGATGTCTAATTCTGTTATGAGAGGCTTGCGCTGTTACTTGACGACGGTATAATGCTGGGCCATCCGCGCCGGTCATCAGGAGTGACAGTATTAAGTCGAGAAATCAGGGAAGGGGCGGCAGCTGGACCTCGCCGCCTTTAGCTTTGTTTGGCGGTTGACCCACTTGTCAGCACACGGCGGTTTGGGTTGCGCCGAAAGCGAACTCGACGCGAGCGGCTGGCGTGGGGACTCTCGTTAAGCTCTTTAACACTGATTATTTGAGGCGCGACCTACCAGGAATCGGGCCGCTCCTCAAGAAGCTGCCCTCGCTCGTTCGTCATACGTTCGTAGAACTGTTCCAGGCCTTAATGAGCGCAACTCTCGTTTGATGGCCTGGTTCGGCCCATGCAACCCAGATCAGGATCATGACTCTTCTTTCGTCTCCCAGCCGTTATCAGTCGTCGAGTAGAAAGCGCGTTCTCATAGTGAACTGTTTTTTCGACGATTCGCGGCTGCCAGCGCGCAGGACGACAAAATTCCCACAGGCCATGGGACCGGTCTTTCTGGCCGGCGCCTTTGACATCGAATGCTGTGAGGTACGCCTCTATAACGAAGTCGATAGCGGCCCGCTCACGGATGAGGCGACGCTTGAATGGCCAGACATGCTGGTGCTCACAGGTCTCACAAACACGTTCGATCGGATGCTTCATTTGACAGCTTACGCTCGGACCAAGAATCCACGGGTGATCGTTGTGGCCGGTGGTCCCACGATCCGCGCTCTTCCCCTCCTGGCAGAACGCTTCTTTGATTACTGCTGCCTGGGCGACATAGAAGAATTGCGTGAGGTGATCGTCGCAGCTTGGGGAAAAGAATTCCTGGCCGAAGAAATGCTCCCGCGTTATGACCTTGCCTACTGGATGCGCCGGATGGGGTATGCCGAAACGACCCGCTACTGCAACTTTCACTGCTCATTCTGCTCTTTAACCGGGGAGGGCCGCGGCTATCAGACGTACCCGCTTGAATACTTACGTCGACAGGTCCTCGCGCTGGGGAGAAGAAAACATGTACTGTTCATCGACAATAATTTTTACGGCAGTGACCGCGGCCATTTCCTGGCGCGCATGGAACTCATCGCGGAGATGCGCGAAGCTGGCTATCTGAAAAACTGGGGGGCGCTCGTGACGAGCGACTTCTTTCATAGAGACGAAAACCTGAAGCTTGCCCGCGGGGCAGGCTGCGAGCTCCTTTTTTGCGGCGTCGAATCCTTCGACACGGAGTGGCTTCTGGGAGCGCACAAGACACAGAACACAAACGTCTCGCAGGTCGAGTTAATCAGAAAAAGTCTGGAAGCCGGCATCGTTCTCGTCTACGGCTTAATGCTGGATCTGGCCCACCGGACGATCGCAGACCTGCGCCGCGAGATCGAATTCATCACCGGCACGCCGGAGATCACACTACCGAGCTTCGTCACGCTGCCGGTCCCTCTTCTGGGCACGCCGCTCTTTTCAGAGCTCGCCGCCAAAGGCGCGTTCCTTCCGAGCACGAAGCTGCGCGACATGGACGGCTCGACCCTTGTACTTACGCCAATGGATCCGATCCATCAGGCGGTCGCGTTTCTGCGTGAGATGTTGAGCTTGCGAGGCTACCGGCGCCGCGTGCTTAATCATTCGTGGCACTTCCTTCAGAGGTACCGCGCAAGACTCACAAGAGTGCAACTCCTGTTCTCCCTGACCAACGCGGCGCTGCTCTGCGCGTACTCCTTCGCGACCTCGCCGACTCAACTCGCCGCGCCGTCGGCGAAAGGACGTCGGCGGACGCACGTCAGCACGACTGAGATCCTGGACAGTGTGTACACTCCAGCCTTTCGCGTTGACTCGCGCTACGAGCACTACTTCAAGCCGACGATGGTGACAGACGGGGCGGGGAATTTATCGAAAGAAATGTTAGATTCGGGACTGCTTAAACAGATCGACCGACAACAACCAAAAGCTGTGTCCGCGTAAAGCGGTAGGAAGAAAAACGTGCGAACCAGTATGGCTCTCCCCCGGGCACTGCCCGCGCTACTGATACTGTTGCTGCACCTGCAACCCGTCATCGCCGTCATTCGCGGAGCACATCTGTCCGATTGGATTGTTTGTATAGGCCTATACCTGCTGTCGGCCTTCGGCTTGGGCGTGGGCCTGCACCGCTATTTTGCCCACCGTTCGTTTCAAACGAGCAGGGCGTTTCAACTCGTCCTGGGCTTATTAGCCGGGATAGCCTTCGGCGATCCTTTGTGGTTTTCCGGAAAGCACCGGCTGCACCACAGACACTCGGATACGAACCTGGACGTACACAGCCCTGCGCAAGGGTTCTGGTTCTGTTGGTTTGCAAGCATCTTCGACGACGGCTACACAGACGAGGAGATCTTAGCGAAAGGCCGCGACCTAACTGAGTACCCGGAGCTTATGTGGATACACAGGCATTACTATCTTCCCCCTATCGCCGTTGCCGCCGGCGCATATCTGGTTGGCGGTTATTCCATGTTCGCCATCGGGTATTGCCTTAGTCTGCTCCTGGCCCTTCATGCCTCTTCCGCCATCAATTATTACTGCCACAAGGGGAAGAACCGAAGGTACGAAACTCGGGACCATTCGACGAACAACGCCGTCCTCGGAGTACTCACGTTCGGCGAAGGTTGGCACAACAATCATCACCACTACCCCGGCACGGCGCGGGCCGGATTCTTCTGGTGGGAGCTGGATGTCTTCTATTACGTTCTCAAGATCCTGTCCTGGCTTGGTCTTGTCTGGGACCTGCGCGAGGTCCCCAACAGAGTGAAATACGATTTCACCCCTTCCCCCAACGTTAATACTCAAGGAGGCTAAGCAATGGGTAAATTATTTCAGATTATGACCTTCGACGGCGGCGGAATCCGCGGTGCTTTAGTCGCCACACTACTGCGGCGGCTGGAGGGACGGTTCCCCGAGCTGCTCCACAACGTAGACCTCTTCGCGGGTACCTCCACAGGCTCGGCCCTCGCTCTCTCGCTAGCCTATGGAAAATCAACCGCCGATCTCCAATCACTCTACTCGACGGAGCAAATGAAGTTTGTGTTCGGCAAATCGCGCTGGAATTTTCTCCGCCCCAGACACTCGAACGAGAACCTCAAAAAACTGCTGGAAGGGAACTTCCCGGACATTCAGGAGACGCAGGGTAGCGGCTCGCGCAAACTGCTCCTCTCCGATCTGAAGAAGAAAGTTCTGGTGACCTCATTCAAATTGGACGATCAGAAACTTAAGAGTTGGAGCCCGGTATTTTTTCACAACTACCCCAACGAAGAGACGTGCATGGAGCCCTCGAGCAACGAGCCGGTCGTTGATGTGGCTCTACGAAGCGCCGCGGCGCCGACGATCTTCCCCTCACATCAGGGTCACATAGACGGCGGCATGATGGCCAACAACCCGAGCACTGCGGCTATCGCTGTCGCCTTACGCCACAATCCAGGCTTGGACATCAAGAATATCCGCCTGCTGTCATTCGGCACGGGCTACACACCTACGCTCGTTAAGACGGAGACGAAGAATTGGGGCGTGCTGCAGTGGCTCCTGAACCCCTTCAATCAGCCGAAGGAGCCGCTCCTGACTATCCTTTTCGATGGGGTGGTTCAAGCGGACGATTTTATGAGTAGAGAGATACTTGGTGAAGAAAGGTATCAACGCGTGAACCTGGAGTTGACGAACCAGACAGCTTGCGACGATTGGAGGCAGGTGGAGACCCTGGTGAAACTCGCCATCTCAAAGGACGAAGCGACAGAAAAGCTGATGGACGAAAGCGTCAAGTGGCTCTCGAGTAACTGGTTCGACGAAGCCCCACAAATCTCGACGGTGACGGGTAGAAGGTGACGAGAGCAGAACATCTCGTCCCTCTCACTTTCATTCCACCTTTATTCCAGGAGCGAGCATCCTTGTAATCTTTGCGGAAACCTTGATCTTCTGCTCTTGCATCCACGCGTCAGCCTCGTCGGTGAGTCGTTGCCCCTCCATCCCACGTGTGATCTCTCCCAGTCGCCGACGCGCCACCGCGGCGTAAAGCTTCATGTCCGCCTCCTCGAATCCCGCGCACGCCCTGGAGAGGAGGCTGATAGCGACCTGCATCTCATTGCGCAAACTGGCTACCCCGGCCTGTATCAGCGCCGCCAATGGGTCGGCCCACTTCATACCCTCTTTAGAAATCTGACGTGCCAGGCGCTCCGCTACTCCGATAAGCCGTCGTTCGTCGCCGCCCCCGGAGCCCGCGGCCGCCAAGGCGCATCTCGCCCGGAGGTGAAGTGCCTCGATGCGGATTATCTGCACGCGTAAGATCATAGAGTCGGACAAGGCTGGCCACTGGGCCTCAACCTGTTTCCACGCAACCACACCATCCCCCGTGTACAGTTCGATTTGTGCCAGCGCGAGCAGGGCGTTGTAGTGCTGGCGGTGAAACCCCTTCTGTGTCCACTTCTGCATCGCCCCAATCACCTGCTGGCGCGCCTCATCAGGGTCATCGTTTAAGAGCCAGAGGAGATTGACACGCGTCCGCAGGTCGGTCAGCTCGTAAAGATTATTTCGCCTCTCGGCTGCGCTGAGGAGTACGGGCACACGCACGGATATTTCTCGCATCTCCCCCAGATAGATCAAAGAGCTCAGCAGGAAGGTTTGCGTGGTGGCGATTTCCCACGTAACGCCCGTGCAGCGGTAGCGCAGAATTTCCTCCGCCTCGCTGAGCAGCGCCGCCGCCCTCTGCCATTGTCCAATTAGGAAAGAGGCGAGACCGCTCGTGTAGCTGTAGAGTCCGATCGCGTGCGGGTGGCCGGACTCTTTCGACAGGGATTCGGCCAGTGCGGTGAGCCGCGCCGCTCGTTTCAGACCCGCCTTACCAGCCGTCGCTGTGAAGCCAGCCTCCAAACTCAGGGCCCGCGCTACCCTATAGAGCTCGCCGGCGCGTAAGGCCAGGAGCAGGTGACGCGTCTGGAAATCGGCCGCACGGATCGTGTCAACCATACCTAGCCCGGCAGCGACGGCCCAGCAGATGTCTATGCGGAGAATCTGTTCCTTCGGAATCTCCGAGACGTCACGCTTCACGAAATCGATCCCTCGAAGCTTGAGGTGCAGGCGCCTTATGAGCAATGAGAACAGCGCACGTTTTGGTCCCGCCGCTAATTTAAGCCCGACCGCTGAGAGTACGGTTTGAATGACTTGCAACCCTTCCTCGATGTGACCGCCCATTAAGAGCTGCTCGGCCGCTCTTCGTTGAAGATCGAGTGCCCGTGTCTGGTCTATATTTCGTGCGGCTTCGAGGTAGTGCTCGGCGGCCTCGGCAGGGGAACCGGCATTCGCCAGCGCCAGCGCCAGCTCGGCTCTCAATTGCACACGGTTTGCCCCAACCGGAGCCAGTTCTAACGCTCGCCGGTAAAACAGAGCCGCGCGGTCGAACGCAAGCGCATCCGCGGACTTTTTGGCAGCAAGCGCGGCATAGTGGGACGCTTCTTCTTGCTCACCCGCCCCCAGGTAGTGCTCAAACAGAGTTTCAGGATCATCCAGCCCTTTCAGGAGCAGTGTCTGAACCAGACGGCGGTGAATCTGGCGCACCGATTCGGCCTTAAGCGACGAGGCCAGGGCCTCGCGTATGCGGTCGTGATAAAGTTCTACGCCATGGTCCTCGCCGAAGCCCCGCAAGAGTTTTGCGGCGCGTAAAGAAGAGATCAGAAAGTCCTCATCCCCTTCCAACCCGCTGGCTTGATGGATGACGCTTGTCGACATCGGACGTCCCACCACCGCCAACGTCTCGAGGAATTGCCGCGCACCGGCAGGCTGTTGCCGCAAACGTCCCTCAATCATTTCCAGGAGCATGATTCCGCGGGTTGTCTCCTCGCAGGTCAGGGTGTAGCGCGACAGTTGTTCAATGAAAAAAGGACTCCCAGCCGCCTCACGCACAATGTCGTCGACACGCGAGTCTCTCCCGGCAAGCTCCGCCGGGAGGAACGACTCGGTCAGGTCCCGGGCCTTGTCCTCCGTCAACGGCTCGACCGCGATACCGCGACATGTCTCGCTGCCGATCTGCTCCAGGAGCAGCTTCAGGAATGGCTTGGAGCTCATGTCTTCGCTACGGAAACTAACGATGAGGAGCAATGGGGGAGCGTCGGGCGCGCGCAGCAGCTCTTCCAAAAGCGCCGCGCTGTCGGCGTCGGCCCATTGCAGGTCATCTATGTAGATGACGAGCGGCTGCCGGTCCGAGATTCTCCCCAGCAACTCACGCAGGGCCGCGAAAGCACGCCGCCGGAGGGCGATGGGGTCTGGTATCTCCTGCTCGCGTTGCGGCGCGTTGAGGACGGAGCTGGCGCGCAGCATAACGGGAAAAAGGCGCGACAGCGCGTGCACGTCTCGTGGCATGAGGGCCTCGGCCTTCAGCTGGGACAGGGAAACAAGATATTTACTCAAACTATCAATAACGCCGTCGAGCGCCTTATAAGGAACCGATTCACGTTCGTAGCAACGTCCCTCCAAAATCACCACGCCTTCATCACGCCTCACAAGCTTTTGCAGAAAGTGGCGGGCGAGGGCGCTTTTGCCCATACCCGACGTGCCGTAGATGTAGAGCGTCTGCGGCCTCCCCTTCTTGACCGAGAAGAAAGCATCTTCCAACGACCGTAGCTGTTCCTCGCGCCCGACGAGCTGCTCTTCGGGGGCTGGGCGGGCGTCCGCCGGAGACTCCGCGATTTTCGCCTCCCCTTCCAACCTTCGGATCACGTCACGCCCCGTGGGTCTCGACTGAGGCCGTAAGCGGAGCAGGTCTTGACACAGGGTGCTGAGATCTTCGGGTATCTCCGGCGCGAGCTCGCGCGGCGGGGGAGGCTCGACGCTCGTTTTCTTAACGAGAATGTCTACCAGGTTGCCGTCAAAAGGCAGGCGGCCAGTGAGCGCTTCGTACAGCATCACTCCTGCGTTGTACCAGTCGCTTGCGGCCGAGGTTGGTTGCTGTGCGATCTGCTCCGGTGACATGTAGGATGGAGTGCCGACCATCGCTAAACTCGGCTCAAGTTTCTGCTGGACGATCTCTGTCACCAAGCCGAAGTCGAGGATGACTAATCGTCCCTCGGGCGTGACCAATATGTTAGTGGGCTTGATGTCACGATGCAGTTTGCCACTCTCGTGGAGAGCGTTTAACCCTTCCGCGAGTTGCTTTAAGGCGACTCGAAGACGCCCTTCATTAAATGACTGCGCCCGGCTCATGGCGGGTAGCGGCAGGGTTTCCAGAGTGTCCAACTCGTCCAGGCTGAGGACGGGCGCTTCCGCCCCGACACTCTCGACGTCGCGCACGTAGTCAAGAAAGTTCACGCCGTCTACCAGTTCCATAGTAAAGAACCAGTACCGTCCGTCTGACATCAATTCGTAAAGCGAGACTAGATTAGGGTGGGCCACGTCGGAGAGGGAGCGGAATTCTGTTTTCAGGCGATAGATGTATGAGGCTTCGACGTTAATAAGCGTTTTCAGGGCGACGGTCTTGTCACGCTTCTGATCATAGGCTTCATAGACCACTCCCATCCCACCTGTCCCCAGGCGTCGCAGCAGTCTGAAACGATCCGTTCCTAAAAAGTCTTCACCACTGATCATCGCTGTACCGTGCAACGAAACCGCATACGAACTCCGCCCACGTTGGGCAGGAAAGACCAAGCATGTTCAGCCTACTTTACCAAATCGCGGAGCCCTTCATGACATTAAAAGTCTAAAGGGCTGATCTCGCTTTAGGTTTTTGCCTGGAACTGTTTGTACAGCATAGACGTCAAGGTGAAGAGCAACGCGATGGGATCGAGAGCGATTCTCGGGAACGTTCCATGCTGGCTGGAAAGCTTGTCGTTGGAAGGAAGCGAATTCTAAGAGAGCATTTGATCCGATCCTTGCGTTTTCCGAAAGGCCGCAAAGAAGCCCCAAGAATACCACTTGACATTGGAATTAATTCGAAGGTTTATCATGACTAAGATGAATGCTAAGACTCCTAAAGGAGGCGTTTGGAGGGTCGGTGGTTTGGCGCAGGCTTCCGGTGTCAGCACGGACACGTTACGGCATTACGAACGAAAAGGCTTATTGCGGCCGGTGCGCTCAAGCAATGGTTACCGGGAGTATCCCGAACATGCCCTTGAACGAGTGCGGATGATCAGACAAGCGCTGGGAGTTGGTTTCACACTTGATGAACTCAGCGCGGTCTTCAAAGTCTTTGATCGTGGTGGTGCGCCTTGTGAGGAGGTACGACGTCTCGCGGCGGCAAAGCTCGCCGAGATTGAACGTCATTTACAGGATGTCCTGGTCATGCGCGATGAGCTCCGCGAGTCCCTCAAGGATTGGGATGCGCGTTTGGCTAAGACTGCGCAGGGACAACGCGCCGGACTGCTGAAGGCTCTCGCGGCTCGCGATAGTGTGTGCCGTTCATCCAACAGTCTTCTTTTACGCAAACCTAAACAGAGGCAGAAAGGAAAATAACGTGAGGAAAAGAACTTACCTGGTTATCGGAGTGTCGGTGCTCGGTATCAGCCTAATGGCCGGATTGATAATCCGCGGTCAGCAGCAGAAGAAACCCGACGCCCCGATGACCGACCAGCACATGGACGAGATGAACAAGCGCGGGGATGAAGCCATGGGCTTTGATCATCGCAAAACGACTCATCATTTCATCCTGGCAAAGGACGGCGGTTCAATTCAGGTTGAAGCCAACGATGCCAAAGACGAAAAAAGCCGCGATCTCATCAGAATGCATATGCACCACATCGCGATGATGTTTGGCGAAGGCAACTTTGAAATCCCGATGCTCGTGCACGCGGAGACGCCGCCTGGGGCCGACGTCATGAAGAAATTCAAATCGGAAATCACCTATCGATATGAAGCGACGGACCGGGGCGCGCTGGTTCGCATATCAACCGCGAATGCTGAGGCGTTGCAGGCAGTGCACGACTTCCTGCGGTACCAGATCAAAGAGCACATGACTGGCGATCCGCTTGAGGTGGCGGCGAAGTCAAATTGAGAAGGTTTAAGGAAATCAAGATCTTCGGCGATAGGTGAGGTGAACGCATGGGGACTTTGGCTCAGGATCTAAAGTTTGGCATTCGAACACTGATTAAGAATCCTGTGTTCACCCTGATTTCTGTCTTGACCCTTGCGATCGGCATCGGGGCCAACAGCGCGATCTTCAGCGTGATTGACGCCGTGCTGCTACGCTCTTTGCCATATTACGAATCGGACCGGCTGGTGAAGATCTGGGAGAAGCGTGCGCAGTTGCCAAGAGGCAACGTTTCCTTCGCGGATTTCAAAGACTGGAAAGATCAAAATCATGTTTTTGAGGAAGTTGCCGCCTACCAGACCGGTGATTACAACCTGACGGGTGGCGATGAGCCGGGACAAGTCCAGGGCGTCGCGGTTCCTACAAACCTCTTCCCGCTGCTGCACGCGCAGAGAAGGTTGTGAAAATGCTTCTGGCTGGGATACGTAAGGCAGGGGTTTAGCTTAATGGACGTTTCTGGACGCGCGGCGAAGCGGCAAGAGCTCGTAAATGATTGAAATAGTTGGCGTCCCAAAGCATTCCGAGTTGGAAGCAGATTTTTTCTTGGCTAAAGGACGTGGAAATACTTCGTAGGAAAGTAGCGTCGGTGCTTTAGTCTGGCCTACAGGTTTTCAAAAGCGCCAATCGGCTTATCTCATCCGGGATCGGAACCGTAGAAGAACCAGCTGGGTTACTGGACCAGGAGAAACCCCTCCAGTTTTTGATATAACGGGTAATCGCGAGGCATCCTCATGCGCGATTGCTGCAACTGATTATAGGCCAGTATGATGGTGCTGAATCGTCGCCCCAATTGCCTCACAATAAAGCTACAAAAGTCAGAGCTTCAAACTAAAGTTAGCTTTGTCACTTAGGTTGTCTGACAAGGATCGTACCGTTAAGTCGAGTTAAAGCGATGAATAAGCTAATCACAGCAAATGCCAAACTCTTTCTTATCTGCGTTGCACTTCAACTTGTCTGTGCAAGCCCTTCTGAAGCGCAGTCAAAAGATTCTCTGAACCTCGGGAGTCAGGATCACGTCGTTTACATCGACATCGCCAAACTGCCAACTAAAATAAAATTTGAGAATACGGACATGCTCAGTCTGTATGACGCAAAACGGTCGGCTCAAAGCTTTTATCACAAATGGGCATGGGGGTCGGACGGTTGCCCGGCAGGAAGCTTACGTGAAGGGGTCATCGCCTACTGTTTGCCTTGCGTCGGACTCGGGCGGCACTATTCGGATCCGCATCATAAGGAACCCGATAGATTCTTCGGTATAGGCCCAGTGGGGCTCTTTGTTTTCTACGAGCCTGAAACGGACCGCTTCTATCTATATAATCATTGGAACTTTTCAAATGTGTTAGGACCATTTGATGGTAACCCAAAGCTTGCCTTTAAACAGGCTATAAAACCGCGGAAGGGAGAACGCCATTTCCCGGGTGTGAATCTGAGCGTCGTGTCACAAAGATGGTTATATCCAGATGAGAGACAGGCGCGAGTGCCGCCGGGTTCGGTGTCCTCCGATTGTTCAATGGATGGTCCTTGTATCCGAGACGTAGAACAGCAAAATTTGAATACCTTTATCACACGCTTCCGTCTTGTTAATGATACGGGAAGAAACATCTACTACCTGGGAGATCTTAATAGCGATGATCCGACTGGATACACATTACCTGAATTCGTTAGACGAACAGATTGCGACCGTGAAGTCGGGCGTTATAATATTCAGCTCCCACGAAATAAGTGGAAACCATTGCAGCCTGGTGCAGCAGTCGAGTTTGAAGTTAAGGAAAGAGGTTGGCAAGTAAAAAAGCAATTCTTTGGTGTGCTGATAAATACTGAACCTACTTATTGGGATGAGGTTGAAGTGCTTGGTGAGTACAGGAGCATGTTTCGCACTTTTAAGCCTCAACCTGGGAATTTGATTTTCCCCTAACGAATCATTCGCGTCCGTGAGAGCGCGAGTGCTGCCCAAATGATCGGTGGCGAAATAAGAAACGCCGCCGCTTTGCGGTCTGCCGGAGCTTGTTGTCAACACCCGGGCTTCTCGGCGGAAGTGGCCGTTAACTGCGCGCGGCACTCACTCATTTGGGGTTGCTGGGTGTTATCGGGAAAACCTCACCATTAACTACGAGCGTCTGGTAGTTGTCGTGATTGAACCTAACTTCATTTCGCTCAAGTACTGCGTTGAAGCTTTTCACCTTTCCGTAAGGGTGCTCGATTTGAAGATCCCTTTGGTTCTGCTGGAGAAAGAGCTGTAGTTCGTTGGTATCCGCGTCGAAGGATTGCAGCAGATAGGCGCCATCATCGCGGACATCAAGAACTCGACAGGTTATATCTGGCCGAAAGCGATAGGCAATTGAGCAACCAGGCCGCCTCTGAAGCCAAATACCCGTTCCGATCGCCAGAAGTAGCAAGGCCGCAGCCACAAAGACCATTCTCTTCGCAGTTACCATATTACAGCTCCAACCTTTCTTGATTAAGGGTTTCTGATCACCATCCGCGACCACCTCCGCCCCAAGACCGCCTGTGCCAATCAACGTCAGCAGGTGATGAAGGTACCGCGACCGGATAGACCAATCCAGTTGGTTTGAATTGCCCGCAAACTTCACTACACCGTCGGCAGCCACTACCGCCTGCGCGTCCGATATCGTTTGCGCGCCGGTCATCATCACATGCACTTGTCGGATCGCCTTTGATGTGTTCGTCAGTGAGTTCTCTCAGTTCGCTAATGACACTTGCGATTAGGCGCCCAGACGTGCCTCTCCGAGCAGCTTCGCAGTTAGCCATGCAATTGAAAGAACTTATCGGCACCGATAGTGTTTGCTTTAAGCATATCATCGTAATTACCCCAAAAATCTCCAAGAGCACCGAGCGGTGACCCCAGCCTCCGCCCGAACAGCCGCGCGTCGCAGGCGACCAATCACCATAGCGTCTCCCAGTAGCGGGATCAACCTCATAAATGACCGAAAACATTAAAGACATAACGCTGAAATTAGTGAACGCTTTCAGCGTTTTCATCGCTACACGCCCCGGCCTCGCCTTAAACTCTATCGTCCAGTCGTCAACGCGCCGGCGACTTACCATTTTACCTGCGACTTTTTCCAACAAGTCGGATCCTTTAGGATCTTTTTATTACTTGCTGATTGCTTTACCAGAACGTGCCGACTGAGCGGCGGAGTGATACTCAGGCGTCCAGCGCAACACGAAGTAATGCGGATCCAGCGTAGTTGAATGCACGCGGAACTTCACCGGCAAAACAAATTCAGTTCGTGCCCTGCTAACTTTGATCTTATGTATTGAACGCTGGCTCTCAGTGCCTTTCCTAATGCGTGGACTGACTATCTGCACACATCGTCATCTCGACGACAGATTTCAAATCGCAGGAATCGGCCATTACCAGTCTTACCGGATCCACGTGCTGATCATTTTGTGCTGTTGTGGGATGCTCGACTTAAATCAATATTCAATTCATCGCCTTTGCCGCAGCTGTCTGTTCTGTGGTGGACGCATGACGAGGCTGCTCGCGGATTTTGGTGGCGTGGCCCTCCCGAGACGTCGCTCGGCCCACCAAAGCGATCGCAGCGATAACGACCATCCCTCCAAATACGAATCGAGCTGTAAGGACCTCTCCGGCTATGGCCCAGCCTAGAACCAACGCTACAAGCGGGTTAACGTAGGTATGGGTTGCAATGAGTGTCGGTGGAAAACGATTCAATAACCAGAAATACGCCGAGTAAGCGACCAGCGAACCTGCTATTGCCAAATATCCGAGAGCCAGAAGGGATTTCAGCGAAACCACGGCTAAGTCAAGTCTTGCTACCTCTCCCGTGACCGTCCCGCCAAGTAACAGCATCACTGCGCCCGCCAGCAGCGACATTGCCGCCGCCATACTGTGGTCAGGATGCAGCGCAGCGCTGCGTGAATAAACCATCCCGATCGACCAAGAGGCTGTGCCGATTAGAACTGCGAATGAACTTAGCATCTCGGAGCGGCCGGTTTGTACATCGGCGCCAATAATGAGGGCGACGCCAAATAATCCCAGCAGCAGACCTATTGACAGCGACGGAGTGATCCGGGTGCGTCGAGTCGCGGCAAGGATGATCGCGACGAAGATTGGTTCGGTTGCTATTAAGAACGCAGCCACACCGGAAGGAAGGGTTTGTTGGGCCCAATGTAGTGTGCCGTGACCGATAAGAAAAAATAATCCCCCGAGCACGATGCTCGCGAACCATTGCTGTCTAACGGGACGCAACCCTCGCCACCAGCACCATCCAAACAGCAGTCCACCGGCAATCAGATGCCGGAAGCCGGCAACAAAGAGCGGCGGAATAGTTTCCACGGCGTACCGGATCGCCAAATAAGTCGAACCCCAAATAAAATAAATGCAGGCGAAGGCAAGAAGGATTAGAAGGCGGTTCTCACCTGACGTGTAGTTAGAATTTGACTTTTGGTTCGAAGGCATTTGTCACCTTTGAGAAATCAGTTGGAACCGAATTCCTTTAGCGGCTGTTCATATTGTTCGCGCTTCCGTTCAGCAAAGGCAAAAAGCTGATCATAGTGTAGAAGTAGAGACATTCTTCCTCTTTCCGATCAATCGATCCCAAATTTGACAATCGACCTCCGTAACCGGCTAATATGGCTAATGGAGGTTATATGTTAAGAGGAATATTGGTAACCTGTCAATAACGTTTTTACTGGTTACCGGCGAGAGAGAGCCGTTTGAAATTATGAAAGCAATTCCAGCATCTGCAGCGGACATGAGGCTGATAGGAGGCCGATTGTGTCTGGACTTTATTAACACAGTCGACGGACGAAAGAGCGATTCGCCGCGAAGGGAATCAGGTTCAATCAACCATTTGGTGTTGGGCGACAAGCTCGGAGAGTATTCAGATTTGGTGGAGTGGAGCCGGCATTCGGGCATCGTCACAGCGATAGAAGCCGGACGCTTGATTAAGGCAAGCAAGCGAAATACGGCAGAAGCAAGAGACGTGTTTGACCGTGCTATTGCGTTGCGGGAAGCACTCTACCGCATCTGCAAGGCCACAATGACAGGCCGCCGACCGCAGAAGGTTGATCTGGAGATCGTGAATCACGAATTATTGGCAGCACGGACTCATGAAAGGCTGACTCACATGGCGGTTGGGTTTACGTGGGAATGGGTCGGCAGCGACGCGGCGCTGGATCGGATGCTTTGGTCGATAGCCCATTCGGGAGCTGAGCTTTTGACTACCGGGGACTTGTCGCGCCTGCGAGAGTGTGGTGGCGAAGAATGCGGCTGGCTGTTTGAAGATACAAGCAGAAACAGGAGTCGCCAATGGTGCCACATGCAGGATTGCGGGAATCTGGCGAAGGTTCGTCGATTTCGTAGTCGTCTGGCTAAGGTTGGGAAGGGTTAACCGGGTCAATAAATGTGGATCTGACATTTGGTGGCATTAACCTCGGTACTCCGAGGCACGGCATAACGACGCGATTGCAAAATCAGGTCGATGGCTTGTTCACGCAACCTAGCGCGTCTGTAATTTAGTTTGATTAGCGTCCCGTACGGGAGCTGGCTGTCGCTTTGCGGACGCGTCAATATTCACGATCCAAACTTGCGGTTTGCGTTATCAGGGAATGCCAATCCGGCGCACGAGGTCATTGAAGCGCGGGTCAGAGCGCAGGCTCGCGAATCTGGGATCAATCTTAATGCGCAGGACATTCAGATCATGCGCTTTGTCTGCTTCCTCGAGCCACGCAAGGGCCTTATTCTTATCATCAAGAGCAACATATATGGTGGCGATCAGACCCGGCGCTACATACTGCTGCCGGGACAGCAGCAACAGCTCATCGAGGAGTTTCTGAGCCTCCGCACGCTTGCCTACGACTGCATATACATGCGCGAGGGCGGTCATACCCAGCACTTTACCGCCCGGGAGTTTGAGAACTTGCATAAATTGAGAAATAGCCGCGTCATAATCGCCCTTTTCTTCGTAAACGTAGCCCAGACGGTAGTAGCCAAGAAAAAAGTTGGGATCCATATCGACGGTCCTGCGCAATTGTTCGATCGCCTGATCCGGCTGACCGGACAGAGCCAGGATGCGTCCCAGCCAGGCATTTATAGATAGTGAAAGAGGATCCAACTGCTGCGCCCGCTTTATTTCGGCCAGGGCCTCGGGTGTTCGGCGAACGACAGTTAAGTAAATTGCGTACCACTGGTGAGCCACCGAATAGTTAGGATTGAGCTCAATGGCTTTCTTGAACTCGCGTTCTGCACTGGTCCAATCTCGATCGTAAAAATACATGGCATGGGCCAGTGCCACATGAGGTTCGGCCAGGGACGCATCGATTTCCAGGGCCTTTAGTGCGGCAGCCTTTGCTTTTGGCAGCACTTCATTTGGAGCCATATCACCGCCGGCTTCGGGACCACCCAAAAGCGCGTAAGTGTCAGCCAGACCGCTGTAAGCCAGCGCAAAATTAGGATCTTGGTCAATCGCCTGCTGAAAATAGTTGATTGCTTTGTGCAGGCCCTCCGGGGTTCGCTTATTCCAGTAGAATCGTCCCTTCAAGTAAAGCTGATAGGCTTCGTTGCTCTCGGTATAATGTTTTGCGAGCCCTTTCTCTTCAGCCGAAACTTTGAGCTTGAGTTTGTCGACAATTTCGCGCGCAATTTCGCGCTGGGTGGCCAACAAGTCGGACACCTTCCTTTCGTATTGTTCGCCCCACAGAATCTTGTTGTAGCGAACGTCGACCAACTCGGCGCTAATCGTCAGGCTGTCACCGCGCTGGACGATCCTTCCCGATAGCACGGCATTAACTCCAAGCTGGTTGCCCACCTTGATCGGGTCGATCTCTTTATTCTTGTAGATTAGAACTGAACTGGTCGGACTGACTCTCAGCTTTGGCAATTGCGACAGACGATAAATCAGCGATTCGGCAAGTCCATCTGAGAGGTAATCAGCATCAGGTTCCGTGCTCCTGTTTTGAAATGGCAGGACGGCAATCGACTCGATCGCGGCCTCGCTTGAACGCGCGTGCAGATACAAACCAACGGCGACCGCGCCGGCGATTAATACCAGCAGACCCAGCGCAGCAGCCAGTTTGTGCTGCGTGATTCCCGAGACGATGTATTCGGCGCTTGACCGTGGCGACGGCGGAACGTTGGAAGTTGATCCAGGGCGTAATGCAGCAGTTAAACCGACAGAGCCTGGGGATACAGTCGTATCGATCTCCGCGCTACCCGCCAGTTCGTGACGCAAGTCTCGTAATTCGATGGCTACGTCTTTGATTGTTTGATAGCGATCTTCCGGATCCTTCGCCAGACATCGCCGGACAATTCTCTGGAGATGATTTGGCGTATTTGCGGAAACTTCACTTAGCGGCGGGGCCTCTTCCCTGATGATCTTGTTGAGCGTATCGATAGCGTCTTTACCCACGAATGGCTTACGCCCGGTCAACGCTTCAAAGAGAATGCAGCCGAACGAAAAGATGTCTGAGCGGGGACCGATCTCGCTGGTTTTGCCCTGAGCTTGTTCAGGAGACATATAGCCAACAGTTCCCATGACCGCGCCGGGAGTTGATTGCTGCTGCATTAGGGCCGTGGCTATTTCACTGGGTGATGCCACTTCACTTTTGCCGGCGGTATAGTCTTGCGGATCAATCAGCTTCGCCAAACCGAAGTCAAGCACTTTGACATGTCCGGCGCGCGTAATCATGATGTTGTCAGGCTTCAGATCGCGATGCACGATCCCGGCACCATGAGCCTGTGCCAACCCTTCCGCCACATGCTGCAAATAACGCAAGAGCTTCTTCAGATCAATTTCGCGGCGATGAATACATTGGCGCAGTGTCTGCCCGTCGATGAACTCCATCGCGATGAAGTTCAAGCCGTGGCTCTCACCAATTTCGTAGACATGAGCAATATTAGGATGATTAAGAGCAGCCGCGGCTTTTGCTTCCTGCGTAAATCGCCGCATTCGATCCCCACGACCGGCAAGCTCGGCAGGCAGAATCTTCAGCGCAACTTTACGATCGAGTTCGGTATCCAGCCCCAGATACACTTCGCCCATTCCGCCCGCACCGATCTTTGAGCGGATTTCGTAGCGTCCTAGTTTTGTGCCGGAAGGAATCGTCACTTCAGTGGCCCAGCGAAAGATGCGATTCAGAACCGAAGCTGCAGATCGGAAAGCGTGATTTTACCTGTATTAGCTTGGACACGCTAGAAGACCAATTCTAGATTTCCGTTTTCATGATCTGCGACACACGGCCGGACGTTGGATGCGTACAAGACGACCTATCAAAAATCGAAGACTAGGGTCAGGCCTTCGATTTGTGCGATTCGCGGAGACTCGTTAATACCAGAGCGCGACGAGTGAGAATCGCAAGAATCGAAGGCCTGACCCCAGTTCGGTTCTTTCGCGGTCGCGATAAGGATGTCATTGTGAGCGGTCAGGTTTTGCAATCGCCTTTCGTAAGTGCTCTTAATTATCGTCTCCCCATTTTCCCAACGCTGAAATAACCGGTAGCACACTCTGCCCAAACTCGGTTAATGAATATTCGACCCTGGGCGGCAGCTCAGCATAGATTTTTTTGGAAATAAGCTCATGTTCTTCCAGTTGATTCAACTGCACGTTCAACACCCTACGGGTAGCTCCCGGAATTCTTCTCTGCAGTTCAGCGGGGCGCTTTAAGTTTCTTGCCACGCTTACCGACAGCGCAGTCATTACTGACGAAGGGCAAGAGTATCGCGGGATCGTCGCAATCAACGCATGGAGCGACGAGAAATATGTTGGCGCCAAAGTCGTATTAGAAGTTGTTGCAGCGGTTAGCAACGGCGACAGAACCATAGTTACCGTTAAAGTAGACGGTGACTTTGATAAAACCGGACTTCCAGATCCATTTCTTATGGATTTCCACTTTACTACTGATACTAGGAGGATCGCCGCGTTGAATATTCGATATGTATTTGCCTGCAAGACCACCCATTATTGAGAGGTTATTCCATCGACAGTTCGCTCACGGGTCAATTTCATACAATACACTCGTCACTCAGTCATGAGAGCCTAACAAGTTCGGTGAACAGGTTTGTGAATTATCTCAAAGTAATCCTCATAAGTGGTAATGAGAGGTGGAGGATCTAGCTGGTCCTTCGATTGATATCGGCGATCGGGCATCTGCCGTTCGACCTCGATTGGCTCTATCGCGGCAACCCAACGGTAGAAGGTCAAAGGACTCGATTGGACCGGTTGCGAAAGTCTCGCGAATAAGACAGAAGTGTCCAGTCACACTTGGTGAGCAACCGGGTCGTCATTTCATCTGAGGCGAGAAAATGGATAAGCAACAATTAACAAGGCTTTATCAGTACTTTGATATTGCTCATCAGGTGACACAAGGTGCGCTCGCGAGACTCAAAGACGAGGAGCTCGATTATCAACCGACGCCAGAGATGCTTTCAACACGTGCCCTGCTACATCACATGTACGGTGTGGAAAAGATACTCGCCGAGAGTGTTCGCGCCGGTGGATATAAAGCCGCCATCCAGTGTGCAGCAGATGCAGAGCTTGCCACTCTCACATCCATTGCAGCAACAAAAAACTTCGGACTTAACTGTCATCAGATTTTAGTTGACGCATTGGCGGAAACCGCAGAGAGCGAGTTGACCACAATCATTGAACTACCGCCCGGCTTCTTTGTTGCGTCAGCTCCAGTCTGGGAATTCTTTGCTTTTGCTTATCACGAGCACTGGCATCATCGCGGGCAGCTAACAATCTACATGCGGCTGCTCGGGAAACCGGTGTTGGACATTTACGCCTATGAGAGGTGATTGAATTACGCTTCCGATGTTGACAATCGATCTCATTAAAGAGGCAGCCACCCGTATCGCCGGCCGAGTTCATCGCACGCCGGTCGTCACTTCGCGCTCATTCAATGAAGTTGCCGGCTGCGAAGTTTTCTTCAAGTGCGAAAATCTTCAGCGGGGCGGCTCTTTCAAGGCCCGTGGCGCGACGAACAAAATTCTTTCGCTGAGCGAAGACAAAAGAGAGTGCGGCGTAATCGCTGTCTCTTCGGGTAATCATGCACAGGCCGTTGCGTTTGCCTCGCGTGCGGCGGGAACGCGCGCAGTAATTTGTCTGCCGGCAGACGCGCCGAAAATGAAGGTCGCCGCGACACGTGGGTACGGCGCCGAGATACGATTCTTTAATCGGCACAAAGATGATCGCGATGCTTTTGGCCGCGAGATCGCCGAGCGCGAAAATCTCGTGATGGTTCCGCCGTACGATGACTACTTAACAATGGCGGGACAAGGGACGTGCGGTTTGGAATTCCTCGAAGAGGTTCCCGATATCGATTCGATTACCACGCCTTGCAGCGGCGGCGGATTGTTTGCGGGCGTCAGCACCGCGGCAAAATCGATCAAGCCTTCAATCAAGTGCTTCGCCGTGGAACCAGAGACCGCGAACGACACTCAACAATCCTTCCAAAAAGGCGAGCGCGTAAAAATCTCTCCACCGCCCACGATCGCCGACGCTCTGCGCGTGCAGACTCCCGGCGCATTGACTTTTCCCATCACGCGCGCGAACGCTGACGACGTGCTAACAGTCAGTGACGATGAAATTCTTGCGACGATGCGTTTCATAATGTTTCGAATGAAGCTGTTGGTTGAACCGGCAGGCGCAACTGCGGCTGCGGCGGTTTTTTATCACAAA
>DATGYM010000464.1:0-6931 GCA_035297925.1 Pyrinomonadaceae bacterium | reverse complement strand
CCCTGCTCCCCTGCCACTTTGGCTATCGCTTCATAAGCTAGACGTTGCTCGTCCTCCGCGAGGAACCCGCCGCGTCGCGCCAGCAGAAATTCAGACCGGTACAACCCAATGCCGGAAGCACCGTATTTTTTCACCCACTCAAATTCCGAAGACACTTCTACATTCGCGCGCAGTATGACTTCCACGCCATCCTGGGTGCGCACGGGACCACTGTCGCTTAGTACTGTTTTGTGGCGACCTGCGCGAGTGGCAGTCTCTGCCTGGTAACGTTCAAGCGTGGCGGCAGACGGATGAAGAATAACTTCACTGCGGGTTGAATCGACGATAATTCGGTCACCGGTTTTTGTACGCCGATAAAAATCGCGCAAACCAATCACAGCCGGGATGCCCACGCCGCGAGCAAGAATCGCCGTATGTGAAGTCCAGCCGCCGGTGTCCGTAGCAATCCCGCGCGCATGTTCGAGATCCAAATCAGCAACTGTCGAGGGAAGCATATCCTGCGCAACGATGACCGCATCTTCAGAGAGATGGCGATGCTGAGATTCACCCCCCTTCAAAGCGACAAGCAGCCGTTGTGTTACGTCTTCGATGTCGGCGCTGCGCTCGCGAAGGTAGTCATCCTTGATTTGCGAGTAGAGGTAAAGAAGTCGATCTGCTACGACCTGGACGGCCCATTCGGCATTCACGTTTTCATCGCTGATGTGTTGTTCAATATCACCGAGCAGCTTTTCGTCCTCGAGCAGCAGCAGGTGCGCATCGAAAATGTAGGCGTGATCTTTCCCAAAGCGCTGTTCGGCCAGTTCTTTTATGGCAAGCACCTGCTGCGTGGCCAATGTGACGGCCGCACGAAAACGCAGCCTTTCCACTTCCAACTCGTCTGCTTCCACTCGCCAGTGATATACGAGGTGAGTGCCATCGTGCATTCGCAGGACCTGGCCAATCACAATTCCCTCAGAAACGCCCAGTCCCTTGCAGCGGATCTCCTGGGATGCGGCTGTCATATCAAAGACTCCGGTTGTATTTCACCGAAACCCTCGGCGAAAAGCTGCTCGATGGCTGCCATAGCCACTTCTTCATCGGCTCCTTCAGCGCGCACGTGTAGTTGAGTGCCGCGGCTGGCGGCCAACATCAACACGCTCAGAATGGATTTCGCGTCCGCCGTTACGCCACCTTCAACTCGCTGCAGCACCACCTGACTCTGAAAACTACTCGCCAGACGCACGAGCTTCGCTGCGGCCCGCGCGTGCAGGCCAAGCCGTCCTTTGATAAGGAGCGTACGCTCGATCATTATCGCTGGCTGCCTTTTACCGGTGGTGCCAGCAGATCACCGGCCAGATAAATCCCCTGGCGCCCGAGATCGCAAACGCGTCGAGCTGTTTCAACCAGGGAATCGCTGCCGGACTGACCTGCAAGCTTAATAATCATTGGCAGATTAACCCCAGTAACAACTTCCACGGTGCCTTCGTCCAAAAACATCGACGCAATATTAGTAGGGGTACCACCAAACATGTCAGTCAATAACAAAACGCCGCGACCCTGCGACACGCGCGTGATAGCGCGTTGCACTTCATCACGAGCGGCGTCCACATCGTCATGCCAGCCAATTGAAACTGCGGTGATAAATGAAATAGGCCCGACAATCATCTCGGCAGCGGCCAGCAACTCACCCGCAAGATGCCCATGCGTGACAATAACGCCCGCTATCTTCCGTGGATCTTCCTTACTCGTAGTCGGTGATGGGTTGCCGTCCATGAAATATCCTCTCTTTGTACCGAACCAGCGGGTTTACCGGCAGGGCGCGGTGATCCAGACTGTAGTCAGTAACTGGCGTGGTTATGGCAGCCTTTAGCTTCATGTCGTTTGGGCTTGAACTCTCTCGTCAACGGTGACGGTTCGTCTTTCTAACATCCCGGTGCACGACATGAGCGTCAAATCCAGCTTGCCGCAGCCTTCGTCCCAACGCGTTTGCTACCATTACCGAGCGGTGCCGTCCGCCTGTACATCCGATGCCCACAGTCACATACGACTTCCCTTCCCGTTTGTATTGCGGCAAAAGATACGCAAGCAGGTCGTAGAAGCGGTTGAGAGTCTCCTCGACTTCCGGCTGTTCTTTCAGATACTTCACCACGCGCTTGTCATGCCCGGAGAGTGGTTTCAACTCGGGAATGAAATGCGGGTTTGGGAGATGTCTGACGTCGAAAAGTAACTCCATGTCTCCCGGGTTGCCATACTTGTGTCCAAAGCTAAGCACCTGCACGCGCATTGGCCCGCCCTTGCGATCGGGACTGAATCGCTCGAGAAGATGACTGCGGAGCGTGTGAACAGTGTGATCCGACGTATCGATGATCTGATCGGCAAGTGCTCGAATATGCGACATCGCAGCGCGCTCGGACGCAATCGACTGCAAGAGAGTTTGCCCTTTGTCGGCGGGGTGGGGTCGCCTGGTTTCGCTGAAGCGATGTTGCAACACGTCGTCTGACGCTTCCAGAAACAGGACGTAGACGCTCAACCCGGCCGCCCGCAAAGCATCCAGTTGCCGGCCAAAATCACCGAGAAATGTGCGTTCACGGATATCGATAACCAGCGCCGCCCGCTCGATGCCTTTTTCATCGCCGTCCGCCGTCACCAACCGCGCAAACGTCGGCAACATCGTTATCGGCAGATTGTCGACGGAGAAATAACCGAGGTCTTCAAAGGCATTGGTTGCCGAAGACATACCCGAGCCGCTCAACCCGGTAATAATGACGATGTCCGGCGCCGAACTGTTTTCTCGATTGCCTTCGGAGGTCTCGTCGGTAGACTGTTTCATCGAAGAGTGCTGGGGTGGGTCGCGTGTGTACCGTTAGCCGTTCGACCACTCTTGGAAGCCGTCCAGGGAGCTTTCGGCAACTCAATCAAGGCTCGATCAGACCATAATTTCCGTCCGTGCGTTTATATAAAACGCCGACGCGATCGGTATCGGCATCACGAAAGACAACAAACTGATCGGGATCGGCTGACAGTCGGAGGGCAGCTTCCTCAGCCGTCATGGGTTTGATCGAGTAGCGACGCGCATTAATAATCCGTGGCGGCCGCGGGCTGGCTTCGACACGTCCATCCGGAGTCGGGGCGACCGTAGATGTCTTTCGCGCACCCTGCTTGCGGTCGATAATTTTCTTCTTGAGCTTCAACGCCTGTTTCTCGATCTTCGCAACTGCCCGTGTCAGGGCAAGATACATATCGGCATTGATATCCTTGGCCGCGAGAGTGTGGTCGCGCCAATGCACTATGAGCTCCGCAATGTGGCGATTCTTTTCAACGTCAATGATGGCGTGAGTCCAGGCCGTTGCTGTGCCGTTAAAAATGTATTCAAGTTTTTTAAAATGATCTTCTACGTGTTTGCGGATGCCTGGAGAAACTTCAACGTGACGACCGGTATACTCAAACCTCATGTCTGCGTTCCCTTCTCAACCCTGCTGATATAGTAATGCTTGCCAAGCTACGAACCTGCTTGACCGATAATCAATAACACCAGGGGGCGAATTCACTTTCGGCTCAAGCAACAGGCGCTTCACACAACAGCGCGGCGCTCGCGCGAGCCGGGAATACTCATTTGATCGCGATACTTCGCGACGGTGCGGCGCGATAGCTTTATCCCATCCTTGATCAGGATCTTTACCACTTGATCGTCGGTGATGGGATTGTGCGAATCTTCTTCCTCAATAAGTTTCTTTATCTTCAACTTTATGATGCGCGTCGAAATCTCTTCGCCGTCTTCGTTCATCATGCCTTCGGTAAAGAACCGCCGCAGTTCGATTACCCCCTGGGGCGTATGCGCATACTTTCTGTTAACCACCCTGGAAACAGTTGAGAGATGCATGCCGATATCTTCGGCAATATCCTTCAACATCATGGGCTTAATGTATTGCACACCTTTGTCAAGAAAATCCTTTTGCCGGTGCACAATCGACTCCACAACCTTGTAGATAGTCTGGCGGCGATGTTCGATGTTGCGCAAAAGATCCACGGCTGAACGCATCTTCTCGCGAATAAAACTTTTCGTTTCGTTACTGACATCGGATTTGCCAAGCATCAGCTGATACTGTTGGCTAACCCTCAGGCGCGGGCTGCCGTCATCCGCAAAATAGATCACATACTCGTCGTCGTCTTCGTCGAGCTTCTCAATGTAAATCTCCGGCGAGATAAGGATAGGTTCTTCAGATGAATAACGTCGCCCGGGGTAGGGATCAAGCGTGCGAATAAACTGTAATTCGGTTAACAGAGTATCTACGTCCGTGTCGATCTGTTTGGCCAGGTGCGGCAGCTTGTGTTGTTGCAATTCGGGGAGATGATCGCTAATCAAGCGGGTCGCGAGACGATCGCTTTCACCCTTTACCTCCAACTGAACCAGCAGACACTCCCTGACGTCACGGGCCCCGCAACCCACCGGGTCCAGGTGCATCACAGCCTGACGCGCCGCCTCAACGGTCTCTTCGCTCCAGCCGCCCATTGCGGCAATTTCTTCATTCGTGGCATTGAGCCGGCCGTCCGCGTCGAGATTGCCTATCACGCTAATGGCTGCGTCGCAGACCTGGCCTTCAACCGGACTCATATGAAGTTGCCATTCCAGATGATCGGCAAGTGAAGGCGGCCGGGTTAGAAACTGTTCGAAGGTGGGCGCGTCTTCCTTGTATTCAATCTCCTGGGTCTTGTAGCCGGGATCGAGGTAATCCTGAAACTCGCGGCCGAAGTCGATTTCTTCAAACGCGTCGCGTGCACTCTCTTCACCAACGACCTCGTCGCCAATCGAATCCTCGCTCAGGTCGGCAGCGGCGCCCTCCTGTACGTCAGTATCGCCGCCTTCGGCGACCCCCGACGGTAAACCTTCCAGATCGCCGGTCCCATTCGAGGATGCGCTGCCCATTTCAGGCTCAGCAGCCTCCAGACGCTGCGGCTCATCGGGCGCGGCGCCCGGGTCGGCACTTGCAAGGTGATCGAGAATTTTCTCCGCCAGCTCGCCAACCTCTTCCTGTGTAACCACCTCCTCGAGAACTGGGTTCTCAAGGATCTGCTGCTGGATGAGATCAGTTAGCTCGAGCGTTGTCATCTGCAACATCTCGATACGCTGCCGCAACTGCGGGGTTAGTACGAGTCGTTGAGATAGGCTGGTAGTTAGTTTAAGGGACATTCCTTGCTTCTAAACGAGCACTTTTGTTTTGTTATTGTGCGGCTGTGCGCGCAGGGAGATTATACTCGATTCGAGCATATTTGCGCGCGCCTGTTAGCGCTTTGCGTACAACTTGCGGATTACATGCGGAATTTCTCGCCCAGATAAAGCCGGCGAACTTCCGGGTCCTCGGTCAACTCCCGTGGAATCCCCGAGCGAAAAATACGCCCGTCGGCCATGATGTAGGCCCGGTCGGTAACTCCCAATGTTTCGCGAACATTGTGGTCCGTAATCAAAATTCCGATGCTACGATTGCGTAAATAAAGTATGACATTTTGTATGTCATCGACCGCTTTTGGGTCAATGCCGGCGAAAGGCTCGTCAAGCAAAATATATTGTGGCTCGGTTGCCAGCGCCCGCGCGATTTCCGTCCTTCTTCTTTCGCCGCCTGACAACGCGTCTCCGCGCGTATTGCGAACGTGAGCGATACCGAATTCTTCCAGCAACTCCTCAAGACGCGTCAGTCGTTCACGCCGGCGCAAACCCATTGTCTCCAGGACTGCAAGAATGTTTTGTGCTGCCGTCATCTTGCGGAAGATGGAGGGCTCCTGAGGCAAATAACCGAGTCCCAGACGCGCACGCAAATACATGGGTAACCTGGTCACGTCGCGATCGCCCAACCTTACGGTTCCCGCATCCGGCCGCTCAAGGCCGACGATCATGTAGAAGGTAGTGGTCTTGCCGGCGCCATTCGCGCCGAGGAGGCCTACAACCTCGCCCTTTTCGACGTGCAGCCCGACGTCGTCCACCACGCGACGCTTGCCGTATTTCTTTTCCAGGTGGACCGCTGCGAGCGCAGAAGCTGAAGGCGATTGGCCCCTTTGGCGTGCAGCGCGCGAACCGTCAACAGCGAATTCTTCGTTGCGACTTTCCGCGATCTCCACACCTTCAGTCTGTGTACTCATGACAATCTAACCAGGAGGGCCGGCAAAAGTGTCCGGCTTATTGTTTCTTCACTTTATGGGTGGACCTTACGCGACCAGGCGACTGTGAACCTCTGGCGTCATCCGCGATCACTCTACCGTCTCGCATATAGACGGTCAATCGACCACCTTCCGTGCTTCCCTTTTCCGTGTCTTCAACCCTGGCAGGATTACCCTTTAACACCGCAACTTCATCAGCGCTCGTATATTGAACCCAGTCACCGGTTCCTTTTCTGTTTGGCTGCGTAAGGAGCACGTTGCGCTGCGCAATCGTTTTCTCCACCTCGCTTGAATCCTTTAAGAGGTAAACATCAGCAACACCGCTGGTCAGGCGATCGGTCCCCTGACGGATGTCGACATTGCTTTCGTAATGCAGCGTGCGATCAACATCTGAATAGGTCATCGTATCCGCACTGGCAAACACCGGTATGGAGGCGGCAGCGCCCTCCACGCGCCGGCGCGCGTTATAGATCTGACTTTGCACGCGTCCGTTTGCTTCCATCCGTTTGTCGTTGACGTAAATCGTCAGCCTGTCAGAGCGAACAAAATTGTCGTCCTGCCAGGCGCGCGCATTTCCGCTGTATATGGCAATGCCACTCTCGCTATGAAACTCGCCCCGGTCGCTGACGACGTAGACGGGACTTTTCACTTTTGCAAACGGTGTAGCGCCGTTGGTCTGCTCCTGACTGTAATAAGTGGTCGCAGTTTTACCGCGGCTATAGGACACTTTGTGAGTGAGATCGGAATCAAGCTCCATGCCTTTAGTGCGTGCCCGTGAATCCCAAACCATCGGCTCGCCGCC
>DATGYM010000463.1:0-29020 GCA_035297925.1 Pyrinomonadaceae bacterium | reverse complement strand
GGAAGGCGCGGCCGTCCTTAACCGTGCCGACTATTTGGCAATAGCAAGGAAAAATGCCCGGTTCGTACTCGACAATCTGCGCCGAGATCGGCTCCTGTTGAGGACCTATAAAGATGGTCAGGCAAAACTGAACGGCTACCTCGAGGACTATTCATTTTTTATCGCCGGGCTGGTCACGTTGTTTGAAGTCAGCGGCGAACTTCTCTGGCTGCAGGAGGCGCTGAGCTTAGCGGAAACGATGATCGAGGAATTCTGGGACGACGAAGAAGGCGCGTTTTTCTATACCGGCAAGAGTCATGAACAGTTGATCGTTCGGTCCAAGGACTTTTTCGACAACGCCACGCCCGCCGGTAACTCAGTTGCCGCGGAAGTTCTATTGCGACTGGGACTGCTGACTGACAACAGCGACTACCGGCGACGGGCAGCCACGATTCTACGGCTGACGGCCGCCTCCATGCAGCGTTACCCTTCTGGATTTGGCCGCTTGCTTTGCGTGCTTGATTTCTACCTGGGGTCTCCGAAAGAAATTGCGTTGATCGGACAGCCGGACGCAGCGGCAACGCAGGTCCTGCGGAAGGAAGTTTGGCGTCCCTTCCTACCAAACAAAGTTGTCGCGCAAGCTTCTCCCAACGATCTTGAGGCAGTTAAGCTTGTGCCCCTTCTGCGCGATCGCCCTCAATCGGAAGGAAGACCTACGGCCTACGTGTGCGAGCATTCCACCTGTAAAACTCCAACAACCAGTCGTCTGGAATTAGCGTCTCAATTGGGGCCGCATACGGCAACCGCAGGGTCCGGCTGAACCATGACGTGGGGTTAAAGGCCCAGCGATCGAGCCTCTTCGGACACCTCACCCTTTTTGTGAGCAACTTCTCATAAAGTCTTGACGCCAAGGCCCTAAAACGCTATCCTTATCGCGCTCAACCACGTTGGCTTTAGGCCAACCACGTTGACACCTCAAGCTTTTCCAGTTCCAAAATCCGCCAGTTAGAGATCCTCGCATCGCTGAGTGACCAAATAGGTAACGGCAGGTCTCGTCCTGTCCACCAAGGGTAGCCAAATAATGAGCCAAAAAAGCGACTGGAAGAGTGGCGCGCTGTTGATCATCATTTCCGGTGTGGGGGCGTTACTGCTTTGTTCGGCCCTGGTGTCCACTGTCAGGCTGCCGTTCCTCACCAGTGCTGGATTATTGTCCTGGTTAGGGCTGCTGGTTCTGACGCTCGTCGCCAGCCGCTTCACCGTCTCAATTACAACTTCGATTGGAGTGAATCAGAGTCGCAAGTCGGTTGCCGATGCGCTCGTTTTCCTGGCGGTTATCCTTTATGCCGTGCCCCCTGCCGAAACCGCTGGGCCTGCAACGCTACTCGCAGCGATTGTGGGTCTGGTTACCACCTACGGACTCGCAAGCCGCAGGGAATCCATTACAACAACCGCAATAGCCGTCATCTCAACTTTCGTATCGGCGTCCTGCTATGGATATCTGGCAACGATCTTTGCCGATGACAGCGCATGGAGCAGCGATAGTGGCCTGCCACTAAATGTCCTGCTGGTTCCCTTGTGCGTGCTCGCAATACTTCAATATTTACTGAGCACTGTAGCAACAGCACACTTTCTGAATTTGGTTGATGGAAAACCGCGCGTCCTCCCTTCCCAGGAAAGCATCGTTTGGACTTTGACCACGCAAGTGGCCGGCGCCGCTTCTGCCGTCCTCTTCTATTCGGCGATCCACGGGGCGGGAATTCCTTATGTTCTGCTTGGTCTTCTAATCACAGGTCTTATGCATCTGCTATACAGATTCAACGAGAAGCGCCTCGAGGAAGTGCGTCGTGCCGAGGCGGATCAACGCAAGCATGTGGAGGAGATGGCTGTTATCCATATGAACACCATCGAGTCGCTGGCTATTGCGATCGACGCCAAAGATCAGACCACTCACGGCCACGTGCGGCGCACCCAAATCTATGCTTCGCAGATGGGTAAGCTTTGCAGGGTCAGCGAGAAAGAAGTGCAAGCGCTTTTCGCCGGAGCTTTATTACACGACATCGGCAAACTTGCAGTCCCCGAATACATCCTCAACAAACCCGGTAAGCTTACCGAGGCTGAGTTTGCCAAGATGAAAATCCATCCTACCGTGGGCGGAGATATTCTGAGGCGAGTCAACTTTCCCTATCCGGTCGAAGACATCGTCCGTTATCACCATGAAAAATGGGACGGGACGGGTTACCCGAAGGGGCTCAAGGGCGAGTCTATTCCGCTGGTTGCAAGAATCATTTCGGTGGTGGATTTTTACGATGCCACGCGCTGCGATCGCCCATATCGCAAGGGCATGACTCGCGAGGAATCGTTGGCGTTGCTAAGAAGCATGGCCGGAACTGCTTTCGATCCTCGAGTAGTGAATATATTTGTCCAACACGTGGAGAAGTTCGATCATCTAATTGCGGCTGAAGACATTCAGGAGCAGGTCGAATCGCAGAGAGCGGTGGTTGACTATCTGACCAAGACAAAACCTGATGCCGGCCTCGCTTCGAGTGTGCTGGGAACATCAGAAGACAAAGATGCTGGATTCAGATCGATCACCGAGGCGCAAAGAGAGGTGTTTGCCCTTCATGAAATCGCTCAGACAATCGGTTCGTCCTTGAACCTTCACGACACCGTGACGCTTGTTTCCAACAAGCTGCGAGCCATCGTTCCCTTCGATACCTGCATTATATTTCTGGTAGATGACAAATCAGGGAAGGCAGTGGCGACCCACGTAGCCGGCGAGCACGCAGACGTGTTCAGCCAGAGGTGCTTGAACATCGGCGACGGCATCACCGGCTGGGTCATAGCAAATGCTCGCTCGATGTGTAACGCTTCCCCCGAACTCGATCTGGTGGGGATTTCAGAAGAGATATCCAGAACCTACCGCGGCGTGCTCGTCTCACCGCTACTTCGTGAAAACGGCGCGTTTGGGTCGATAACCATTTACTCGAAGAGCAGGACATCCTATACAACCGAACATGTGCGTCTGCTCGAGTCTGTTTGCCAACACGCCTCCAGCGCGCTCAACAACGCTTTAACGTTTGAAAAAACAAAAGAGAGCGCGATCACCGATCCGCTTACGGAACTGCCCAACGCTCGCGGCTTTTACATGATACTCGAGCAAAGAATTGCGGAATGCCAACGCATGACAAATGAGTCGCTCGCAGTAGTCAGTATGGATATTGACGACTTCAAAGCCATCAACGATCAATATGGACACGCCATTGGCGACCGTGTGCTTGCGAGCGTTGCCGGAGTAATTAGGAAAGAACTGCGGCAAATGGACATGCTTACTCGGTATGCCGGTGACGAATTTGTCGCCATTATGCCAATGGCTTCCTCGCATATGGCCGCTTCTGTTGGTGAGCGAATAAGAAATGCGGTTGAAGAACAGAAGTTTTCAGTAAAAAACGGAATCGATGTCCGGTTGGGGATCAGTGTGGGCGTAGCCTGTTTCCCTGACCAGGGCGACACAACCGAAGAACTGCTCACGGAGGCAGCTCGCAAGATGCAGAATGACAAGCACTCGCGAAAGACGATGCTCAACCTCGCCAAAACTCCTCTCACTACGCTCGAAGCGTTCCGGTAATCAACTCTTGATGCTGAATCTATACGCACATCGTTGAAACGCGGTGTGCGTTTTTTTTAGTCCCTCCGATGTGCGATGCTGCGCATTTCGTTGTTGAGCGGGCTGGTTTTGCGCCACCTTATAATCCTCGCGTATAATTCCCCTCACTATTTCTGCAAACAACCAATCTGCATTTAAAGAGCCGCCGTCATTGGCGGTTATTAGTGGAAAGTGGCGGCAGTGACAAAGTCAAACTACGAAATGAGAAAGCGCACCTCCGGACCCTCCCGCGCCGGCGCTGAAGATGCGAGCGCGACTGGCGTAATGGACGAAGATGCTCCGCCGCAGGCCACGTCTCCACCAAAAATTTTGCAGGAACGCCGCCAGGAGCTAAAGCAAGCACAAAAGAACCGCCTGGCTGATCTCGACCGCGATGCGCTGATCAACATCTATCACCAGATGCTGCTGGTTCGGCGCTTTGAGGAGAAGGCCGCAGAAATCTATAGCGCCGGAAAGATTGGCGGCTTCTGCCATCTTTATATCGGCCAGGAAGCGGTGGCTATCGGCTCGATATCGGCAATCCGGAAAGATGACTATGTGCTGACCAGCTATCGTGAACATGCGCATGCGATCGCCAAAGGTCTGACGCCGGAATCGGTAATGGCTGAGCTTTACGGCAAAGCAACCGGATGCTCGAAAGGCAAGGGCGGGTCGATGCATATGTTCGACAAGGAAGTAAATTTCCTTGGCGGGCACGCCATCGTTGGTGGGCAAATACCATTGGCAACCGGCGTAGCGTTTGCGGCGAAGTATAAAGGCACCGATCAGGTAACTCTTTGTTTCTTTGGCGAAGCGGCCGTAAACCAGGGGGCTTTTCACGAGTCGTTGAATATGGCCCAACTTTGGAAGCTGCCGTGCATTTATATCTGCGAAAACAATCAATATGGAATGGGAACATCGTTGGAACGCGCGATGTCTTCGCATGATATTTCGGAGAAGGCTACCGCCTATGACATTGCGTCTGAGTTTGTAGACGGTATGGATGTGCTGGCGGTGCGCGAGGCAACGCTGCGAGCTGTGGAGCGAGCGCGTAAGGAATCGCTCCCTACCCTGCTGGAAGTTCGCACCTACCGGTTTATGGGTCATTCGATGTCTGATCCCGGAAACTACCGCACGCGTGCTGAAATAGAGCAGCACCAGGAACGCGATCCCATAAAGCTCTTTTCCGCGAGCCTCAAAGAAGAAGGAGTCTTGTCAGATTCCGAATTTCAAAAGATTGAAGCGGAAGTTAAGGAGCAGGTTGAAAAGGCTGTGCGGTTTGCGGAAGAAAGTCCGCTACCTGATCCCAAAGAACTCTATACCGACGTGTATGCAAGTCCAATTAAGTCAGATCAGAATTAAAGGTTTGCAAGAGGAGTCAGTTAAATGCCGGTGGTAACCATGCGTGAAGCACTCAATCAAGCGTTACGCGAAGAGATGCTGCGTGATGAAAACGTGTTCCTGATGGGCGAGGAAGTCGGCGCTTATCAAGGCGCTTATAAGGTTACCAAGGGACTGCTTGAAGAACTCGGCGACAAGCGCGTCATCGACACTCCAATAACTGAACTGGGTTTCGCTGGTCTGGGCGTGGGCGCGGCAATGGCTGGCTTGCGTCCCATAGTCGAATTCATGACCTTTAACTTTTCCATTCTTGCCACCGACCAGATTATTAACTCAGCGGCCAAAATGCTTTACATGTCGGGCGGCCAATTCAAAATTCCAATGGTTTTCCGCGGCCCGGGAGGCTCGGCCTTCCAGGTATCTTCCCAGCATTCACAGGCGCTTGAATCGTGGTTCGCATATTTCCCGGGGTTGAAGGTGGTGATGCCCGCAACGCCCGCGGACGCCAAAGGCCTGTTGAAGTCGGCCATTCGCGACGACGACCCCGTCATCTTTATTGAACAAGAAAGAATGTACGGCCAAAAAGGTGAAGTTCCTGATGACGCCGACTTTACTATTCCTCTCGGCCTGGCCGACGTAAAACGTGAAGGAACCGACGCCACTATCGTCGCGCGCTCGTTGATGGTTCCGGTTGCGCTTAAGGCTGCCGAGGTTCTGGAGAAGCAGGGGGTGTCCTGCGAAGTTATCGATCCACGAACGATTCGCCCGCTCGATTTCGAAACGATTATCACATCGGTGAAGAAAACAAATCGCGTCGTAATTGCAGAAGAGTCGCATCCCTTTTGTGGCGTAGCAGCAGAAATCAGCTCAGAAATCATGGAGCGGGCTTTCGATTACCTTGATGCGCCCGTTAAACGCGTTTCCGGTGCCGACGTCCCGATGCCCTACGCCAAGAATCTTGAAGACCTGGCGATTCCAAATGTGGACCAGATCGTTGCCGCCGTGCGGCAGGTGGCGTATCTCGATTAGCCGGCGGCGTGCAACTCGTTATCTTTTTGTTAAGTCCAATTCACGATTCTCGATTCAAGAGGTTTGAATGGCAACGCAGGTAATCATGCCCAAGCTCTCTCCGACCATGGAAGAGGGCCAACTCTCTCGCTGGCTTAAAAAAGAGGGCGACAAGGTGTCGATGGGTGAACCGCTCGCGGAAATCGATACCGATAAAGCGACGATGGAAATGCAGGCCCTCGGCAGCGGAGTGTTGCGCAAGATTCTGATTCAGGAGGGCGAATCGGCTCCCCTCGGTCAGATAATCGCCATTATCGGCGCTCCTGACGAAGACATCTCTGCACTCATAACGCAAGCCTCCGCGGCTAAATCTGCAAAAGCTGCGGCTCCTGCTGAACAATCTGACACCGGAAGTCAGCCTCAGAGTAAACCGGACGGCGCCGCTGCCACGTCTGAAGCTAAGGACGTTTCCGGTAATGGACGCGGAGAAGATGCGCAAGCGGAAGTCGTACCTGCCGGGCGTTTGATTGTGTCACCGCTGGCGGCGCGAATGGCAGCCGAATCCGGCATCGACTTACGCGCTGTCAGTGGAAGCGGGCCGGGTGGACGAATCATCAAGCGCGATGTGGAGCAGTTGATTAGCGGCGCCAGGATCCCGGCCACCGCGGCGGCACAACCTCAGCAAAGACACTTGCGAGCAGTTGAGAAGCTTCCCTTTCAGAAGTCGGCAACCGCACAGGCTTCAGCGTACCGCGATGAACCCGCCAGCGAAATGCGGCGGACAATCGCTAAGCGGTTGGTTACTTCGCTTGGACCGGTGCCGCATTTCTTTCTCACCACCGAGATTGAAATGGATCGCGCCGCCGAGATGCGCAAAGGAATCAACCAGCTCGACGCAGAGCTGAAGATCAGCATCAATGACATTATTATCAAGGTCGCCGCTGCGGCGCTTACCCAACACCCCCAGGTAAATGCTTCGTTCCAGGATAAGACAGTCCGATATTATGAACATGCCGACATCGGTGTCGCGGTTGCAATTGATGAAGGCTTGATCACCCCAATTGTGCGAGCCGCTGATCAGAAATCACTGGGCGAAATCGCCACCGAAGTTCGCGACCTCGCTGAACGGGCGCGCAATCGAAAACTGCGGCCGGAAGAATATATGGGCGCAAGCTTCTCTATCAGCAATCTGGGAATGTTTGGCATCGACGAATTCACCGCCATCATCAACCCCCCGGAAGCGGCTATCCTGGCGGTTGGCGCCATGACACCAAAGCCCGTGGTGCGAAATAACGAGATGGTCATACGCCAGATGATGCGTGTGACTATGTCGTGCGATCACCGAGTGGTCGATGGCGCTACTGGAGCAAAGTTTCTGCAGACATTCAAGAGGATTTTGGAGAATCCCCTGCTACTTGTGGTCTGAACTTAACGAGTACTCGTCGGGATTACAGAGGATCGGGAATCCCCGGTCCTTTTTCTATGAGCGGATAAACTGGTTCGAGTTGCGAGTTTCAAGTTTCGAGTTTCAAGTTCCAAGACAAACCCGGAACCAAAATCCGACACCCCTGCGAACTCCAAACCTGAAACTTGAAACTTGAAACCTGAAACCTGAAACCTGAAACTCGAAACTTGAAACCAGTAGCCGTCACCAATCACAATGTCGCGCCCCACATCGCACTGATTATGGTGCAGGTGATGTTTGGCTCCTGGCCGATCTTTGGCAAGATCGCGCTGCGTTCGATGTCGAGCACGAGTCTGGTTGGATTCCGCATTCTCGGTGCGGCAGTTTTTTTTGCTTTGTTACAACGAAGGCTTGCCGACCTGCGCCGGCTGCCGCTCCGCGTGATGAGCTGGGTGGTTCTTTCCAGCCTGCTTGGTGTTGTAGTTAATCAGCTTCTTTTCGTCAAAGGTCTGTCCCTCACAACCGCAATAAACGCGACGCTGCTGACAACTACGATTCCCGTGTTCACTCTCGCCGTGAGCATTGCTCTCGGGTACGACCGGCCATCCCTCCGACATTTTCTGGGCATCGCGCTGGCAGGTGCGGGAGTCGTTTACCTCGTCGATCCGTGGCGCGCCAGCTTCACCGCCGAAACCACCCTCGGCAACTTACTGATTGTCGCCAATTCCTTTTCCTACGGCGCCTACATCGCGGTTTCAAGAGATCTCTTCCGCCGTTACGGCGCGTTGAACGTAATCACCTGGATTTTTTTGATGGGCGCGGTGATAACGTTACCATTTACGATTTATTCCTGGGGCGGCGACTCGCTAGGCAATGTCTCAATGGGTGTTTGGGTGACGGTTATTTACATTGTGTTGGTGCCGACGGTAGGCGCTTACTATCTCAATTCGTGGGCCATTACACGCGTTTCGCCGAGCATCGTAGCAATCTATATCTACCTGCAACCGCTGCTCGCCTTCGGCCTGGCGCCTGTCGTGCTGGGTGAGAGTTGGAACTCGAGAACCATTGCGGCCTGCGTGCTGATTTTTACAGGTGTGGCTGTGGTCACTATTCGCAGCCGCAGCCGCGCGGTCGAAGAGGTTTCAGAACACCCGGACGCACTAGCGCACTAACTTGGTAACTCTGGTTCCAAGTTCCAAGTTTCAAGTTTCAAGTTTCGAGTTTCAAGTTTGGCTTTGGAGCCAAGTGTTTCGGATAATTGTATTCTTAAACATTAAATATGAAACTCGGAACACGAAACTTGAAACTTGAAACTTGAAACTCGAAACTAATTCTTGAGCGGCGTAACAATTCGTCCGACGGGGTAAAGATTCATCTGTCTGTCCCAATATGGCGACCGTCGATAGAAAAACTGGAGCCTGGCGTGGGGATTCGCCGCAAAAGCAGAGTCACTCGCAAGTCTCTTCTCATACTCTGCGCGTAAGTTCGGGTCATCCCGTAACATTTCGCGCGCGAGTTTTTCCAATACGTAATCCTCCGCATATTCTTTTTGTTCAAACGTCGCATTGAAAAATCCCCACCGAACCAAAGAGTCCGGCGCCTGAGGCTCAAGCAGGTTAATAGCCACTTTTGCACCTTCCTGATCGAGCGGCACGATTGCTGACCCCGCCGGAAACTCGCGCCGTCCATTCACTGGCTCGACCTTGAACGAAGGCATTAGTCTTCCTTCAAACGGCCCCGCGGCCCACTTCACGTCCACAAACCGATAACTTTCAACGTCAATCGTCGTCGGTCGCTCCGTTTTCGCAAACGTAAGACCGTGGGCCTTGAGTAGCTGAATCACATCCGTCCACTGCGCGGGCACAATGTAGTAAAGCGGCGGTGCGATAGCCGTCTTGACGTGAAAATCGTTATACATTGGTACCGTGAGGTCGAGCGGTTTGCTGCCGAAGATAACGCGCTGGGCGCCGGACACTTCACTTTTTTCGGTCTGGTATTCAACTGCCTTCAGTGGATAGGGCACGCTCGTCTCGCTTAACTCGAAGTCGATAGGATAACGGCGCGCAGGATCATAAGTCCGACCGGCGGCAATCGTCTCTTCGTCAGCTTCTCGCACCGCCGTGAGAAGCGGTTTGGGATCGCCGCTGACCTCGGCGAGGGCAGAGCGAAGAAAGTCGTAGGTCCCGATCACCCGCGGCCGATAAGGCTTTAACATGTGGGTCTCGATCAGAATCCCCGGCCGGTTTCTGAGAGGAGTGTAGCCGGTAGAGAAGCGCGGACTGCCGTTAAAGTCGCGGATGCCCTTCTTAAGATCGCGATTGTCGATAAACTCCAAATACCACGAGACTGTGTTTCCAGCCGACTCGGTCGCCGGCGCCACACGTTCGTCGATCACTCGCTTTTCCCAGTTGAGTACGCTTGCCGCAACGCCAGCGTGATGCTCATGCTGATAGGTGATGTTGTAACGGTAATCGGCCCCGTCGGTTACATGACAGTCGATAAACAGGTCGGGTTTCCAGTGGTTCCACAACGCCAACCACGCACGAGTCTCAGGCGTGTCGGCTTTCATATAATCGCGATTGAGATTCTGGTAGGTACCTGTCGTGCGCCAACCCATCTCTGCGGGACCATCCTGATTGATACGATTGTAAGGACTTACTCGCTCATGGCCGTCGACGTTATAGATGGGAATGAACAACACCACGAGATTCTTAAGTAAACCTGCACGCGTCTTTGTAATGGCAATGTCGCGCAAAAGCGCCAACCCTGCATCTTTGCCGTCAGGCTCGCCCGCATGAATGCATGCCTGTATAAGAATCACAGCTTTACCCGCGTGTCTGGCTGCTTCGGGCAAGAACGTTTCGCCCTCTGTCGCTATGAGGAGCGGCAGCTCGCGCCCTTCACCACTCCGCCCAAAGCTCTGAAACTTTATAAGCGGCGACGCCTGGTCCAGCCGTCTTGCATATTCAATGGTTTCGGCGTAGCGAGGTGTTTGCCTGTAATCCATCTTTTCAGCGGGCGTAAGCCACTCGGGCGGGACGGAAGATTTGTGGTTTTGTGACATCATGCTGGTTTGCAAACCTGGGAACAGTAAAAAAGCGAGCAACGCATGGAAGAACAGAGCACGGCGCATCAGAATTCATTCCTGCAGGAACGGCATTGTGTGCGCCGCCGCGCGTTGAGCGTGCCACACTGACGGCACCGAACATACATCGTGCGCGCGAACCAGGTGGTGATGAGGGCGCTTAAACCAAGTATTCCCACCAGCACCACGAGGTTCAGTAGCAGTTCCTTCAAGCTTTATATTTCTCCCGCAAGCTCTGATGATAATTTAGTCCGCGTTCGTAACCACGTTGAAAAGCTTCGTCGGCTTTCCCTTCCGCTGGTGTTGTACGCGGGGTGGGCGTCGCCGAATTTTTGTCGCGTCGGCGCAGAGCGGCTTCAAAGCCTCGACGGTAAGGGAATTCCGAGCGAAGAGAGTTGCCTAACCGCTTCTTCGGCCGCGGCCGTGATGAAAAGATGCCCGCTACTGTTTCCATGCTCGCTGCCCTCCTTAAAAATATGATGATATGGGTTAAGTTTTAACGCTTCACTTAACCAGCAGCAAGCGAAGAGTGTAAAGGACACAAATCGTTGAGGAAATTAGCAGAGCTATGTTAGAGTCGAGTCAACGAACGATAGTTTTCAAGCGACCTGCTCTTGAACGAGGACAGAAGCAACATATGTTCGATATCGTAGAAAAGTATTGGCCCATGTCAGAGGGCGATGGCAAAGCGGCGCGCAAAAAGAGACCGCGCATTCTGGCCATCACTACGGACTGTTGCACCGGCTGCGCCGGCTCGCCGGCTTGCATTGAATACTGTCCTATCGAAGCATGCATGTTCTGGGTGCCGGACGAAGACCACCCACCCTTCGGCCGTATCGAAGTGGACCCTTATCTTTGCATCGGTTGCCAGAAGTGCACCAGCAAAGGCCCTGACGGCGCCTTTCTCGACGGCTGCCCCTGGGATGCGATCGAGATGGTGCCCACCGACGACTGGGAAGCCGTGCATGGAATCACGCTCCCAGATCTTCCGCCCGAGCCGGCGATAGCCTAAGGATCTAAACGGTTAATACTTATTCGTGCGGCTCTTGATGGCGTTTGCCGTCAGAGCCGCTTGTTGTTTCATGCGCTCGCTCGCTGGCTGCGCGCCGCTCACGTAGCGCTCTATTACCGCAACATCCTCCTGTTCGCCGACCACCGAAAGCCCGCGCAGAGCTTCCCAAATGCTTTGCTCGTCGGGCGCGATGGTTAACAACCCGTCTCCTTTCGCGACGCTCGACCCGCTCGACACGAGCAGGCTTTCTGTTTTGCCGTTGAGAGGGGAACGCACTTCAACTACCCGGGTGTTCGTCTCCTGAATACGACCAAGCAGGGAGCCACGACTTATTTGGGCACCACGTGCCAAACTGCTCTGCAACGTTCCCGCTGCGGGTGCATCGACCGTGAAGGGTTGCAGCATGGCAAGAAGTTCGGGCCGCCCCCTCGCATCGTTGAAGCGCACGAGCGCCAGCGCCGCATTCCGCCGCACGATCGGCTCGGGATCAGCAAGCAGCTTTGTCAGACTTTGGTGAAACTCGTCCGCAGTATTGTCTGCACCCATGAGCCAGGCAACGGTCAGACGGAACTCTATTTCCGGACTATCGGCGAGCACCACAATTTGTGGGTACCACTGTCTTGCACTTTTGTCCCCTCGCTCGATGCGCTGCTGTATTTGCAGCAATGCATGCTGCACGTGCCGAGGGTGCTTTTCGTCAATGAGAAATTTCGCGATTTCCGCGTCGGAAAGTCCGCGTCCAAACCAGGTGAAGTACCAGGTGAGAAAAGAAGCCACTACAAACAGTATCGCGAGAATCAGGATGGGTCCTGAGGCGCGCAGTCGTTTGGCAGACGCACTGATGACCGTTACGTCAGGATGGTTTCCGTTGCTCTTTGTCGGTTCCGAGGACATTTATGAAGGATAAATCTGATAGAGCATCAGGTAGACAATCACGCCCGTGACCGATACATATAACCAAAGTGGCAGCGTCCAACGGGCTATGCGGCGATGTTTGACGAAGTCTCCTCGTGCAGCCCGATAGAGAGTAACAAGTATAAGAGGAACAATAACGACGGCGAGAATTGTATGAGTCAGCAGGATACTAAAATAAAAAGGACGAGCGACTCCTTGTCCGGTGAAGCGCGTAGAACCATGAAAGTAATGGTAGGTGAGATAAGAAATGAGAAACAAGGTCGAAGTCACAACGGCTGAAATCTGGCAAATTCGGTGAGCCTGTACTTGGCCGCGGCGAATAAACCGGTAACCTGTCAGGAGAAGAACTGCGCTGGTGGCGTTAAGGATCGCATTCAGATGCGGAAGGAATGGAATGTATGAAGGCATGTTTAGAAAGGGAACGGCGAGCGGGGGACAGCGAAAGATGAAAGGAAGAATGGTGAACCGGGAAAGCCTTTTCACTCTTCACTCTTCACTTTTCACTCTTCACTGCCTTTCTTCCTTTTTCGGTCAACGAGTAGAAGTCGTTTCCTTCTTCCTGGAGTAGTCCTTCGCTTACAAGTTTCTCAACGGCATCAAAGACTGCCGTGCGGGTCTCTGGGTCATTTTCGCCAACCTCAAAAAGAGTATGGAGATCGAGCTTCTCTTTCCCCCACTGCTCAAAACTTCTCAAAACGCGCTTTTCGATTTTATTCACGGCGGGATTGTGACCTTAGGTCAGCGAGTCAGGGCTGCTTTTGCTTCATATTGGCAACCATCGATCTTACGTCCGGGGGAACGGCTCTCCCCTTTGCATCGAGCAGCGGCGGCGCCTGTGACCGCGCCAGCCCGCTCGGTTCAGGCGCCGATTGTTTGAGGGCCTTGCGCTTCTGGAAAGGAATCGGCAGACGACCCTGCTCTTTGAGATAAAGCACCGGATTAACGGCAAACATCAGTGCCATCACCATGCAAACCATCGTAACGAACAGGTTATCGATAGTCAGAAAGTTTACCGAGAACAATGCATTTACGAGAGCCAGCGACACGAAAGCAAGAGCGACTATTATGCAGATTATGTTGAGAAGCCTGGCTTCGCTTTTCATGTTTCGTGTCTCGATGAGACCGGCGGTTCCTTCCACATTAAACCTTTCCTAGTGTTTCTTCCGGCCCGCCGGAGTAGTGCGTTCCGACATCTCTTCATAACCACATCGTTCACATTGCCAGATGGGAAATGCGCCGGTCGGGTCCGTGGTGCTCTGGTACACCGCCCGGTTAGAGGGAATTATCTTGCCGCCACAACGTGGACAGACACGACCTCGCGTGGTGCGCTTTTCAACATCGATGCGTAGGAGATTTTCTTCCGCCATAACGCAATCAGGCTTTCGGCGTTGAGTCTACGGCATCTTCAGGGTCCGTCTCTTCACTCTCATCGGCTGATCGATAACGTTTGAGCGCTATGAAGATCGAGCAAAATATAGTAACCGGCGGCAGCAACAAGACCAGTACACCGATGTTGAAGTTTCGAATGAAGAAGGCGTTGTTGGCTCCTCCCAGCGCTGCTCGGCACATGGAGCATTGTCCCATGGCCGTCGAAGCCAGCAGCATGACAGCAGCGCCGGCAACCACAAGTGACCAGAGTTTTAGTCGCAAAAACGTTCGCATCAATGTTCCTCAGACGCCGTTGGCGGCGGTGCTTCCTTAAACTGGTAGCGCATGCCCGCCGACCTGAAGCTATCGGGGAAGAATACGAAAAGGAGGCAGATGCAGACTACCAGCATCGGCACTATTGTCAGTACCAAACTCAAACGCTCAAACTTCAGGTGCATGAAGTAGGCGACGATCAGGGCTGCCTTGATGATCGACAGACCCAGCAGGATCGTCAACATGAAACGGATCGGCATCGGCCGGTAGGCGAGAAATATTTCCACCAGCGTTAACAGCAGCAGCCACACCCAGATCGACGTAAACAGTTTGTTACTGCCGGCAAAATGCTCTTCAGCATGTGCGCTCATTTTCGACTCCTCCGCTCAATCTGCAGCAAGTGAACTACTTTGCCAAATGGCCACCCACATCCACTGACAGGATGTAAATCAGCGGGAACACAAACATCCAAACCAGATCAACGAAGTGCCAGTAAAGACCGCTGATCTCAATGTCCTCATGCTTTAACTTATTGGCTCTCGCGGTGACAACTCCCAGGTAAATAATCCCCGTGGCAACGTGGAACATGTGCAAGCCGGTAATAGTAAAAAAAGTGGCGCCGAAAAGCGGCGTAGGCAGATGGCCGTCGGCCGTTGTAAATGTCGTCACCCAGTGCGCCGGCAAGCTGAAAGGTCGCAGTCCCTCACCGATCAAATGATTCCATTCGATGAGGTGAAGCACAACGAAAGCGGCGCCGAAAAACATGGTGGCGAGAATCCATTTGCGCGCGAGCGCCTTGTTGCCGCGGCTGGAAGCAGATACGCCAAAGACCATCGTCAAACTTGACGATAGCAGGCAGAACGTCATGACCGAAGAAAAAACAATGCTCGGATAGAATGGAAACGGCGTTGGCCAGACGTTTGATGCTCTTAAATAGCTGTAGCCGATCAAGAGCGCCGAGAACGTCAAGGAGTCAGAAACAATAAACAACCACATCCCGAGCTTGCGATGACCAACGCGATACGGGTGCACTCCTCCGCCCCAGTCAGACGCCGGAAAATGTACTGCGCGTGCTTCAGTACTCACCTGTCACCTCCAAAGAATAGAGTGGCGCAAACTCTTCGTCTGCGCGTTTGCGACTGTATTTCCCAATCTATCGCCCTTGCGACCGGCAAATCTTCGCTGCTAACGAACATAGAAAAGCAGCACAAACAGGTAAAGCCACAAAAAGTCCATGAAGTGCCAGTAAAGCGTAACGGCATCGGCGCCGGCCTGCTCGCTCTCTAAGGCAGCCGGATTGTCCCTGAGCGCACGCTTGCGAAGCGTGAGATACGCCAGTGCCGTCAATCCTCCCAGTAAATGTACTCCATGCGCTGCAGTCAAAAGATAGAAGAAAGAACTGTGTGGGTTACTTGCAACATAGACGCCTTGCCTTACTAGTTGCCGCCAGGCGAGCAGTTGCGACACAAGGAAGCCGGCTCCCAGAAGCGCAGTGATGAGCAACCAGCGACGGTGTACGCTGCCGGCGTCTTTCAACTTGCGACGAGCTGTTTCCAATGTGCCGCTGCTGATTAAGATCAATGCCGTGCTCAACAACAAAATCCGCGGCATCTGCAACGGTTTCCAATCATTTGCAGAAGCAGCGCGGACAATGTAAGCGCTGCTCAATGCCGTAAACAGCATCAATATGGACGCGAGCGCCACCCACATTCCTATGCGATAGCGATTCGCCGACGATTGAAAGTCAGGAAAAGGACGGTCATGACCGTTTCGCTTAGGCGCGCCATTACCGTTTGGACCGCGCTTTTTCGGTCCACTCCCAATTCCCTTTTTGGCCAGCGGCCTAGTGCTTGTGACCGTGGTGGCCATCACCCTTCACCCCTTCAGGCACCGGAGCTGCTTCCGTGCTCGCGTCGGTTTGCATTACGTAATCGTTGGGGGCGCCCGGCACGGCGAATTCGTATGGTCCGCGATAAACGACCGGCAGCACGCCTGCAAAATTATCGTGCGGCGGAGGGCTGGTGGTGGTCCATTCGAGGGTAGTTGCCTCCCATGGGTTGGTGCCCGCTTTTTTCCCTTTGAAGATGCTCCACACCAGATTGAAATAGAAGACGATCTGGGTAAGCACCGTGATAATCGCCGCGATGGAAACAAAAACTACCAGCGGGTGCAACGAGTCGAGAAAACGATATTCGGTAAACTGTGCATAGCGTCGCGGCATGCCGACAATTCCCATCGTGTGCATCGGAACGAATACGCAGTAAACACCAACGAGTGTGATCCAAAAGTGCAACTTCCCGAGTCGTTCACTCATGAAGCGGCCAAAGATCTTGGGAAACCAAAAATAAGTCGCGGCGAACATTCCGAAAATGGACGCCACGCCCATCACCAGATGGAAGTGGGCCAACACAAAATAGGTGTCGTGCATCGGCAGATCGAGCGATGTTTGACCCAGTACCAGGCCGGTAATGCCGCCGGCCACAAACAACGATACAAAGCCGATCGCAAACAGCATCGGCGTCGTGAAACGGATTCGCGAACCCCACAACGTTCCCAGCCAATTGAATGTTTTCACCGCCGAAGGAACGCCGATCGACAGCGTCAAAATTGAAAACGTCATCGCCGAGTAAGGGCTCATGCCGCTGATGAACATATGATGGCCCCAGACAAAGAAGCCCAGCAGTCCGATGGCAAAGATCGCAAACACCATGGCGCGATAACCGAAAACAGGCTTGCGCGCAAAAGTGGAAAGAATGTGAGAGGTCGCGCCCATGCCGGGAAGAATGGCGATATAAACTTCCGGATGACCAAAAAACCAGAATAGATGTTGCCAGAGAATTGGTGAGCCGCCAGTGTGAGATGTAAGTACCGAGGATCCGAATACCAGCCCGCCGGGTACGAAAAAGCTGGTGCCAACAGTTCGATCAAGCAAAAGCAATATGCCACCACCCAGCAGCACTGGAAACGAAAGCAACGCGAGTACGGCCGTCGTGAACCAGGCCCAGCAAGTCAATGGCATTCGCATTAGCGTCATGCCGCGCGTGCGCATATTGAGGAGAGTGGTGATGAAATTAAGGGCCCCTAGCAGCGAGCCAACGCAGAAGATCGCGATGCTGACGATCCACAGATTCATGCCGGCGCCCTGACCGGGGCCTGCGGCGGAGCCCACCGCACTTAAGGGCGCATAACCGGTCCACCCTCCGATGGGTCCCACTGTCGCGCCGCTGCCGCCTCCCAGCCAAAGGCCGAGTGCAGAGTTCGCAATCGTAGCGTTCCCTTCAACGAAAATCGCTGCGAGTATCACGATAAACCCAACCAGCGTTACCCAGAACGACATCATGTTGAGAAAGGGAAACGCCATGTCTTCGGCGCCAATTTGAATCGGCAAAAAGTAGTTGCCAAAACCACCCTGAGGCGCTGTGGTCAGCACGAAGAAAACCATGATGGTGCCGTGCATGGTTACCAGGGATAGGTAAAAATCGGGGTTCATGATGCCGCCCGGCGCGCCGGTGGGAAACAGCGTTCCGAGGATCGACCAGCTGGTACCCGGCCACGATAAGTTGAGGCGCATCAGCACCGACATCGTCATGCCTACCACCACCGCAGTGAGGGCAAGAATAATGTACTGGATGCCGATTACTTTGTGATCCAAGCTGAAGATGTACTTACGAATGAAGCTTTTGGGCGCCTCGTGCCGGTGCACTTCGTGCGTTTCATCAGACATCTTTGATCTCCTGGTGGTTGGGCTAAAGCAACAATCTCACAAACATTCTTACTGTTGATAAGCGGGCAGCTCATACTTGGCCAGCAACTCTGTAACGCGAGTCTGAAACTGATCCTGTGGCAGGGCCATCAACGCCTGGTGTTCTTCTGCCGGCAGCACCAACATGAAACTTCTCATACGGAAGTGAAACTGTCCGCAAAGTTCGGCGCAGGCGAGTTCGTACTTGCCGGGCCGATTGGCGGTGAAGTGCACGTGGATATTCATTCCCGGCACCAGATCCTGCTTGAATCTGAGTTGCGGCACCCAGAAGTTATGGATGACATCGCGCGAGCGCAGAATCAGTTCAACCGGGCGTCCTTCCGGAACAGCAATTACGCTGTGGGTCACATCGTCTTTTGCATTTGGGTCGGCCGGATCCAGGCCGATGTAATTCAGGGCCGAATCGTCGATTAAGTTGGGATCGGTGCGGCCAAACACGCCGTCCTTGCCGGCGTAGTGAAAGTTCCATTGAAACTGCTGCGCCAGGACTTCAACCTGAAAGGAGCCGGCAGGGGCTTTATTGAAATGCAGCGACGCCCAGACGCTCTGTCCCATTACGGCGAGGCCGATAAAGATGACGGCCGTAACGACCGTCCAAACAACCTCGAGGCGATTGCTTCCGTGCGTATAGACGGCGCGGTCGTTTAGGCCACGGTCGCCAAACTTCCAGACCACATAACCAAGACCAACCTGGGCTGCGGTGAAAGCTATACCGACAACTATGATAGTCAGCAGAAACTGACTGTCGAGCGCGGCCGCATGTGAAGAAATGGCTTTGGGAAACCACCACTTATTTACGAAGAAGAGACTGACAGAACCCAGAGTCAGGATCCAGATAATAACCGCAAGAGCTCGTCCCATCGGTTGTGCTCCTTAAGTAAGTGGTAAATCGTAATTGGTAAATGGTAAATCGTTAAGAACTGCCCGGTAAATCGCGCTAAGTTCGGCAGTTGCCGAGCCGAGTTCGACTAGGCCAACCGCGATCTATTCACCTTTTACCATTCACTATTTACCGGTCTAAGACCATCAGCATGAACAGAAGCGGCAAATAGATAACTGAAGCAAGTAATAACCGTCGCGCCGCTTGTCTGGATTTGGAAAAAGCCGCGCGCACGCTGTTGTAGAGAAAGAGCAAGCCTAAAACGATTGCACCACAGAGATAAACCTTGCCGGAGATGCCGAGCAAAGTCGGAAGTAAACTCACCGGCAAGAGCAGCACGGTGTATACAACAATTTGTTGGGCCGTAACGCGGCCATCAGGCTCAACGACCGGCAGCATGAGAATTCCCGCGCGACTGTAGTCTTCGCGATACATCCAGGCAATTGCCAGGAAGTGGGGAAACTGCCAGAGAAACAGGATCGCAAAAAGCACCCAGGCTTCCAGGCTTATGTCTCCGCGGGCGGCGGTCCAACCGATTAGCGGCGGCACTGCGCCGGGGAAGGCGCCAACCATGGTCGAAAGCGAGGTGCGCGTTTTCAGTGGGGTATAACCAAAGAGATACCCGGCGATTACGGTCAGCCCCAGCAAGGCCGTCAAAGGGTTAACCACCACCGCAAGATATGCTTCAGCCAATACAATCAAACTAACTCCAAAAGCGAGCGCTTCCCAGGGCAGAAGTTTTCCGGAGGGAAGCGGCCGATTCGCCGTCCGTCTCATCAGCGCATCCAGGTCGCGCTCCATGTACTGATTGATCGTGGCAATTCCCGACGACAAGAGCGCGATACCAAACATTGCGCGCGCCATCGCCGGGTAATCGATGCTCGCCCGCGATGCCAGGGCAAAGCCTGCGGCCGATGTAAGTACAATGAGAAAAGTAATGCGCGGCTTCGTCAACTCAAGGTAGGCCGCAAAGCGCTCGCGCGCGCTCAGCCGTTCGAGTTGCACTACGGCAGCAGTATTAAGGTCTATTGCAAACTCTTCCATGTTCTCTTAAAACCGAAACCCAGCAGTTAAGAGTTCAGCCTTTAGGCTGCTGCTTGCGAGTCCAGCAAGCTAAAGCTTGAACTCTGAACTTCATGACCTTTCCGCAGTCGCAAATTCAAGCACTGCGTTGTTGGCGCGCAGCACTCTAAAGGCTCTCAATGTCAAAACTATCGTGGTAGCAAAAACCAGGGCGCCACACGCAACGTGCGCGACCGTGATTCCTACCATCGGATTCAGCGGTTGCGGGTCATTTGGCGAAGCCGTTCTGGTGATGTACGCCGCAAGTCCCAAAAACAGTTGGACCGTTAAGAGTAAAAGCGCAATTTTCGCCGGACGAGTCAGAAAAACTTCGCCAGCGTGCCGTCGCAAAATCATAATGGCAGCGCTGCCCAGGGATATCGTCACAGCGATCGCGCCGCCGATGTGCGTTAACAACAGATCCGTCGGCAGCGGTTTGTCCCAGGTGGCGGAGTGCCGCAAGGTAGCCCCGATTATCAATTGCACAAAAATCGTAGCTACTGCGGCTATGCAAACGTAGCGAACCAGCAGGCTTCCCTGCTCCTCAATCGTCGGGCGATTTGTAATCCAACTCCTGGAAGTGAAAACTGCCAGGCTTACGGTGGTACAAAAAAACAGTTGCGCCAGCGTCGCATGGGCAGCGGAAACTATCAACGGCAACATTAGTTTGACTGTCAAACCGCCGAGTAGTCCCTGAGCGATTACCGCAGCCAGCGCCAGCAAGCCCAGGCGCCGCACCCACGACCTCGGCTCCTTCAGGAAAAGGAAAATAACCAGTCCGATTGTCAACAACCCTACCGTGGTCGCGACGAGCCGGTGGCCGTGTTCCCAAAAAAGATTGCCGACCATCTTTGGGAAAAACTGGCCGTTTGAAAGCGGCCAGTCGGAAGTAGCCAACCCGGCATCATGGCTTGTCACCAGTGCGCCGGCGATGATCAAAAAAAACGTGGCAACCGCCACCAGCAGCGCGAAGCGATGCAAACCCCGGTTCATAACTCATTGCCGATTCCAATTTCCGATTGCCGATTCTTGAGACTCAAATCGGCAATCGGAAATCAGCAATCGAAAATCCTCAATGTCTGCCGAACATGGGAACGTCAAGCGCCGGCATCATTTGTAGGCCGGGATTGCCTGAAGCAGTTGCTTCGCCAAACGAGAAGTCGGCTTTGGCGCTGCCGTTCGCAGCTACAGTTACCTGCATGGTTTTCTCAGTTCCAGTGGCACCGCCCTCATGCCATGCAGCAACTGTATAAGTTCCCGGCGGAACGCCCTTAATAGTGAAGCTACCGTCTTCACCACTCACGGCGAAGAATGGGTGCTTCAGGACGCCGATGTAGGACTTCATCCAGGGATGCTGATTACACTTGACTGGAATCAGGACCTCCGAGCGCGCAAAGGTCTTTTCAATTGGCGGCGCACCGTTTGGCTGGGTCTGGTTCCATTCGGGATTGTTCTTTGGCGTCGGGTGAATGTTGTGTTGCGTAGGATCGCTGTTGGTGATCGTAAGTTTCTGGTTAGTCATGATGCCCAGCACGTGGGGCCGGTAATGACAACCATTTTGATCGAGCGTCACAGCGGTTGTTGGCGGCGTCCAGCTATAGTCGCCGATTTTCGTACCGTCGGTAGCGGCGCCGTCCTTAATATAAATAAAGGCGTTCGCAAGTTTGCCGTTATTAACTACCGTATCTTCTGTTGAAAGGTTCGGGTTCTTCTGACCGCATACCGGGTCAGCCGAAGTGTCGATCTTTTTGGCGGCCGGCGCGGCGCCGGTGTAGGCAATGCTGCCGGTGATTGAGCCGACATCCCCGCTATAAGTTTTTCCGCCCGTAGCCGGAGTGGTTCCACTTTCGGCGTTTTCAGGCGCCTTGCCGCACGCTGCCGCGAGTATGAGCAACGAGAACGCAAGGGTTAAAACCAGCCAGACTTTAGTCTGCTTCATAATTAGTTCCTCCCAATCAGAATAACTTTTGCATAACTTTAGCACGGGAAGCGACGGGATGCAGACCCGTCGCGCCGGCCGTGCCGCTCACATGCCTGGACGGGCTACGGTCCTGGCGCTTCTACTCTCGGCCAGAGTCGCGCGTGGCGCGCGCCGTGTTCTATTGAAAGTCGTTTCGTCGCGCCTGCGCCGCAACGTCATTTGCGCGGCCTTTTGCGGCTGCGGCGCCGCCGCGGGCGCTACTGGAGCAGTGGCTAGTAATCTTCTCTGCTCGTCAGGAGTCATCAACATCATGTAGCGAACCAGCAAGCGCGCGTGGTCATCGTGATATTCGTTGGCGCTGGCGGGCGGGTTGGGCAAATTAATCACCCAGCGATCGCCGTCTTTTCTGAACAGGCCCGTCGGCATTGCCGTGCCGGGACTAATCTGCGATGGATCAAGAAGCCAACGGAAAGTCCATTCCGGTTTCAAGCGTTCACTGGCCAGCAAAAAGTTTGGCGCGATCGCTTTCGCATCATGTGTCGGCTCGCCCGTGATGTGACACTTCAAGCAGGGCGTGCCGGAGGTGAACATTTGTCGCGCTACCAGCTTCTCCTGTTCGGTCAAAGGCTGGAGCGGTTCTTTGATATACGGCTCTTGCTGCCCGGACATCGCCATGAAGAAACGCACCAACGTCTGCAATTCATTGGGCGAGAAATTGAAGGTCGGCATGCGAAACTTCAGATAAGGGCGAACGCCATTGCGATCGAGACCGGGTTGCGCTTTCAAATGCCCTGCGGTCGCGGCGGGAGTAGGTGATGACTTAGCCGCTGGGCTTACACTCGCGCTCGGGGATGGTTGCGGTGTTGTCGCAGGCTTGGCTGCTTGCTCAGCATTCGAAATGGCCGCATTCTCCGCCGGTGTTTTTTCGCCACTCAACGACGGGTCGTGCAAAAACCGCAACAACCAACTGGGATCGACGCGCGCGCCTTCGCTGGTCAGGCGCGGCGGCAACAGGTCTTTGCCCTCTGGCGTTTGATAAAAAGGCAGATCCATGACGACCGAACGCTGCCCTACCTGCACCTGATGACAACCCATGCAGTTATATTTCTTGATTACCCACCAACCGTTTTGAATATCCTGCCGGCGGCTGTCCTGCGGACTATAGAAAAGCGACTGCGGCACATTAGCGCCTTCAGCGCCGACACTGCCCAGCAGAAATGTCGTTAAGGCGTTGCGCCACTCTGGCGTCAGATATGGCCGCGGCATGCGCAGTCGATCCTTCGCATCCTTCTCTTTGCCCTGATCGTAGATTGACGGCTCAGTTATCTTGTGCTCAAAAAAACCCTTGTGGTTGTACCAGGGTTTCTCTTCTTTGGGCGGTGCATTGGGCGTAGTTTCTGACGCGCCATGCAGATTTAGCGGATCAATTCCCTCTTCTGCCTTTTTCGTCAGGAGAGCAAAGTCGAGTCGTTCGATCGGCGTAGCGCCCTCGACGGTAAGTTCTTTGCCGATGCGTTGTTCTTCCTCAAAGCCCTTTATTTCGTGACAACCGGCGCAGCCGTACTGCTTGATTAAAGCCTGGCCCTTCTCGCGGAGCTCCGGACTGTCCATGAACGCAGCAGACTCATAGCCGGGCGGAGACGAAAGCGAGAAAAGATAAGTAGCAATGTCCCGCGCATCGGTTTCCGATAGACGGAAATTGGGCATCACCGTCATGTTTTGAACCTGTAACTCGGCTCCATCGTTGGGGCAGCGAGAGTGCAACTCGGTGTCAAAAACATAAGGAAGGTTGTGCTTCGCGTAATCGTCCGGCGTCAGGTCGCGTTTCTCCTTTGGACAATAAGGCGCAAACCTTTCGCGCGGGTTATGAATCCAGCGCACGACGTAATCAAAGTTTGCTTTCTCGCCGACCTTTTGCAGGTTAGCTGCAAAGGTGCCACCAATCTTGTTGTCTCCATCCCCGATTGAATGGCACGCAAGGCAACCGCGATTTTCAAAAAGTTCCTTACCATGTCCGGCATCGCCACGTTGCTGCGTAGGTATAGTGCCCTCGAAGCTGTCCTGCCAGAGATACGCCGCGATCGCCTGAATTTGCTGTTCGCCGTCTGCGTCTCGCATATGCGGGCCGGCATCGTCGGTACTGGCAAAACGCCAGAAGGTGGGCATCTTGGTACCCGGACGAAAGCCCTGCGGGTTTTTTAACCACACGGGAATCCATTCCTTGCGCAGCTTCAAACGCACATCCTTTAGATTGGGTCCCACCTTCTTCTGGTCCTGCATTAAATACTTCGACTGCAGATTCAACTGATCGATACGGGCGGCAAGAATGCTGTTTGTGACTTTGAGCGCCTCAGACTGCGCCAGCATTTTTTGCGCATCTTCGTCGCTGGTCCCTTCAGGTGGGGCCTCATCAAGCCGAATTTGCTTTTGATTAGCGGTGATCTGGTCTTCCAACTGACTGATACTTTGCCGCGTACTGCCGAGCGCGTCCGTCTCGCGATCAAATCCTTCATAACGATGACAGCCCATGCAGCCTCGCTGATAGAAAAGATCGCGTCCCAGATTCAGCGTGTCAGCTCCCTGCGTGACCCTGTCTTTAGCGTGACACTGCTGACAGCCCGCTTCCGTATTCTCTTTTTCAAACATTGGCCAGAGCCAGAATTTATGACGGCCGTGACCTTTGACCTCACTAGTGGTGGCGCGACCATTGCCCCAGTGACAACTGGCACAACCAAAACGATCGGGACTGTGTATTTGCAGAATTTCCCTGTTGGGATGACTTACAAACGCACGCGCCAGCGAGTCAGGCTTCTTGCCTGGCCCGCCGGGCGCAAGATCTTCCGCTCGCAGATCCAGGGGTTCGCGAATGCCGACGTGGCAAACTTCACAGCGATCCACGATATTGAACTCGTTGACGCTAATCTGATGTGGAAGAATCGAGTAGTCAAACTGATCCATTTTACGGATCAGCCCATCGATTTGACTGGGACCAAGTCCCGTCATGTAGTGTTTCAGATAGTCGTCGCGCTTTTTGCCGAGTTCCGTGGGCACTTTGAGGAGGTCGGCCTTTTGGCCCAGCAGTCTCGCCTTTTCGTCGCGCAAGTCGTTGAAAAGTTTCTCGAGCTGCTCGTAATTCATCTTCTGGGTCGGCGCTTTACCGGAACCATCAGCGGCCGGCAAATCGACTTCGACCAACTCAGCTCTCTTCGCCTGGGCCTGCCGCCGATATCTCTCTTTGGCACCGCCCGAGGAGATCTCGACATTGTAGTTAATGACCGTTAGTTTGCCACGTTGATTTTGAAAGGGATCGGTAACCGCGTCGAGTTCACTTTGAATTTGCGTAACCTTGTGGTCAATCTCGGCTATCTGCGGCTTGACCTGCTCGAGGGCCGCTTGCGCTTCACCGTCCAGCGTTTGATATTCAGGACTCTCCTTAACCTCGGCCTCCGTTTTGCCCGCCTGCGCTTTAATGCTCTTCAGATATCTTGTGTAACGACTAACGAACTGTTGCTGTATCCCCTTCCAGGGACGCTGGCCAAAAGCTTCGTCGTAGAGCGACCAGGCCAGCGTAAGGGTAAGCAGCAGAGCGCAGATAAGCATGATCCCGCTCGTAGAGCGGCTCACGATCGGATCCTGTGCCGGCAGCTCAGGCTCTCTTATTACCATTGACTCACTAGCTTGGATTGAGTCTGCCACTCAGGGTCATTCCTCCGCACTTAACGGACAAGCGAAATCAGATATTGAACCACGGGGTCACCCAAACGTATTTGATAGTCAGCGCCAGCCGCAGGATGAGCTTGACCGGCATAGCCAGTAACACGCTCACCGCGAAAAACTGGAAGGTCACGTACTGCAGAATACTCGTTCGCGCCAAAAGCTTTTGCTCAAAGGCGTCCTTGGGAAACAGTTGTAACGGACGAAACCTGATTCTTTTGAAGTCAACCGTCATCAACCAATGAAAGAATAGGGCGCCCAGGACATAGAATCCGCTGACCACCATGAAGCCGAAAATAAACTTCCACGGATTTGCCGACAGAAATCCCAGGTGCAGTGCTTTTCCGACTCGGCTGGTCGCTATCCAATCGTGGAGGTCGACATTTTTATCAAACACCACCGCGTTGTGATCCCATGTCTGCCCGGGCCAGAACCAGATCCAGCCCGGCCCGCGTATGAAAGTCCCGATCACAATAAGCAGGATCCACATCAGGAATCCCCAGGCAAACATGCCGACCGCGAAACGTCGTTGCTTGAGCGTGTAATAGCCGTTGCCTAGTGGATTCGAGTCCACGTAAGGAAAAACCATCAGACCGACCATTATGATCGACGGCATCACCACGCCCGCGATCCAGGGATCGAAATAAACCAGCATTTCCTGCAGTCCCAGGAAGTACCAGGGCGCCTTGGAAGGATTCATCGTCAGGTTTGGGTTGGCAGGTTCTTCAAGCGGCGCGTTCAGAGTTATCGACCAAACAAAAAGGACGACGGTAACGATCACCGCCGCCAAAAACTCGATGCGCACAAGATATGGCCAGACGTGGATCTCGCGTGCCCATCCCGGGCGCCAGGGCTCGGCTTTGCGATGATGCGTCTTGGCGAGTTGCGGATCCGCTTCCAACTGTTCAATCAGCCTGTCATTTGCCTTCGACTGTTTGATCCCCAGCCAGGTGAAGAACGGCACGAGGAAAAGCATGGCCACGATCGGAACGTTGTCAGGCGCTGAAGAGATTGTCCACAGTTGATGCCAATCCTGAACGAAAAATATGGCGAGCACCAGCAGCGCGACTACCACTGCCAGAGTTATTAACTTTCCTTTGCTAAACCTGAGCTTCGCCATCTAATTTGTGGAGCAACAGGCGCTGCTAAGTCAGCGCATCAGAAAACTACTTCTTCTTAAGAGCCTTCATTTCGGATTCAAGCATGACGGGCGCCGGTCCCGAGATGCCGCCGTCCTTCCGTATACGCCAGAAGTGCACGGCCATGAAAATCGAAGCGACCAGAGGAATACCGATGCAATGCCATATGTAAGAACGCAACAAGGCATTGGAATCGACAATAGATCCCCCCAGCAGTCCAAAGCGCACATCGTTAAAAGGCGTCATGCCGAGTTGCACGCCAAAAGGCCCCTCGGAACCGAGCATTGGCGTCGCGCGGGCCATGTTTGTGCCCACCGTCACTGCCCAGAAACCAAGTTGATCGTCCGGTAAAAGATATCCCGTGAACGACAGCAACAATGTCAGCACCAGCAAAACTACGCCCACGCCCCAATTGAACTCGCGTGGCCTTTTGTATGAACCGGTAAGCACTACGCGAAACATGTGCAGCCAGGTAGTAATCACCATCAGGTGAGCAGCCCAGCGGTGCATGTTGCGTAGCAGCTTGCCGAAAGGAACGTCGTGCTCGAGGTAAAGAATGTCGCGAAAAGCGTCTACCTTTGTCGGATGGTAGTAGAACATCAGCAGCACGCCGGTAAAGGTGAGCACTATGAACAGGTAGAAAGTGATGCCGCCCATTCCCCAGGTGTACTGATAACGCACTGCGTCGCGATTGATCTTTGCCGGATGCAGGTGAAGGAAAACGTTGGAGAGTACAGCCAGCGAGCGATTGCGCGGATCTGATCGATCGTGTGAGACGCGGAAGATCGACTTCCAAAGTTGTGTGTCCTGAATGTCCTTGTAACCCTTGGCTTCGTCTATAGCACGCGCCTTCAGCGCAGTACTGCTCTCCTTAACTTTCTCAAGAAAATGTGGACTGGCTTTTTCGTCGCCAGTCAACTGCCTGGTTTCTTTCCTATCAGGAGTTTCTTGCATTAAACCTCGCTATGTTTCGCGCGTGACTATAGTGGAATGTATGCGCCGGGATCATTAAACTCGTTTCTCTCACCCTTGGGCCACTTGTAAAGCTTTCCGATATCGACCACGATCTGTCCCTCAGCATCCAGCTCGACGTGCGCGCGATCCATTGGCCGCGGTGCAGGCCCTTCGAAATTGATGGCCTCGCTGTCGTAACCGCTGCCGTGGCAGGGACACTTGAACTTGTTTTCACTCGCCTTCCAGTCTGGAGTGCAGCCGAGATGCGTACAACGGGCGTAAATTACAAAGATACGATCCGAGGTCTTGTCGACCCAGATGCGATACTGCTGCTGCCATTTTGTATCGACTCCCAGCGCATAGTCCGAGGGGAAGCCCACCGAAAACCTGCTGGACGGTTCAAGAATAGAGCGCGGCAGAAAGAACCTTAGAAACATCAGAAAGCAGGTAGTGAGAAACCCGACCACGCTGGCCCAAACAATGCGCCGGCGCATTTTGTTTACTGCCGGTTCGGGCGCGCTTTCGACAACGGCGCCCGCCTGTTTTGGTGGCGTCCTGATCGCAGGAGGTAACGGAGATTTGGCTGCGGGCGGCACTGTGGCAGGAACTCCGGCCGCAACAGTCTCGCCTGGCTGCGAAGTAGTGGCGCTATTCGCGGCTCGCTCCTGATCGAGCGGACTATCCACTATGCAACTCCTCCGTTTTAAAAATTCGGTAAATACACTTCAACGCTGCAATCGAGTGCGAACAATACAACTCCCCGCACTGCAGGGAACACTCTCTGCGGATGAAACAAGTATTCGTCTATACATGAAGAGCGCCGCGCCAATCGATTATATGAAAAAGGGTGCGCGTGCGGTATTTATAACCTGATTTCCAATTTACTGGCAAGAGTATTCTCGGATCGCTTCATTACGAGCGCGTCGTACGAACGCGCAAAGCCTTGGGCAGTATTTGAAAAGTTGCAGGAAGATTGCCGGGGATTTCACCATCCACTTCGACCTCCACGGTTTCACTCTTCCCAACAGGACGGGCGGTGATCCTTGCCGCCAGCGCGTGACCTACCTGCGCCATGCTGAGGTGGGCGCCTACATACAGCCGCGGCGCATTTGCCAATATCCTGCCGGCGCCCAAATCTCCGATGCTCACCACATCAAACTGTCCGTCCGTCAGTTTTGCATTGGGAGCGATTTTCATTCCGCCACCAAAGTAACGTGCGTTCGCGATGCAGAGATTCGCGACCGTCATATGTAGCGCCGGGTCGTCGTCGAGCTGAACAATCACGCGCGTGGCTGATTTGCGGGCAGCGGTTTGCAGCATAGCCATCGCAAAGGAGATTCGACCGGTAAGCCACTTCGGTCCTTTCGTGGGTAACCAATCCGGGCCTCCCTCTTTAACGCGCGCGATCACGTCCGCGCTCATGCCAAACGAGGCAACGCCCAGGAAGTAACGCGATTCAAGATCGCCCGCGTCATTAGTGAAAGTAATTCTACCGACGTCAATCAGGCGCGTTCGGCCATTACGGAGAATGGCAGCCGCACTTGCGACTCGAGCAGGA
>DATGYM010000462.1:0-1974 GCA_035297925.1 Pyrinomonadaceae bacterium | reverse complement strand
CACGGTGCCGTTGATGCACGAACCGCACATGGGCGTTGTCTAAAGAGTTGTCGATATTGTTGAAGTAGTTGCAAATTCGCTTGAGCGCCGCGACGTCGAGGGAAATATCGGCGCTTTCAAACCGCGGATAGCGCGGCAAAGGTGGCGGTACGCCCTCGCCCAGATAAGTGAAGATTAACCCAATGTACTCTTGGACTGGATAGCTCGGAATGCGCACTCGATCCGCAAAAGACTGTCCTTCCGCCGGCTGTTCCACACATTGTCCTCCGCCGTCGTATTTCCAACCGTGATAAAAGCAGCGGATACATTCGCCTTCGACCGAACCGACGGACAGCTGTGTGCCGCGATGAGCGCAGCGTGGTCCAACCAGATACGCCGTTCCGCTGGCGCCGCGATAAACCGTGAATTGTTCGCCTAGGATTTTCACCGGTAACGCTTGCCCGGTTCTCAGCTCATAGGCGCAACAGATCGGCTGCCAAAAAGACCGTAGATAGCATCCCGCCAAAGTTCCCGGCCCAGTGTGAACGAATTCCTCAAAATCCATCTCGACCTCTCGGCTTATGCAATCAAGAGCCGTCAACGGCCAACTAATTCAAACGATTTGACCCAGCCCAGCCAGCGCTAAACCTCTACTCGGAAATCGGCTCCGCACCGGCGATCAGTAGGATCGAAGGTCCATATCCAAGAATTGAAAGGCTTGGGCGTTCTCAGTCGGTCTAAGTCTCCAGCGTACCTGGATGAAACATATCCTCGGGCATAAACTTTCGCGTGACCAGTCCCTGCCGCAGCGCATAATCGAGCATTTTATCGATTTCCGGCCGGCTCCTTTTAAAGCCCCAAACATAGGGATCGGCGCCGCCAAGAGCGCGCTCCTCTTCCCAAAGCGCGCGATACCACAATCCGGTCATGTGCATCCGCTATCGCTGGCCCACTCGCCTGTCAAGTCAAATCAATAACTTGGCGTCACTGCCCTGCCCTGAGAACGGCCAATGTCTCCAAAATGTCTCCACGCGGATTTTTTCGAGCGTTTCGGTAACGCTCTCGCCGACATACCCCGGCAAAATTCAGTGGGTAAACTCGAAACTCGGCATCATACAAGTGTGCACAACTGAAGATTGTGTTGCCGATCTCAACTGCGCGTGAGTAAGGGAAATTTTCTCACATGTCTCCACGATGTCGCCAGCTACGAGGCGTAGACTGATGGCTGGGAAGCCTGGCAGATCTGGCCCACCAGCGGGCAACACGAATGGCACGAGGCATGGCTATCACAGCCTGAAAGCCAAGCTCAACGGCACGGATCTCGACAAGAGAACAGCGGCATACAAGGCGCTCGCGGAGAGGGAGCAGGAGTTGATCGTGGCGCTGGGTGGTGACGTGTCGCCGCAGGAGCGGATCATCATCGCCGATACCGTGAAGCATCTACTCTTCGCGGCATCACTGGACCGATACCTGATGCAGCTCAAGTCCCTCGTGCGTAAGGGCAAGATCCACGGCTTAGTGAGCGAGCGTACAAAGATTGGTGCTCATATCCGGGAGAACTTAAAAACGCTGGGCCTAAAAGCGTGCGAGCAAGGAAATCAGCTTAAGCGATTACCTCAGCGAGAAATACGCCGAGCAGGACAGCAAGAAGAGCAAGTCCAACGTGCACGTCAATAAAACCGCTTCAGACGTTCCGGTCGAGCAAAAGGACTCAGATGTTTAGTTCTTCGATTCTCAGCAGCGTGCACGCTGTAGAAACGCCATTCCCTGAAGGACCAGAGATCGCCTGTGGCAATCCTCTGCTCTGCGACGTTCAAGCCGGGCGGTGTGGCTAGCAGTCCAAAGTTCTGTCGTGATCCGTGTAAGCAGCAGGCTTCGATTCTTCGCAGAGCGGCGGCCCTGCTCGTCGATCTCGGTAAAGATCGGGCGTGGAGCGTCTTGGAGAAGATCCGCTAGGGTAAACTATTACGTTCTGGCTTACCTATGAGCAATTGG
>DATGYM010000461.1:0-8654 GCA_035297925.1 Pyrinomonadaceae bacterium | reverse complement strand
ACTTGTCGTCGCGAACGCTGATGGCTCGGACGAACGGGAAATTGCTTCGCGGCAGCATCCCGACAAATTTTGTTTCTCGCGGGGGTCGTGGTCCCCGGATGGCAACCTCATCGCTCTTCCTGCGAGTCGGAATAACGAAATGGAGTTTGCCGCGCTTGGGGTGCCACCCGAAGGAGGCATGCCGATTGAATTATCGCAATGGGATTGGCGTGACATGCGTGCTATTGAGTGGAGCCAAGACGGCCGCGCCCTCTACTTCTCCGCGACTGCCAGAAATTCCAATTCTCTGCAGCTCTGGCGCTTCTCGCTGAGCGACGGAGAAAAACAGCGCATCACGAACGATCCCAATAACTACGAACAAATCAGCGTAGCCGAACGGGCGCCAGCGCTGGTAACCATGCAGGCCGATCCGCACGCCAACGTTTGGATCGTGCAGGGCATGGGTGCGCCACGGCGTTTGACCTCAGGGCGCACAGAAGGTTACGACGGAGTCGCAGTTGCTGCAGACAAACGGGTGGTTTATGCCTTGACTGAGAACCAGCAGTCTGACCTCTGGAGCATTAAAGCTGACGGCTCAGACGCGAAGAGGTTGACAACAAACAGTGGGTTTTTACCTTCCGCAGCCCGCGCTGCGCCCAGCCTGGCTTATGTTTCCAGGCAGGGCGGCACCGTCCACATTTGGTTTATGAGCAGCGATGGCAGCAACAAACGCCAGTTGACGGATGGGGCAGGGGAAAGTCATCCCAGTATTTTTCCGGACGGCAAATCGATCGTCTACACGCCTCTCGGCGAGGGCCGTAACACCATCTGGCGAGTTTCCACTGAAGGAGGCTCTCCGGTGCAGTTAACGCGCGAGAGTCTGGCGATAAAACCGGTGGTTTCGCCGGACGGTACCATGATCGCCTGTGTGCATCGCAGCAATGAAGCGGATCGATGGAAGATAGCCGTGTTGTCCAGCAACGGTGGAGCGCCGCTTAAGGTCTTTGCTCTGCCATTCCCCTACAATCAGGTCATTCGTTGGAGGCCAGATAGCAGAGCGCTGACCTATCTCGATCAGCGGAACGGAATTTATAACGTCTGGCAACAACCGTTCGATGGCGGCCCACCTTCGCAGATCACTAACTTCACCGAAGACATGGTCTTTCACTACGACTGGTTGGAATATGAGGGACTGTTAATTGTTTCGCGAGGCGCGAGAACAAAAGACATCGTGCTCATAAAAAACTTTGAGTGAATGTTGCCGGCCGCCCAGTTTGGATGGCATACCAAAACTCAAGCGAACGTTTACTGGACACGCGCCAGTGTGCGCCCTGGGACAACGAAAGCCTTGACCGTTTCCGCCGGTTGAAAATCGACGCTTTACTGCTTCAATTCGTTAACTCTCAATTGATAATCTCGTCAGGGTCGGTGGCCCGAGCATTCCATTGCTGTAACACCTTGTTCGACTCCTCTACACACATCCGCAAGAACTCTCTCCAGCCTCGTTCTAGCAAGTAGGCAGGTCGCGTTCCAGCGTCTCCTCAAGAAGTTCAGGGGAATGAATGCTGTGTACCAGACGGAGGTCTGTTCTTACGCAGGCAGCTTGCAAGCAATTTCAAGCAGCGCTTAATCACGCCAAGGGTGGTCTCCCCGATTTATTGCTCCCCGATAAACTTTTTCACGCAGCTTCGCGCGCGCGGTTTGTCAACAAACGGCATCTGGGAACCACCGCAGCTTGCGAAGCCTCTTTCAGGAGAAAAGACAATGAACAAAGAAGCGTTTGTATTAACACTCGGGGCAGTACTGTTGTTGGTAATGGTGGGAATGCTGATTACTGCTGAGGCGCGAAGGACATTACCTGGCGGTCCAACCGGCGCTGCGGGACAAGCGGGAGGAACAACCCAGGTTGGTGACTATCGTCTCTCCGGACCTTATACGCACAAGAATCTCTCCATATTTCTCGTTCACGGCAAAAACCTGATCAAGGCAAAATCGTTTCTGACGCTGGAGGAAGCGCTGGTGCAAAAGAAGGTTGTTGTTTATGAGACGAGAAGCGTCAATGAACTTTCGATTCAAAATTTTTCTGACGAAGACGTCTACGTCCAGTCTGGTGACATTGTGAAAGGTGGTCAGCAGGACCGCATGATTGGCGTTGACCTGATCGTGCCGCCACGGTCCGGCAAGTTACCGATCTCGGCGTTTTGCGTCGAACACGGCAGGTGGAGCGGGCGCGGAAATGAACGCGCTGCCGTCTTTAGCAGTTCCTCTGACGCCGTGGCGACAAAGGAAATCAAGCTGGCGGCCAAACAGTCGAACTCACAGGGCGGCGTTTGGCAAAGTGTAACTGTGGCCCAGGATAAGCTGAGCCGGAATGTCGGCGGTCGAGTTAACTCACCAGTGTCGGAATCGAGCCTGCAGCTGGCGGTAGAAAACGAGAAGGTGCAAGAGACTGCCGACAGTTACATCAAAGCGCTTTCGAATATTCCAAGCCGGAGTGACGACGTCATCGGTTATGTCTTCGCGATCAATGGGAAGGTTAATAGCGCAGATATCTATGGCTCAAACGTGCTGTTCAAAAAACTCTGGCCCAAGCTACTCAAAGCGAACGCAATCGAGGCCATTGCGGAATTGCAGAATGTGAAATTCAAACCGGCCTCTGTTGAGAACGTGCAGGGATTCCTTTCCAGATCGGAGAAAGCGAAAGGCTCAGAGAAAGACATAAACGCGCGCGTGAATCTGCTGACGCGGGAAGATGATGAAAATATCTTCTTCGAAACTCGAGACAAGGAACAGCAAGGCGGCTGGGTGCACCGTAACTACATCAAGAAGAATTAGGCGAAAAGGGAAAAAGGGGAAAAAGGAAAGGGAGGAGAGGAAAGAGGGCGGGGGTCAGGGGCCAGCAGAACCTACCTTATTCCCCTTTTTCCCTCTTCCCCGTTTCCCCCTTCCTTCTGCGGTCAGTGGACGATCTTTGTCGAATACATAACGCCGTACATTTCGTCCTGGCGTTTGGGGAAGCCGCGGCCGTTGCTCGAAAGCATCAGGTTCACAAGTTGTACCTGTCCGGCATACTTACGGTAGGCCATCCACTGCAAACGTCTGAAACCATCCGGCTTTTCCGGATTCGATTCGCGAAACTCAACGCCCTTGAGCCCGTCAATCTCCAGCCACTTGACCTCATCTACTTCACCATTCTTCGCTCGCGATTTTGCCTGGTCGTAAAACGCGTTGATGCTGATGTCGGTGGGAAAGCTCTCATCCATCGGCGAAATGCTGACGATCAAGTGAGCCGCTTCAGCTCCACCAGGAGAACTCCAAAGCAGCTCCTTAGACTCAACACTCTCCTGTTTCCATTGCGGCGGAACGGTCCACGACATTCCCTGTTGGTCCCATTTGACCGTTTGTCCACCAGCCAAAGCCTGAACCTGGGCGCTGGTAGGTGTTGCATGCTCGACCTCGCCGGTATCTGTCGAGGTGGATCGCGTGGCCGTCTTGCCGGGACTACCGGAATTCGTGGAAGTTTTTAGTTTGTTGGTTAAATTGCAAAGCGAAAGCGCAAATCCGAGTACAACGAGGACGGGAATCTGTTTCATAGGCACACTCGCAGACGGAAACTAAAAGAGCAGTGCGCTTCTATTCCAAAATAGGTGTTAAGTCAATGCCGCGACTTGCGTAAAGCGTTACTAGTCACGCGAACTACCAGTTCGCGTTACTGAGGACGCGCAGAGACCAGCTAGTTATCACACAGTACTTGCGGTTCTCCTTCACGTTACAAACATTGCGCGGGCGTGTTATGCTACGGCTTCCCTCCACAAAACCCCCTTTTAAGAAACCGAGCCAAGCGCTCAATTTTTTCCGGAGAGCCCTATGAACATCACTGCCTTCAAACCGAGCCGCCAGTTGCGGCACAGTGCCACACAAGTAACCAAGCAATTGCCCGCATTCTTATTTGTGAGCTTCCTTATTCTGGGAGTCAGCGCGTGTCAGCGGGCCGACACAAACGCAAACAGTAATCTGTCGGCTAATGCCAACACTGCGATCACCAACACGAATGCCAATCTCGCGCCATCGCCGGCGGCCGTAAGCGCCGCGCGCGAGCCTGAGAAATACCGCGCTACGCTGGTGTTCACAGCTCAAACCGAGGGCGGAGAAAAGACTATGGGGCTGCCAACCTTGTCTGCTGATATTGCGCGCAATGGCGCCGATCGTCGTGTTGCCTTCAAGCTGCCAGACGGCTCAGACCTGATTTACCTTGAGAAGGGTGATCAGCACATCGTTGTCGCTCCCGCCCGCAAGCAGTATGCGGAATTAACTCCGGAAGCGACCGGCTTCCAGTTACAAAAGTTGATGACTGCCGGTCAAATAGTCGCTTACCTTGAGCGGCTCAAAGGGGTGGAGCGAGTTGGCGACGACACAATGAACAGTCGTCCGGCCGACAAGTATCGTTATATGAACACAACCAACACGTCGACATCGGCGGGCCAGGTTAATACCGAGGCTTTCTTTTACGTTGACAAAGAAACCGGTCTCCCGCTCAAGGTCGAACTGTTTTCACAGGCTAGCGGCGAGGTGCAGGGAATGAAGGGAGCGAAGATCGTGGCAGAAATGCGCGACATCACTACCAGCGTCGACGACTCGCTGTTTGAGGTTCCGGTCGGGCTGAACAAGGTTCCACCAGAGCAGGTTCGCGCGCAGATCGACGCCTTCACCAACACGGTGGCCGCATTAATCAAGGCACTGGTCAGCAACATGAATACCGCGGCAGCAACCACGGGTGCTACTCCAGCTCTGACTTTAGGATCGCCGTCACCGTCGCCCGTTCACTAGGTCACTGATGAGAAAACGATGAGATACATATTGCTGCTAATTATTGGACTTGTAATCGGCGCCGGCGCCGCGATCTTTTTTCTCGGCGTGCCGCGGGCGAAGGCCACTCCCGGTGCGCGAGTGCAGGCGCCTGCGCCAGGCGGCGATCCACCGGCGACGGTGGTCGTTTCCGTCAGCGACAGTTTTTTTGAGGGACTGTTAGGGACAGTCTTCCGCGATCTTGGGCCGCCAACTTTTAATCTTTCGGGAGCGATCGAGTCGCCGGGTACCACGGATTTCAGGCCGGCCGCGTTTCAGGGAGGCTGCACCAACAGTGTGACCATCTCTTCGGAAGGCAGCAATGCCAAAACCCAGGTGCAGCTAGCCGGCGGCAAAATTTCTGCACCGCTGGTCTTTAGCGGTCAATACAACGTACTGGGCCAATGCACGCAGTTTAAGGGCTGGGCGCAAACAACTATCCAGCTTTCATTTGACCAGCCCAACCAGACGCTTTATGGGCGTATGAACGTCGAAGGAGTAAATCTTGAAGGCGTAAACCCGTTGGCCAACAGTTTTGTGACTGTGTTTGTGCGGACGGCTATCGATAGTCGCTTGAATCCGATTCAGTTTTTGCGTCCGCAACAGTTGCAGTTAATGGTGCCGGTGCAAGCGAGCAATGGGGCGGTGAAGGCGACGGTCAAAGACGTCCGCTCAGAAGTGCAGGATGGCTCTTTGCGTCTGCACATCACTTATGACTTTGGCGGCGCCAAAGGACAACAGCCACAGGTATGAAGACAGGCACCGCACCAGGTCCTTAATGTTTCACGGGTGAGGTTGGGTGAACCAGCAGGGGCAAGCCCACCTTCACCCAGATCATCGAAGCTGAGTAAAGAATTCTTCAGCGAGCCATTTAAGCTTGAATTGTCCCAGGTAGTACCAGAAGCTCTCAGGTAAGGAAGGGGGCTTGCACCCGCTCGTGAGTATTCCCAGTTTCAGCCAGCGCGCGTTGCCGTTCAAAGTGATCGACAATTTCCTGCGCGGTCTTTTTGCCCACAAACGGCGTTAACTCTAGAATCGCAGCCGCGGCGATTCGCTGGATCGAGCCAAAGTGTCTCAATAAACGTCCCTTGCGCTTCTCGCCCACGCCGGGGATGGCTGAAAGTTCCGAAGTAAAGTCACGCAGCTCGCGCCGCTTCCGGTGATAGCTCAAAGCGTAACGATGCGTTTCATCGCGAATCATCTGCAGCAGGCGCAGAATTAACGAATGCGGATCGAGATAGACTGGTTCGTGCTCCCTTCCTTTCACGAGCAGGTAAGAAACCTGATTGTGTTTCAACGGTGGCTTGACGACGCCCACCATCGGCACTGCTTCGAGATCCAGTTCCCTCATAGCGTCAGCGGCCGCATTTAGTTGTCCTTTGCCACCATCGATCATTATTAGATCGGGCAAAGGTTTTCCTTCATCCAACAGCCGGCGATAGCGCCGCAGCACGGCCTCGCGCATTGAAGCCACATCGTTCGCTCCAGCCACCGTCTTAATGCGAAACTTCCTATATTCGGAACGGTTCATCTTGCCGTTGTCGCAGACGACCATGCCCGCGACATTATCTGCGCCCTGAATATGCGAAATATCAAACGACTCGATGCGCGCCGGAAAGCGCGGCAGCTCGAGCGTTTCCTGCAATTCCTCGAGAACGCGTTTCATGTCCGGCTTGAGAATGCGGAAACGCTGCTCAAACGCCAGCTTCGCATTTTTTTCACCGAGGTCAATCAGGTCACGTTTCTCGCCACGCTGCGTGTAGTGAATTCGCACCCGCCGTCCCTTGCGCGCGGTCAGCGCCTTTTCAAGCAATTCGCGATCTTCGAAATCAACCGGCACGTGAATCTCTTTCGGCACGTAGTCGGTAGCGTAGTATTGCGCCAGCACTTCGCCAAAAAATGATGCGGGATCGAATTCATCCGCCGACACGTCTTCCCAAAAGAATTCGCGACGCCCGACGATGTGCCCCTCGCGCATTGTGAAAAGCTGCAACGCCAGGCGCGGACCTTCACGATAATAAGCAAAGATGTCTACGTCCCGGTCGGGAGAGGTTGCCATCTTCTGCTGTTCCGAAAGCTTGACGACGGTTTTGCGTAAGTCCCTATACTTCGCGGCCATCTCATAACGCATTTCTTCAGACGCCTGGCCCATGCGCTCCTCGAGCGTGTCGGCTAGTTCCGTGTTTCTTCCCTCGAGCAGCAGCCGCACATCGCGCACCGCTTCCTGATATTGCTCCGGCGTGCACAGTCCCTTGACGCACGGGCCCAGACAGCGCTTGATGTGATACTCAAGGCAGGGACGCGGCGCCTTGCCATCGATTTCGATGTCACAGGTGCGGAGCTGAAAAGTGCGGTTGATTACGTCAATTGTTTTGCGCGCCATACTGGCGGGCAGAAACGGACCAAAGTAGAGCGCGCCGTCTTTCTGAATTCGCCTGGTAATAACTGCCTTCGGGAAAGGCTCATTGATTGTGAGTTTGAGATGCGGATACGACTTGTCGTCTTTTAGATTGACGTTATAACGAGGCTTATGTTTTTTGGTAAGCGTCGCTTCCAGGATCAGGGCTTCGACTTCGTTGTCGGTAACAATCACCTCGACATCGGCAATTTGTCGAACCAGCGCGTCGGTTTTGCGATCGAAGGGCCGCGCCTGGAAGTAGGAACGCACGCGACTGCGCAGGCGCTTGGCTTTGCCGATGTAGATGATTTTGCCGGCGCTATCCTTGTAGAGGTAAACGCCGGCAGAAACTGGAATTTCCTTGAGCTTTTCGGCTAATGTCACTGGCTTATTACTATTTTGAACTAAACTTATGCTTCCATCTTAACGCACGAATGAAATGAAAACCACGAACTACTTGTCTGTATAGACTCATCACGCGGAAAGCTCAGGGTGGGGAAGACGGGGCTTGACCCCGCTCAATGTGGTTAACAAAATGCGTTCAGAGATTCAAAACCAGGAGCGGGGGCGAGCCCGTCTTCCCCACGCTGAGCTTCCGACCGAAATGACCTATGCGGTTTCCCCTTATTCTGCCTAAGAACAAACAGTTTGACGCGGTTGGCTTCGGACTAAATGCGGTCGACCATCTGATCGTCGTGCCACAGTATCCCGCGTTCGATAGTAAGGTTCACCTGCTCAAGCACACGCAGGGAGCGGGCGGTCAGGCGGCCAGCACAATGGTGGGCCTGCAACGTTTGGGTTTCAAAACAGCATACGCGGGAAGATTCGGCTCCGATTCGGCGGGCCAATATGGGCTAGAGGCGATCCGCTCTGAACAGGTTGACGTCGAATTCGCGGAAGTAGTTGCAGGCGCCCGCAACCAGATAGCATTCATCATCATCGACGCGCGCAACGGCGAGCGCACGATCATTTGGGACCGGGATGAACGGCTGAGTTATGCTCCACAGGAAGCGCCCCTGATGCTTGCTGCACGCGGCCGTCTATTGCATCTCGATGCACACGATCCACCGGCCTGCGCTCGAATGGCCCAGGCTGCTCGCGCGGCCGGCACGATTGTTACCGCGGACATAGACAATATCTACGAAGGCCTGCCGGAGCTGTTGCCATTCGTTGATGTTCTAATAGCTTCAAGAGAATTTCCGCACCGGTTAACAGGCATTGCGGACGAGCGCGCTTCGCTGGTGGAACTGAAAGCAAGGTGGGGCTGTGCAATTGTCGGCATGACTCTCGGCAAAGGCGGGGCGTTGATCTACTGCGCAGGCGAGTTTATGGAATCACCTGCCTACGATGTGCCCGGTGGCTGTCGCGACACGACCGGCGCGGGTGACGCTTTTCACAGCGGATTTCTTTATGGATTATTGAACGATGAAGA
>DATGYM010000460.1:0-2462 GCA_035297925.1 Pyrinomonadaceae bacterium | reverse complement strand
CTGGTCAGCGGGATTGTTCGGTTACTGCTGGAAGGGGCGCAATACTTTTCCGCCTGAAGTGATGGCGGATGACGCAGCTGGCAAGCGGGATGAAACGACTGTATCTGGAAAGCGTCGCCGATAGTCAAGCCGCGTTGGAATATTCCTTCAGCGCCTTGGAATCGTACTCGTAATAACCGTCGCTGCGCGGACGCAGAATTTTCTGGCGCTTCAGCTCCGCCAGGATCCGGCTGACGCTCTCCGGTGTGATATCCAGTATTGCCGCGATGTCCCTGCCATTCAGCATCACCACTCTGGATTTGTGCGCATGGTCTATTTCGCCAAGCCAGCAGATGAGCTGCACCACGCGCTGCTTTACCGTGCCGGAAAGCAGCATCATGATGTAATCGTCCGCCTGAAACAGCGCGTTCGCCCAGCGCTCCATCAGCTTGCGGTAAAAGCGAGGTTTCTCCTCGCCCAATTGCCGCAATACCCCGATCGGAATCCGGCACGCCGTGACCGGCTGAAGGGCGATCGCCGTATGCCCATAAGGACGTCCAAGGAGGCGCTCGAGCCCGATGGTGTCCGCGGATTTCATCAGGCGGATGATCCGCCCCTCGCCATCCGACTGATGGCGCACCAGCTTCACCAGTCCATCACGGATAGTGTAGATGGCATTGTCCTCGTAACCCTCCTCGTAGATAACCGCGCCTTCCGCATAGTTGAACTCATCGATGGGCTCGTAGATGCCCTGGATGATCGTCTCGAGCTCTTTTATCGACAGGTCGCTGAACAGCACCTCTTTGAAAATTTTACAGCTCCGGCAATCCGATCTGCCGAGCCATGTCGGTCTATCCTGGCAAGTATTGAGAATTTTATGGTTCATCGCTCATTCTCCCGCTCGCTTTTTCACGACCTTACTCTCAGGCTGAGGCGTACTAACCGAAACAGGCACACTGCTCGCGAGATTCCTCTTCTTAGGTTCGTGTTACGACACCAGAATTCCACATTTATATCATTGCGCCACGTCAATTTACCCCGCTCGCGGATTATTAGCCCATGAACAATAAGGTAAATTACTGCCAAAACCCTTGGGCTTCTTGCCCGGGCCCGAATTGGGTTCAGGTCGGCTTCGGCGGGGGAGCGCAACCGCCCCGATTGCGCTGCTGAAGGGGATATTTCATGGCCCCAAAGCACTGATAGATCGGCGCAGGCACTGAACTGGCGCGTTTCAGGGTCCCATCCGGTTAAATAATGTGGTACACTGTGTTTTCGGGTTTTCGACATAGCACGGTCGGCCCGGATTTTTCGGTAATTCCCAGAATGGCAGTACCCGTTAACCACTCGCGATTCAGCCGCAGGGACGCACATGACTCAAGAAACGACCGACGCAACTAAATCCCCGGCCATGATAGCCGCTTCACACCAAGCCAAGCTGCGCCCCTTTAAAGTAGCCAGCGTGGAGAAAACCGATGCGCCGGATGGCAGCGACGGACAGGATTGGTACCGCTACGTCCTCGATAGCGGCCGCTCCAAAATCGCCGGACAGCGTCGCGGATCGCGCAAAGACGTGCTCGCGTACGCCGCACAATGTGCCGAACAACTCAATACCCGCGGACTGACCGGGCAATCCATCTGGAGTCCACGCGGCCGAAAACCGGCAGCCGCCACCAACGCCTCCAACGGCTGAGCGCCACAGAAAAACAGACCCCGCCACCTGGCGGGGTCTCTGTTTGTGCCGCTCAATTTACCCGCCTTTCAACAATACTCGACTCAAAAAAAAGACCCCGCCAGTTGGTGGGGTCTTTCGCTCAAATCTGCTTGCGCAGTAGTTTAAGTCTTAGGCAGGCTGAACGTTTGCCGCTGACGGACCCTTCGGGCCCTGGGTCAGTTCAAACTTTACCTGCTGGCCTTCGGTCAGGGACTTGAAGCCCGAACCCTGGATGGCGGAGTGATGCACGAAGACATCCTTGCTGCCGTCAGACGGGGTGATGAAGCCGAAGCCCTTGGCGTCGTTGAACCACTTTACTGTACCTGTATTCACGGAAATTCCTCTTATTGGTTGAATTGCGATGGTATGCAGTTCATTCCTTGAAAGCTAACGCGGGGCTGGCTACCGAAAATGCGCGGAAGAGCTACCGTACTGACTACAAGAACTGTACTGCAACAGCGCCACTATACATGAATATGGCCTTCCCGCCAGTGCTATTTCGGATAACCCGTGGCAAATGGGCACCGTCGCGGCACACCGCACCACGCGCCATTGGCAGCCATCGACATTACCCTCACGGCTATTGAATCTTTTAAAGATCAGAGAGTTAACCCAAAATCGGATCGGGAAAGAATTTTGCCAGATGAAATAAGAATTCAATGACGTCGACCGCGTCACGCGTCGCGGACGCATTGCCGTTATCAAGCTGGTGCGCTGGAAAGGTTTTGTGATTTGAGAGAGCTGTCCTGAGACTGTTCGCGCTTCAGCAGGC
>DATGYM010000459.1:0-15019 GCA_035297925.1 Pyrinomonadaceae bacterium | reverse complement strand
GAACCTGCCCTTTCCCGATAACTCGTTTGATGTTGCGGTCAGCCGCCTGTCGGCCATGTTTTTCCCGGACGCGTTAGCAGGTTTTCGCGAGATGCTGCGAGTGGTAAAACCGGACGGCAAAGTCGCATTTCTGGTTTGGTCTCCCCGAGAAGTAAATCCGTTCTTCAGCGTAGTCACCGAAATTCTCGATCGCTTTGTCCCGGCCGAACCTGAAGACGAAGATGCACCAGGGGCTTTTCGTTTTGCGGCGCCAGGGAAACTGGCAGCGCTTCTGCAACAGGCAGGAGCGAAATCGGTAACAGAAGAACGTTTTAAATTCTGGATCGCCGCGCCGATCACGGTGGAGCATTTTTGGGAGTTGCGCACGGAGATGTCGGACACGTTCAGGAATAAGCTTGCGCGCCTGGTTCCTGATCAAGTTGCCGCAATCAAGTATACGGTGCAGAAGAAGGTCGCTGGTTACTTCAAGAAAGGCGGCATGAACTTTCCCGGCGAGGCCCTGATTGTGACCGGAAAAAAGCGCCCGTCCTAGACGTGAGACACAAAAGGAAATCCGGTGACTAGTAAAAGCTTGTGACACTGGATCAGGCTGCGCGATCTCAGCAGGGCGCGGCACGCCCGCGCCCCCAGGTTTTCATGATCCACACCGCCGCCAGTGCGCTCGCCGCTTCGCTGATGGCCATCAGCACGCTCGTTAGCTGAAAGGTAACGGACCACAATCGCGGAGTGAGCCGAGCTACGTGCGCCACGTGATCCGGACTTACCAGGACGAAGTGATAATAGAAACCAAAACAAAACGATCCGATCATCGAAATCAGTAGCACCACTGGGCCGAGCGCGCTCTTCGTGAACCAAAGCAGCGCGCCGGCCAGCACCGGCCCCATCAGAATCATGGTGCTGATGAAAACGTTTTGCGCCGGCGATGTGCGTATATCGAGCCGGGTGTGGGCTGCGCCGTGGATCAAAACAATCGCCAGGTGAGTGGCAATCAGAATCAAAACCACGCGAGTCTTTCTCCGATTGATGTCGTTCACCTGCCTGCTCCTGAAAGGTTTTCTTCGCGCCAGGCAGCCGCGATCTGTTCCAATCCCTCCAGATAACTCGGGTAACGCGGCTCCCAGCCAAATTCTTGTTTGAATCGATCGTTTGCAGTTCGGGTTGAGGCGGTTAAGAAGTCAACAGCAGTACTTCCCGCAATAAGGCGTGCCAGCCAGGCAGGCACTCGACGCGGCGGCGGCGCTTTCAGAAGACGCGCGAAGGTAGTCAAAAAGTCCCGGGCCTTTACGGGACAATCGTCGACCACGTGCCACAAACCGTCGCGCTGATTTTCTGCCACCGTAACAAATGCACTTGCTGCATCCTCGGTATGAAGCAGCGACCAGATCGCATCGCCGCTGCCGACAATGGGAAACTTGCGCCGTCGGATCAACTCGCCAGATTGTTTGGTGTATCCCGACACAGGACCATAAAACATACCGCAGCGAATCACGCCAACCTTGAAACCATGCCGCCTTCCGGCCTCGATCGCGATGCGTTCACCATCCCAGGCCGATTCCGTGATGCGATCGGTATTAGGCTCCGATTCTTCGTTGAAAAATGATTCATCAGCCGGCCGCGCCAACCAGGTGATGCTTTGTTGCAGATACTGCCTGACCCCAATGCGAGCCGCCGCCGTGCTCAAAGATTGGGTACCTTCCCGGCGCAGGCGATCGTTCATTTCCCAGTCAGACGAAGTGGGTCTTGTCTTGAGCGGAATCGCCGTAGCCGCATGAATTACCACCTCCGATCCCACAGCCGCTGGCGCCAGGGAATCGGCATCAAACATGTTTGCCTCCCGACTTGCCGCTCCCAACCGGCGAAGAGTTTCATGACCTGCTGGATTGCGAGCCAGGCCTATTACGGTGTGACCGCGGGCCGTCAACAACGGCACCAATGCCTTTCCGAGAACTCCCGTTGCCCCCGCCACAAAGACTTTCATTTAGCACCCAGGTCCGGTCGGTAATAAACAGAGATCTTATCAACGGTAAAACTGTTCTTCGTCAACTCTCTCAGCAATTTCCGGCGCCCTTGGTTTACTTTCGCAGGAACATCCCCGGCATGTCCGCCTCTCTCGCCTTAAAGCCATATTTTTCGTAGAACGGCGCCACACCTTTGTTGGCCATCAGGCAAATGAGCGCGGTCGGGCCGGCATTAACATCGAGATACGCCATGAGACTGTCCATAATCAATTTGCCGACGCCCTTTTTCTGGTGCGATTCGACGACTGCGATATCGACAACGTCAAAAAACAAGCCACCGTCGCCAATTACTCTGCCGATGCCTACCACAGAATTTTCGTAACCACACACACCGCGTACAGAGTATTGCTGAGACCGACTTGTGCGGCACGCTCGTTCTTAACCGCTAAGCCGGCTGCGCGTCGGGTGTCGTTGTATTCAGAAATGGTGGGCGTCCGCTCAATAATTTTGTAGTTCATGCAAGCGTGGTGGTTGGCGTTGGCTCAGGGAATCAGTTCGGAGCGTTCACTGCCGGGCGTAGTCAATGCCAGCAAAAGCGGAATAAAGGCAATATACATGGCGAGTCCGCGCAGCCAACTCAAGTGCTGCCAGCGGCGTCCCCGTGTCAGCCAATCGGTTGCCGGCACCGTCGATTCCGGGCTGTGCTTAAAGAGGACCAGTTCGGGAGCGAAGTAAAATAGCGAGATTAATAACAGTGTGACGTAGATGCCGAAGCTGACCGCAATCAGCTGGCGGCGCTTCGTTGAATTCCAATTAAGTATCAGTGTCGCTATGAGCGAAATGATGAGCAGCGGATGGATGATGATCCAGAAGAGTCCGTCGTTCAAACCGTAAGGCCCATTCGCGACGACGGCTGAAGCGGGAAGGTCGGACAGGTAGACAGGAAAGTAAACCAGGTGTGAGTAGGCAATGCCGCCGAGCAACGTTCCCCAAAAGACAATCGCAAGCATCAAAGCCAGTGTGCCGAGATTACGTGTTGCCATTTTGCCGTCTCCTGTTTCAGGCGTGTCCGTAAGTGCTGAGAAGCTATCAAACTGCCCTGTAGCAAACAAGTTTTTAGGACAGTGCGTACAGATGCTGGTGTTCTGACAACGCAAGACAGGCGTCAACGCGTTTTCATTCGCGCGGCAGTTGGGTAGTACCAAAACGTTCGACTACGGCGTTAACGGTCTCAACCAGGGAGCGATTGGAATCCATCTGTTCGATGAAACTTTGAATTTGTCTTATCCAACGCTGTGTCAACTGTTCGTCATACCTGGCAATGTCGATAGCATGATGATTGAGAAAGCGCAGCAAGCCCAAGCGCATCTTCTGAAACGTTTCGTCGGCAGTTGAATGACAAAGGTAGTAGGCGGCGACGGTCAGGTGACTAACGTGCTTGAATCCATCTTTGTCCGTTGTGCACTTTTCGAAACCTTTAACGACCGTCAGAATCTCTCCGCTGGTCTTGTATTGGCCCGACATTAGTTGCTCCTTTCTGAGTAGCACAGGCATTCCTGCCTGTCCTCGTTTTTTCAGGGTACTCAGGGGGGCAGACAGGAATGTCTGTGCTACTTGCAAAAAACGAGGCGGACCGAATATTCGATCCGCCTCGTCTATAAACTGCTTTTAGTCCGAAAATTTATTTGGCTGCAACCGCATTCGAGCGAGCCGTCAAGCGCGATTTGTATCGTGCGGCGGCATTCTTGTGCAACGCGCCGTTTTGCACCGCCTTATCGATGGTCGAAATCGTCACCGGCAATAATTCTTTAACTTGCCCGGCATCACCGCTGCCGATGGCTCCGCGCAGGTTCTTGATTGAAGTTCGCACGCGACTGCGGTTGCCGCGATTTATCTTTCTTCGCGCCTCACTCTGACGCATCCTTTTTTCCGCTGACTTATGGTTCGGCATTCAACTCTCCAATTAATTCTTCTTAGCGCTTAATCCAACAATTCCACAGGTGGTCTACACAATGTCGACGCCCGCACAAGTGAGCGAGTATAGGGACGAGATCATATGGTGTCAAGCTGCGGCAGGCTGCTTTAATGAGGGATTTTTATTTGTCGAAGGTCCAAAAATAGAGAACCGAGCGCCAAAGAGAGTAGTGAGAAACCCCTCGCTAGAGACCGAACAGAATATTCAACTTTGCGAACCGGGCAACTGGGAATCAGAACCGCGAGCGGCAGCGATAGGCCGAGCACGATTCTCCTTGTCGATTGCAACCGAGTGGTTCGTACTAGATTTGAATCTTTGGCTGGATCGCTAGTCAAAGGTCGAATCCGGCAATCCGCTACCGAGCTGGATTCTGCCCCGGGTACTAATGGCACTATTATTTGTCCGGTGTCGTCGAATATTTGACAGCTATTGAAGGGTGTAGTAGCGTCAAGCCCTACAGCATATGCCAGCAATTCCAGCACGCTCACACCCCCGAACATTATTTAAAAATGTATCTTTGAGTTTGTCGCCGGCAGAAAGAGAGCGCGACAGGATTTGAAACAGATCGAACTTCCGCCCCGCGGGTTAGAAACGCTTTTTGGTGTTCACGATCAGAACATCAAATACCTTGAATCGCTTCTGGATGTTCGCATTGACGCCCGCGGACAAGACGTCTCAATCGATGGCGATCCTGAAGACGTCGCCACCGCTCAAAGCATCCTTGAGGATTTCTCGGAACTTTTCCGCGAAGGCCGCTCCTTTACCGACAAAGAACTGCGCGAAGCTTTCGCGCAAATTGCTGAAGATCGCGCGTTTAGTTTGCGCGATTACTTCACCAAGGCACGCTTCAATCCCGCGGGCAAAAAACAAGTGGCGCCTAAGTCCGCCAACCAACGTAAATACATTCAGGCCATACAGGAGCAGGATGTTGTTTTCGGCATTGGCGTAGCAGGCACCGGAAAAACATACCTGGCAGTGGCGCTCGCAGTTCAGGCGCTGATGCAAAAGCAGGTCAATCGAATCGTGCTTGCGCGTCCAGCGGTTGAGGCAGGTGAAAAGCTCGGTTTTCTCCCTGGTGACCTGCAGGAAAAAGTTGATCCCTATTTACGGCCGCTCTACGACGCCCTGTTTGATTTAATCGACTACGACCGCGTGACGAAACTTCTCGAGAAGCAAGTGATTGAAATCGCACCCCTGGCTTTTATGCGCGGGCGCACGCTGTCTGACGCCTTCATCATTCTAGACGAAGCCCAAAACACGACCAGTGAACAGATGAAGATGTTTCTGACGCGCATTGGTTTCGGCTCGAAGGCAGTGATTACGGGCGACGTGACGCAGGTTGATTTGCCGGTTGGGAAGCGCAGCGGGCTGATTGAAGCCCAACGCGTGCTCGCAAACCTCAGCGGGATCGAGTTCGTCCATTTTACGGAGAAGGACGTTGTGCGTCACAAACTGGTGCAGATGATCATCAAGGCTTACGAGGAACACTCCAACAAGAAGAGTCAGATCTAGAATCCGCAGATTACGCAGGTTTCACAGATTCAGGACGGAGTCGGCAAAATAGACGCCTATGGAGTTCTTACGAGTTCGCATGGCCAATCGGCGTAATGTGCGTAAGCTGTGGATAATGTCATGATCGAAGTCGTTAACCGCCAACGCAAGCTGCCGATCGATTGCGAACACTGGCGAACGTTCACTGAAAAAGTCTCGCAGGTTCTGCCCGTCAACAGAGGAAACGGGGTGACAGTTGCTTTTGTGTCGGACCGAGCAATGCGCGAACTCAACCGCATGTGGCGACACAAGCTCGGAACGACTGACGTCTTATCTTTTCCCGCGGAGCAGGACGAGTTTGAGCTCAGTGAGGGAGCCAGCCTTGGAGATGTTGTGATTTCAATCGAGCAGGCGGCGCGACAGGCAAGGGAGAATGGTCTGACTCTCGATCAGGAGATTGCGCAACTTATTCTGCACGGATTAATACACCTTTGCGGATACGATCATTCCACAGACAAGGGCGAGATGAACCGTTTGGAGTTACGACTGCGGCGGAAGCTGGGCATCTAGCAAGAATGTAAAAGAAAAATGGAAAATGGTTCTTCCCTTTGAAGACTATGCGATTGACCGTTTCCGATTTACTATGCACCAATCCAAATGCAGATTGAGACTGAGCTTATTCTAACCTTCCTGCTGCTGGTCGGGTTGTCTTTGCTCGCGACCATCGACATGGCCTTTGGTCAGTTGAGTGACGTTGGACTTCACCGTCTGATTTCTGAAGCCGAAGAGCGCGCCAAGTTACGATCAGCCACCTTTCTCAAGCAGGTACTCGAAAACCGGCCGCGTTTCAGCTTTGCCATCTCGGCCACCATACAAATTCTGCTGGTCGTCATTGCCGTCCTGGTTACATCAATCTCGCTCACGCTCTTCCAGGAAGATCGGTTCGTGCTGGTTGGCCTCGTGACTGGTTTGCTGCTGGCCGGAATTTTTCGTCAACTGATTCCCTTATTCATCTCAACGCGGGACCCTGAAGGAACGCTACTCTTTCTGCTGCCCATCGTACGTCCATTGCTCCCCGTGATGGCTTTTGCAGCGGATCCGTTTCACGGCTTGTTTGATCGCTCGCGACGGAAAGAGCAGGAGCTGGAAAACGCGGACGAGAACGAGGAGCAGGATGCCGGCGATGATATTCAGGCGCTGATTGACGTCGGCGAGGCAGAGGGAATTTTGGAAGAAGAAGAAGGCGAGCTGATTCACTCCATCATTGAATTTGGCGACACGTGCGTAAACGAAGTGATGACCCCCAGACCTGATATTGTGGCCGTGGCGGCTGACGTCACTGTTCGCGAGGCGCGCGACGTAATGATCGAGTCAAAGTATTCACGTCTGCCGGTCTATCGCGAGCAGATCGACAACGTGGAAGGACTGATCTATGTTCGCGACCTGTTGCACTGCTGGTCGGAAGGGAATGAAGACGGGTCAATCGCGCCGCTCGTTCGTCCCGTCTATTTCATTCCGGAGACAAAGCCGGTTGCCGATCTCCTCGAAGAGATGCAGAAAGCGCACGTGCAGCTTTCCATCGTCATTGACGAATACGGCGGCGTGTCGGGGCTGGTTACCGTCGAGGACATCCTCGAAGAAATCGTCGGCGAGATAGAAGACGAAGATATCGGTGGCGAAGAACTGCAGGACATCGTTGAGCAGGAAGACGGCTGCTACGAAGTGCTGGGTTCCACGGAAATAGGAAAAATCGAGCGGCTGTTTGACATGGAAATAGAAGCTGACGATTTCACCACCATTGCAGGGCTGGTCATCAACGAGTCCGGTAAAGTACCGGCGCCGGGCGAGCAGCTAACCTTTCGCGGCCTCGAGCTCGAAGTATTGGAAGCCGACGAGCGGCGTATTGGCCGCTTGCGTGTCAGGCGGGCGGCTGCTGGAAACTCAAATGAGATGAGCCAGGCGACATAACGGGCAAAAGTAAACCGATAAGCGATGGCTAAAAGAGCGAGCAAATATTTACAGGGACGACGAATCGATCCGATTCCGATTACTGCCAACACAACGGTAGTGGCGCTTGTGGACGAATCTTTCCGCGCTTACAACGGCGCGCGCCTGCGCGAGGCCTGCCAACTCTTTACGCTGAAGATGCTCGAGCCTGAAGTCACCGTCGGCATGTCCATCACCGGCGCGCTTACGCCTGCGGGCCTTGGCATGTCGGCACTGATCCCCTTGATCAAAGCAGGCTTTGTGGATTGGATTATTTCTACGGGCGCCAATCTCTATCACGACACACACTTTGGTATTGGCCTGGTAATGCGCGAAGGCAATGCGCAAATCTCAGATATCGTCTTACGTGAAGAGGAAGTTGTTCGTATCTACGACATTTTTTTCGACTACTCGGTCCTGCTGGACACCGACGCTTTCTTTCGCAAGATTATTGCCGGCAAAGAGTTTCAAAAAACGATGTCGACTGCCGAGTTCCACTATCTCGCCGGACGTTACGTGCACGAGCGCGAACGCAAGCTCGGTTTGAAAGATAAATCTTTGCTGGCCGTTGCTTATGAATATGGCGTACCGATTTATACTTCGTCGCCGGGAGATTCTTCCATCGGCATGAATGTGGCAGCCAAAGCGTTGCAGGGCAATAAACTCGCGTTCGATCCCTCTTTGGATGTAAATGAGACGGCGGCCCTTGTCCTGGCGGCGAAACGTAACGCGACGAACGGGAAAGCCGGCCGGGGAAAAAAGCAGGGCGCAGGACGTTCCGCCTGTTTCATTCTCGGCGGTGGATCACCGAAAAATTTTCTGCTGCAAACCGAGCCGCAAATCCAGGAGGTGCTCGGCATTGATGAACGGGGACATGATTATTTTCTACAAGTAACCGATGCGCGACCCGACACCGGCGGTTTGTCGGGTGCTACTCCGGGCGAGGCTGTCTCGTGGGGCAAGGTCGATCCAGAGCGTTTGCCTGACGCGGTAGTCTGTTATGTCGATTCCACCGTGGCCCTGCCGATCATCACAGCTTATGCGCTCGCGAAGCATGAACCGCGGGAACCAAGACGACTTTATGATCGTCGCGAAGAGTTTATGAAATTGCTGCGGGCTGAATATAAGAAATCAAAGCGGCGTTAATTATTATCGCTGGATGGCAGGCAGTTGTTTTTGTTGGAATAGGACGCGAACCAGGAGCATGGCACGCCGTGCGCTTCATAACTGCCGGTAACAGATTACTGCAACGCAAAGGGTACAAGGCGAAATGGGTATGCCAGGCACGGCGAATAAAGCGCTGAAATATGACTGCGACAGATGTGTCGCTTACTGCTGCTCCATTTATGAACGCGTTCAGGTAACACCGCGCGACATACGCAGGCTGGCAGCACATTTCCGCGTATTGCCGGAAATTGCCACGCAGCGCTTCACGAAATTATTTGGCAAAGAACGAATACTGCGACGCAAGGCAGATCGCCTGTTTGGACAAGCGTGCATGTTTCTGGATCAGAACACGCGAAAGTGTACGATCTATCATGCGCGTCCGCTCGTGTGTCGCGAGTTTCCCACGACTTCGCGTTGTGCCTACTACGATCTGATAGAATTTGAGCGCGAGCAACAGAACGACCCTGATGTGATCCCGCTCGTAAAGATCACGTTCAAGAACGGAAACGGTTAGAGCGTGGGCGCTCGCTTGTTTCGGCTGAGGCTTAGCTATGCAGACATTGTTAGCTCAAATGATAGGTAAGAAGATAGACATCTTCTGTGGCGGCGCATCGAGTCTGCGCGGGGAGGTTGTGAAAGTCGAAGATGGAGTCGTCCAACTGACGGACAGCGACGACAAAACCTGTTACGTGGCGATAGATAAAATCATGGTGGTCTGGGAGGCGAGAGACGAGGAGCACCGCGCGGGCTTTGTACCTTCACCTCCTGCGGACAAGTGATTTCGCGACTGCCGCACGCGCAAATACAGTAGCTTCAAATTAAAAGGCCGGCGCTTCAGGCGAAGCGCCGGCTTTGTCATTTAAGACGTTGGCTGGCAGCGCTAGTCAGTTGTCAACTCGACCGGCATCGGGACCTGGCGGAAACCGTCGATCCGCGAAAGCCAGTAGTCATTGAAAGGCGAATAAACAACACCGTGATGGCGCGAGGCGTGATAAAAGCCATGTTCGTCAGCGACGATGCCGACGTGCGCGAGATTACTAAAGAAAACCAGCGTGCCAAACTTGTATTGTTCTTCCGGCGCAGGCGCGGCAAACCGGGACCATAAGGTGCGCGCACTGCCGCGCTCGAAATCGATCCCTGCTGCCTTGAAGGCGCTCCAAACGAAGCCCGAACAGTCGAAGGCCGAAGGTCCGGTCGCTCCCCAGGAATAGCGAGAGCCAAGCCGCTCGTCTATAGCCGCCGTGATCAATTGACGGAATTGAAGACTACCACCGGCTTTGTCAGTGAAAGGCTTCGACGCCTTGATGTCTTCCGCAGAGGCCAGCGAAACGATTACGGGATCGTGATTGATAGCCGCGGGAAATGGTTCGAATTTTTTGGAGACCAGCCGCACATGGTTTTCACCTGTTTGTGCAGCAGCCATTAAGGGAAGCACGAGGGCAAAGCAGGCCGCTAGCGCGCAGGGGAACAGTTTGTTAAATGACAAAGGGGAACTATCTCCTCAGTATTTTTTTTCGGGCCTTGCAATTTCTTTGTGAGGGGTACTACTTGGGGGCGAAAGCATTCTAGTTGCTGAGATCGATGGCAACAAGACGCAATGTGACTGTTTTGTGACGAATCACACTTGCTGAGGCGCAAGCGAACTAAAAGAGGTCACAAAAAATTTCTAAGATGTGTGCTGAATTAAAGGCGAAGCGCTTGACCGCCAAACACAATCAGTCAATGTGGCTTAGATCTCAGCGAACCTTCGACACAGTTCGATAGAGATGTAGCACGAAAATTAAAGTGAGAGCGAGCGTCATTGGGGCAAAGCTCCTGCGAAGTCTGTTGTTATAACTTCTGATAGAAGCAATAGCGAACTATTTCCTATAGTGACCTGATTTGCGTTTTTCTCTGCGCAAGGTCATCGTGCTTCTCCTCTCCCCGGTGAAGAATCGATGAAGACACATAACGCCGAGCCCGCCGGGTTAACGCAGAGATTGAACCTAAGTCACTACTCCATTTCCTGCAGCGCCACCGCTACAGCTAACTACCATGCGAGGCTGCGTAATAATTCAAACCGACCGTCAGTATTTTCTGGAGCAATTGGTCGTAAGGCACGCCACTGTGCTCCGCTGAATCAGCGAAATCTTCGCCGGCTGCAATCTGCGGATTCGGATTCGCTTCGAGCAAGTAAAACTGTCCTTCATCGGTCAGACGGTAATCCAAACGCGCATAGCCGCTGAGAAAAAGATAACGGTAGATGCGCTTGGAAAGGCGCTCGAGCACTTTGTGCTGCTCGGGAGTCAGCTCCGCGGCGCGTGTCTTCACCCCGACTTTTTCCTGATAGGCCGGGTCCCACTTCACCTTAAGCGTGGCGATGTTTTCTGAACCTTCGGGAAGCTTCTCCATCACCAGCTCCCAGGGCGCGTAAGTTTGAATGTTTTGATTTCCGATTACCCCGACATAAATCTCGCGGCCCTTGATGTACTGCTCGGCAATAGCCGCGGTCTTGTTTTGCCGATGGATAAACTCCACGCGCTGAGTGAGTTTTTCATCGTCGTGCACCACAGATGCCTGTGAGATGCCCACCGATCCCTCTTCGCTGATGGACTTAACCAGCATTGGAAACTTCAGGCGCTTCGGCCGCCTGACTTTTCGGTTCATGGGAAAAACCGCAAAGTTAGGCACCTGCAGGCGATGATACGCAAGAATCATTTTCGTCAACGCCTTATCGTGGGCCAGAGTCATGCCCCGCGGATTGCAACCGGTGTAGGCCTGTCGCATGAGCTCGAGATAACTGACCACATGCTGGTCGTAAAGCGGGTAGCCGTGAAATTCTTCCAGCAGATTGAAGGCGATGTGAGGTTTGTACTCCAGCAGGGCATCGCCGATCACATTCAACTGGTTATAAAGTCCGATCGGATAAACGTCGTGTCCCATCTTCTTGAGAGTTGAAGTGACGTCATACTCCGTTTTGACTTCAGCTATTTCTTTGTCGCTTAGTCCCTCGAGGGTGTCGGGAGGCACAAGATCCTGATGCACGAGAACGATGATGCGGAGTTTTTTTCTGGGCTCGAAAGTCATACGAATCACCGCAACCGTTAGAGTGCCACGCGATGATAACCCGAATGCAGCACGTTCATAACCTGGACTGTCAAAACAATCATTACACGCCGCCGCGTTTCCCGTGCGGGTGTGGCGACGTGTAACCTAAGATCCTTGCAGCGGTCGATCATATTTTCCAGCACATGATCGATTGTGTACTGGTGGACGCCGGTACCTTCCGCGACGATCTGACGAACCTCCCGGCGCACGCTGCGCAGAAAACTCGCTGCGCTTGGCTTGGAGCGAAAGCGTGGCTCGTCTGAGAAAATGCGCCGCAGATCGCGATCGTAAACAGCCGGCCAATCGAAGTTATATTTTTCGCGTTTGCGCCGGTAGTGCTCACGCAACGTCATGCGCAGTTCCGAGATAGGCTCCACTTTTATGCGCGCTCGATTTCGTGGTTTGGTACCGGCCAGCTCGTTCATTAGGTCGTCGATATACTCCAACTTCTGCAACGCCGGCCAACCCTTATAGCGCCGCCGCCAGCGTGAGCGCGGCGTGATCCAAACGGCAAACGTTTCTGCAAAATCTTCTGCGGGATGCGCCTGCGCGTACCAGGCAGGCAGATGCAAAACAAACTTACGGCTCTTCGGTTTCGGTTTATAAAAATCCGGATAGCGCTGTGCAAACGAGCCAAACAGTTCGCGCCATCTCCGTTTGAAGTGGAGACGAAACGCCGTATCAAGAGCGTGGCCGGCCTCGTGGCGGAGAATACGCATACATTCGGTGTCGGAACCGCCCTCGACCTCCAGCATTTGCTTGCGCTCAAGCTTCATCAGGCGCGGATGCGCAAGATAAAACGGAATGGCAATGCCCGGCACACCGTCGGGTGAAAACCATTCTTCCGACAGCCAGACGTGCGGCTTAAAGCGTATGCCGCGTCCGTTCAGTTCGCTGTAAAGTCGTTTGATGTGCGGTTCGAGAAACGAGCCTTTGATTTTAAGGGTGAGATCGCAGATGCGCTGATCGAGCAGATGCTCGTCGGTCAGACGATGCCAGGGGAAGCGGTAGCTCACGCCAGGGCTCCCTTTTTTGCGTCAGAGATGCGCCCCAGAAAACCGGGGAGCAGGCGGGAAAACTGTCGCTTGCAGCCGAAATTGCAGCAAATAGCCACTGGCATCTGAGCGTGGGGCGTACAAATCCAAACATGGAATAAGCGGAGCGGGGGTCATTGTAACGACGTTCGATTGAATGCGCTAGCGCAACGTCTGTAGAGGTATTTTCCTGGGTCTCTGTGCGACTCTGTAGTGCTCTGAGTCTCGGTGGTGAGTTTTGAATATCAAGTGCCGGGCATTAGCCCGGTTTTTAGATAAGACGACGGGCAAAACTTTTCGATGACGCATTCGGCGCATAGCGGGTTGCGAGCTTTGCAGATCGCGCGGCCGTGAGCGATAAGCAGATGAGGAAGGATCACCCAATCTTTTTTGGGCACGATCGCGATCAGATCCTGCTCGATTTTTTCCGCGGTCTTTTCTCCAGATAGTTCCAATCGATGTGACAACCTGCTGACATGCGTGTCGACTACAACACCCGCGCTGACCCCAAACGCGTTGCCGAGAACAACGTTTGCAGTTTTGCGCGCAACGCCAGGCAGTTCTAACAGCTGTTCCATTGTGTGCGGCACCTCGCCCCGATACTTCTCCTGCAAAACCCTGGCAGTGCCCTGGATTGACGTTGTCTTGTTGCGAAAGAATCCGGTGGTGCGTATGTCTCGTTGCAACTCTTTGGCTGGGACTTTCAGATAGTCTTCCGGCCGGCGGTACTTGCGAAAAAGATCCTGCGTAACGATGTTCACACGCGCGTCCGTACACTGGGCCGAAAGAATTGTTGCGATCAACAACTCAAAAGGGTTTGAGTGGTTGAGTGAACACTTTGCGTCGGGATAAGCACGCTTAAGCGCGCGAATGATCTTACGGACCCTTTGCTTTAGTTCTGTAGTCATGTTTTTGCCGCGTTACATTGGATGACATGACTCAAAAAATCTTATTCATTTTCGTTCATGCCTTCTCTGATCCGCTTTTTCTACGTGAATCCGCGGCCCAATTTACCGTCGACCGTGCGCGATCTTCGCTGCTTCCGGGAGTGCGCGCAAACGCAGCATCGCCCATACGCCCAGCATTGGTCCCGGCGCCAATATCGCAAATGCGAACTGCCAGCCGACCGCGTTTACAAAGTAGGGTATTAGCTCGATCGAAACGGTAGTCAGAAGAAACCCAACGCAGGTCTGCATTGTCAAAGCAGTGCCGACGTAGCGCGGATCACCAAGCTCAGTTACACATGCAGAAAACTGCGCCGAGTCGGCCACTACGGTGGCCCCCCAGATGGCGGCCACAAGCAGGAGTAGAAAAGGATTTCCGCCGAACAGCAAACCGATTAGCAGACAACAACTACCGCTGATCGCCATCGCCCACGAGGTTACAACAGTGCGTCCGACACGATCGGCAATCAGCCCTGCCGCAACGCAACCGAGTGCGCCGCAACCAATCACCAGAAACGAAGCGATCTCTGCAGCTACCGGCGAAGCTTTCGCGATGCTCAGACTGGCCCGAATCATGACTGGAATCCAAACCCACATGGCGTAGAGTTCCCACATGTGTCCGTAATAGCCAAAGCTGGCGAGGCGCACGCCACGATTACTAAAGACCGCCACTGCCTGTTTCCAGTCGAAGCGGGCAGCCGGCAGCGCGTGGGGGCCGTCGCCGACAAATAGCAGCACAACCAGACCCCCGGCGATGGCAAGTAAAGAGATGAAGAAAATATTTTGCCGCCAGTTGGCGCTTCCCAGTCCGTTCACCAGATACGGCGACGCTTTGCCCAGGGTCAGCGCACCGACGAGCACGCCCAGCGCCATACCGCGCGAGCGCTGAAACCAGCCCGCCATGATTTTCATACCAGGTGGGTACACGCCTGCCAGGAACATTCCCGTCAGGAACCTGAGCACGATAGCCGTTCGTGCGTTATGGGCGTAGGCGCCAAACGCTGCATTGGTCAGGGCGCCGGCCAGCGCCGATAGCGCGAAAAGATAGCGCGCACGGATCACGTCAGGCAGATTGAAGAATGCGCTCAACAACGTGCCGCCCACGAACCCGAGTTGCACGGCTATCGTCAACCACCCGGCGCTGGCGTCGCTCAGTTTCCACTCCTGCCGCAGCGCCGGCACAACTGCTGAAGCACTGAACCAGAGCGACATGCCGAGCAGTTCCGCTAACGATAAGAGGACAAGAGCGCGCCAGCGAGCTGGAGGCGGCGCCATGCTCGTTTCATTGCTTGCTGCTTGATCGCGACGGCTCATGAAATGAGCGCAGAGAATACTACAAAAGCGACCGGGCGGTAGACCGCGGTGCGGTAGCCCGAC
>DATGYM010000458.1:0-2349 GCA_035297925.1 Pyrinomonadaceae bacterium | reverse complement strand
CGTAAACCCGTTGCGGTGGACTAAGGCTTCGAGAGTATCCGGTTCGGTTATCCACCCAGGTTCGCGATTGTGAACAATACCCATTTCTTTCAGAACCGGATGTAAATCTGCGCCTTGCGCGACCTTCCAAGTAGATAGAGCAAGACCACCGCCAGGTTTGAGCACTCGCCGCATTTGCGCAAGGCCACGATCCTGGTCAGGGAAGAACATGATGCCAAAGCCGCAGGTCACGAAATCGAAAACCTCATCCGGAAAAGTCAACTCTTCGGCATCCATTACGCTCACACGTGCCGTGAGTCCATGACGTGCTGCTTCTTCACTGGTCGCTTGGGCCATCGCATCGGCAATGTCAACCCCGACCACCTCACCACTAGTACCAACACGTTCCGCAGCCGGGAAAAGCACCGCTCCGCGCCCAGACGCAATGTCGAGTACGCGTGCACCGGCGTTAATGCCCGCAACATCCACGAGCCTTCGGCCGAAATGAGCAAAGCATCCTGCCCCTGAGTCGTAATCGGATGACAACATATTGAACAAGGTTTTTGTCTGCGCTTTCCGTGCCTCTTGGTCGTTGCTCATGTGCTTTCCAATCGCGATGTATCAGTCATACCTGTGCCCTTTGTTGATACCCTGCTGTTAAGTGACCCGTCTTAGCGACGAAAAGTACTGGTCGGCCTGGCTTAATCGCGGCCTAAGGTATTTCGCCCGCTAGGCCGGAGTCAAGTCTGGTATCGCCTTACGATTGAACTGTACGACGCTTCAATTCGCTCGTTGACAATCAGCTTGTTTCCCCCTTAGCCTTCAGCCATGATCAAAGGCTATCAAGGCAATGAGCTTTGGACTGCTGTGAATCCGCTGACCCAGAAGCACGAAATAGTTGATCCAGAGGGCGAGTTTATTCCGGCGAGACAATCGTGAAGCTGTATTACTGCAAGCGGCTCGATGGTTATGTGACCATCCCTGGCGCGTCACTGTTCAAAGTGCGAGCAGATACCCACACGCTCGAACCTCTCAGCTAAAAGGCTAATCTTTCAGTTTCAAAACTCCATCAAATCCTCGGCAACCAGCACTTGGCCGGAAAACTTTTTCTTTACCTCTTCCGCCCATGGTGTGTAGTCGTCAGTACTGACCCTCTGAGTTAGATGGGATAGCACCACCGTTTTGACATCGGCGCGTGCGGCCATTATGGCAATATCGTCCAGGGTCATGTGGCCCTGAGTTGCCTGTCGCATAATGCCGGCCTGCTCCGCAGGACTCATCGCTTGCCAGCGTCCATCTTTGATCATTGCTTGCTTTCTTTCCTCACAGGAAGAAGTTTCGGTGACGAGCAGATCAGCGCCTCTCGCAAGTTCAGTAACAGACTCGCTCGGCCCAGTATCTCCCGTGAACACAATCACGCGATCAGGAATTTCAAAACGATACGCGTAAGATTTGTGCTTACCGGAAGCTTCCCCCGTGTGAAAAGCAAAATGACTGTTTTCGACGGCGGTCACCCTGATGTTCGTGTCCTGGTAGATGACTCCGGTCCCAACATCATGGCCGAAGAAGACCCGCTCTATTGGCATAGTACGGCCTCCGTCAGCAATCCGAATCTCGGCGCTAATTTCGTAATAATGCACAGCCGCCGTGACCAGATCTTCCGTCCTTGGTGGGCCATAAACGTTGACCGGCTTTGTGCGTTGGCGATCCCATGCCATGGATAAGAGTGTGCCGAGGCCCGACGTATGATCGTCATGGTGGTGTGTGATGAAAATCGTTCCAATATCCCGAACATCGACACCAGCCCTAGCAAGACGACGTGAGACTCCGTCGCCGGCATCGATGACATAATACTGGCCGTTTACGATTAACAGATTAGAAGATTGCGCCCGGTGTCGTCCAAGTGAGGGGCCAGCGGCTGTGCCGAGCGTGATAAGACGAGATGGTTTTGATTCCATGATCCCTAAAAAAAATCCAGCGCCTGCTAAAGAGAGACAGACTTGTTGGGTAAAGTGAAACTAAATGTCGAGCCTTTACCGACTTCACTCTCCACCCAAATCTTCCCTCCATGCAGCTCAACGAATTTCTTCGCCAAAGTTAGCCCCAATCCCGTGCCTTCCTTCTTGTGCGCATAGTCGCCGCCGACCTGACGAAACTCCTCGAAGATTGTCGGTCGCTCAGCTGGTGGAATACCAATACCGGTGTCACTGACCGAGATCTCCGCGCCATTCTCTGTTTTGTTGGCAGTGATGGTGATTCGTCCTCCCTCAGGAGTGAACTTCACGGCGTTGGAAAGAAGATTGAGAAGAATCTGTTTGATTTTCCGCTCATCGCCGACGTGCTCCCCAAGCTGGTCGTCAACATCAACAT
>DATGYM010000457.1:0-3841 GCA_035297925.1 Pyrinomonadaceae bacterium | reverse complement strand
AAGTTTTCGGTCTCGATGCTGCTTGCATCGTAGTCGAGTTTGGTTATCAATATTAATGTCCGTGCCGGAGTGGTGGAATGGCAGACGCGCCGGACTCAAAACAGTGTAAGTGCTAAAAGCGGGTGTAGTGGAGAAAACAGCTGTTTAGAAGTAAGCCGCTGTTTTTATTTGTCTTTCTGAACGCTTCGACTCTATCGACGATTTCGGTTGTTTCGCCGATCATCGCTTATTTCGGCAACTTTTCTTGAACTCAGCTTGAATCGGAAAACTGCTTCTATTTTGTGATATAGAAGCCGCCATGACGAACCGGGAAACTCCTTCAATTCATTCGCAACGCGATTCAAACGACTAGTTATTGAAGGGTGGCTATGTACGTTCTGGACATGCTCAACGGTTGGACCCGGATAAACCCGAAGATGGATTTGTCACCTTTGAATATCGTCTTCTCTGTAGCGGTGAATTGTATAACTCAAGAGTTGTATCTACCGATTGGCGAAAAGCCCGCCCATGCAGCGTGCAGGAGCAGCTAAAGTGGAAATCGACAGGTATGGAACGCGGGCTTTTCGCCTCGTTCTCCGTGCGCCACGACATCATCAAGGAGTGACTACGAGTTACCTAAACACGGGCCGAGCTTCGAGAACGGGGTCCGGCCCTTTCACGGACTCATCTCAAACAGATAGATGACGCCCATGATGCCTAAATAGCCGGCGAACCCCGCGATCACGCCCACTGCCCATGGCGATAGGAGCTGCAATCGGCGGGTGATTCTTCGTTTGAGTGCCTTCATAATTTCGTACTCTTATGGCTGTTTACGTCGTCTCTCTCGTTGCCCTCTTCTGTTGCCTAGATCGCAGCGGCGGCTCGTCGGAGTTTAGCAACGTCATTGCTAGCTGATCTGCCTCCTGATGCATCGCATCTAACTTGATACCTCGCGCCTCGTAACGAACGCTAGGCACCAAAATGATGATTTTTTTGTCCGTCGTAGCCCTACAGAATGACTAGGCTCGACGAGGACAGAGTTTCGAGGCGTTAGCTAAACTCCGGGAATGAGTGGGGCTTTCTCATATTTGCTAATGTCGCCGAAAACATTTTCATTACTGACGGAGCGGTGCGCGGGGTATTCTTGAAAGAAATGGGTTTTCGCCGCGCGCAATCGTGGTACGTCTTATGCGCACAAAACTAAGTATGGCGGCGACCCCTCGATGTCCCCTGGCGATCTGTGCTAGCTGACTTGCTGCCTCCACAGCTCCGACGAGTCGCCGCTGTTGATCTTTGCAGATCAATCACGTGTCAGGCGTGTAAATCCCCGATCCATGCGGAAGCAACAATCTGCCCGCATTGCCGAACGCCGATGGATGAAGCAAAGTCTAAGGCTCAAATTGAGGCCATAGCCAGAGACAACAATCCCTTGGCTACTATAGCGAAACAGCGAAACGAAGATGGAACTTCGGAACCACCCATTCATGTTCTGTGACGGCGTGAGGATGTGGCCACCAACGTGGTTGTTCACAAGTGGTCCGGCTGATTCAATCTCACGCTTCGTGAGGGGCGAAGGCGGGGTACTTGCCGCAGTGCTTTTGTCCGGAGTGATACCTCCTATTACAGTTTATTTGGTAATCGACACTCCGGACGGCAGCTCTTACCTCGGCAAGCTAATCTTTGAGCAGTCTAGCATTGCGAAAGTAATGTATGACTTCTTTCTTACACAGATAAATCGACGTGTCAGGGAGATTGGGTCAATAGATATTCCGCTCATGAATGAAAAACTTGGTTAATGACTGCCGCTCTTTTCGCGGCGCGTTTATCGCTGTACCCGAACCCCGCTACATTCACGCCGCTCGGTGCAGCGACAAGGAAGATGACATGGACAAATGTGACTGGGCCGACTGTGTAAAAGTAGGACTATTTGACGGGGTGGAAAATACGCTGCTCAATGCCGAAGGTCAAAAGAACATTGGCAAAGATTTTCGCAGATTCCTGTATCTCTGCCCGGAACATTTCATGTTAGCTATAGGCACGCCGGACAAGGAAAACCCGCCACCACGAAGCGCCTGAACCGGGGCTGTATTCTGTTTGACTGTCAATCAAATGCACGCAACGATATTTGCTGCCGCTCCGCGCTGGCGGTCAAAAGCGTGGGGCGAGCACTTGATTTCGAGTCTCGTGAAGATCGGCGGACTGCAACATCTTAGCGATAATGGGATTGTAAGGGTCATCCTCACTGACGGTGCGCAGGTTTTGTTCTCAGAAATAACCGGGAGGCAATGCCTCACATTCCCCCTGGTGATTCAGCGCAACACATTCTTTACATAACTCAAAGTTGGCTGAGAGGTTTTGAAATGAGAGTGCATCAAAATTAGATCGCGGCCACTTTGAGCACTTCCGGCAGAAATGCCAGATGTCCTCTTCACCCTTGGAACGGTATTCCATTGGGTGATCGCCTTGTAGCCACTCAAGGTGACGCGCATCACCAACGATACGGTTTTTCATCTCCTGCTGAACCAAGTCCCAGTGCGAGGTGTCCTTGCTGTGTAGATTGGCATCGCACAGAGTCCAGAACGTCTCGCGGCAGTCGTTGGTTGCACAGTAATAGAGTACTGCCTGAACTTGTCTTGTGATGGATTCGGAATCGGGTTTCATGGCTCCCGCTTTTTCCCTTTCAGAAATCATTAAAGGAGATACGAATGCGATACATCCAAGTCTCCGATGTCAGAAGTCGAGCACCCCGCAACAGATTTCAAAAACTTGTAAACCATCATGCACGAGCCGGGATCGTCAAAGTACATTGAGCCGGTATAGTGAAACACGCCATCTCTGACGGACAGAAACACGCATCTATCAAGAAGTTCGTGCATCCATACACTCTCAAGCTTTCCGATTTCACCATGTGGCCAACGCTCTTTAGCTTGGTATGCGTTCGACCATTGTGGCGGCCACAGTTTCATCCCGCTCCTGCACTCCAGTACTGGGTGGTCACGAAACTTCATGGCTTGCTTCCCGCCAACCGAAAATGAGAACTCAGTCCGGTTGAATCGGTCGGAGTTCCATCGCAGAGACGACGGGTATAGATTTTTACGATCCATGTGATTATCAAAACCTATGAACCATTGCAACACCGTTCCAAATTGCTTTGGCAGAATCGGGCTACTATTGTCTCACGAGTCGGAGCGGACGAGCAGGTTGTTCCGGTGTTGGGGCTTCACCGGCAACGGCATAGTTTTCAGGTAGCACCGGCATCTCTAGTCTTTTCCGGAAAAAATTCTCATCCTCACGAGTCTTGGTGATCGCGTGGGCGCTTAAACCAGCGATGTAGCTGTCGAACTGCGCCTGCTTCTCTTCCGCAGTGAGTGCTTTGAACTGAACTAAAGGCGTTCCAGGTGGCTAGGAAACAAGTGATCTATGAACAGATGGGGAATACCGAAGGAGCCTGAAGCCAAAGTCCGTGCCAGAGATCGAGATTGCGTTTACTGCCGCGTGAAATTCACAAACCGTTCCACCAACGCCGACAGAAGACGTAATGCGACGTGGGAGCACTTCGATAATGCTAGATGGAACGACAAGTCGATAATGGAAGTAAATGTAGCTCTGTGTTGCCACTCCTGTAACTGTAGCAAGGGAACGAAACCGCTCCGCCAATGGTTTACGTCGCCGTACTGCGCAACGCGTAAGATCACCGAGAAAACGGTTGCTGATCCAGTGAGGCGCTTCCTAAGAGCCTTACGCGACTAAATCCCACCCGTCCTGCCCACCAACCTTTCGGCAAAAAAGCGAGAGCTAAGATCGTGCGGCTTCAGCTCACGGACAAAAGACGGACAACAACACGTTTCATCCTGGCGGCGTT
>DATGYM010000456.1:0-13573 GCA_035297925.1 Pyrinomonadaceae bacterium | reverse complement strand
CGCCCACCATGGCGAAGGTTTTTGTGAATGCCAGGGGATGAAAAAGCTTGCCTTCCTGGCCGGTGAGGGAAAAAACCGGAACGAACGCAAGTACGATGATTGCCATGGAAAAGAACACTGGACGCCCCACTAACCTGGTCGAATCGAGCACTGTGTCCCAAACAGCTTTTCGGTCGCGTGGATCGATCTTGCGCTGCTCCAGGAAGCGGAATGCGTTCTCAGTGACAACGATCCCGGCATCGACCAGCACGCCAATGGCGATGGCGATTCCCGATAGAGACATCAGATTCGAGCTGATGCCCATGTAATGCATAAACAGGAAAGAAAGTAATATCGCGAGCGGTAATGGGATGGTCACGATGAGGATCGAGCGAAAGTGTGCCAGGAAGAGTATGTGCGCTAACGTGACCAGAATTAGTTCTTCGATCAGCGCCCGCTTCAGCGTATGCGTCGCTCTTTCAATGAGCTGTGTGCGATCGTAGAAGGGCACGATTCGTACGCCCGGCGGCAGTCCGGCCCGCAGAGCACCGATCTTCTGTTTGACGGCATCAATTACGTCGAGGGTATTGACGCCGTAGCGGGCGATCACTACTCCTCCGACCGCCTCGGTGCCGTTCTTGTCCAGGACGCCGGTACGAAATGCATTTCCCAGTTTCACGTCAGCAACGTTTCGAACGTAGAGCGGCGTACCATTGGGAGCGCCGATGACGATGTTCTCGATATCGCTTACTGACTCAATCAGGGCAATGCCTCGCACCACCGCCCATTGTCCTCCCTGTTCAACTACATTGCCGCCAACGTTGTTATTGGAACGCTCAACTGCCTCTACCACCGTGGAGAGCGGCAGAGCATAAGCGCGGAGCTTGTTCGGATCGACATCTACCTGGTATTGCTGCACGTAACCACCGACACTCGCGACCTCGGCAACGCCGGGCACCGAGTTCAGTTGATACCGGACGAACCAGTCCTGCAAAGTGCGCAAGTCGCGCAGATTCATTTGGTCACTTTCCAGCGTGTACCAGAAGATCTGGCCTACGCCCGTCGCGTCCGGTCCCAGTGTGGGAGTCACGCCTTCAGGCAACTGCTTGCCGACAAGATTCAGACGTTCCAATACGCGCGTGCGCGCCCAGTAAAGATCAACGTTGTCTTCGAAGATGACATTAATCATTGAGAAGCTAAACGCGGAACTCGCGCGCACCACGCGCACTCCGGGCAACCCTTGCAGGTTCGTAACCAATGGGTAAGTGACCTGATCCTCGACTTCCTGGGGCGAGCGTCCCGTCCAGTCCGTAAACACGATCACCTGGTTGTCAGAGAGGTCAGGAATCGCATCGATGGGTGTGCGCAGCAAGGCCCAGTAGCCCCAGGCCGCGAGGCCTAGATAGATGACGATCACGATGCCACGATTGCGCAGGCTGAGTTCAATTAAGCGATGAATCATTGTGCCGTCACGCTGAATGTCGTCTTCCCTTTGCCGGCGGCACCTTCATACGCCAGTTGCCCCTGCCATTCACCGCCGACTTCAATATGGACCTTGCCGTTGTACACGCCCGGTGTGCCGGTAGTCGTGAAAGTAACAGCGTCGTTCATCGCAGCCATGGTGCCCATTTGGTCCATGTGAAAGTTCAGCGAGATAGCGCCAACGTCCACGAGCTTGCCGGACGTATCGGTGAACGAGATCATCAGGTCTTGATTGCCACGCTTGAGCACGCCGCTATCATTCGACAGCGTGGCGGTCAGGTTCCCCACTGGCACAGCCTTGATCACTTTGCCCGTTGCGACGCTTCCATCAGTTCCCGTCTTTGAACCACACGCCGCCGCGATGACGAGAACCAGGCTCAGCGCAATTAAGATAGCGATAACAGATTTCTTCACGTTTCTGACCCCCCATCAATCCAACAAAAGTTGAGTTGTCGCGCGCAAGGCACACGAATGTGCAGTACACGTTGCGGCTTAAAAAAAGCCACAGGAAGACACACTACGACTTTGTTGAAATTAGATCAGAAGCGCGAGATGACGAATGTAAGCGGGATGCGAATCGATTGGTGGACCGTGCGAGCGGCTACTGTGCCGGGTCAGCAGGATAGATGCAGGGAGGCTTGGCGTGACTGGCAGATAGTCAGAAACAAGAGGTTGCGACTGCGGCGAAACACGTAGGCCGGATGGCGGAGTCGATCCCTCGTGAGAACAATTCACGACGCAGCACAAGCGGGCAGCCGCAACTTCCGGACTAGCGCCTCCCATCAGTGCAGCCTTGCAGCAGTCCATTCCCTCCATCGGCTGGCCCATGCTGCAGGCATCCTCACCAGTGGGCAGAGGAATTCCGGCAAACGCACTGCCCGCCAGCACGAACAAGAGAATCAGAGATGGGAGTCGCTTATGCATATGGCCCATCGGTACTCTATGGATAGTTGCAAGAGGTGTCAAGAAAACGCTGCTACTAACACCCAAGTAGGGCTGGCTCTCTCCGGCTGTAAAATCACCATCGGAACTAACAACAAATGCACTGGCTTCACGCGATGTCGAGCCAGAAGTCGTCTTTTTCCTCTTAGCAACACCAGTGCCGCACATCAGGCGCTCGAATCCTCGCGATTCGTTCGTCCTGCTTTGCGAATTCTGGCGCTGTGGCTGCGCATATTTTCGCAGGCAGTTGAAAGCAGGGATGCCCGTCCGCGACAGACAGAGACAATGCAAAGGTGTGTTAAGGGCATGAACCTTGCTGTGTGCGTTAGAGCACCGACACCAAAAACCGTATCGGGAGAGAATCGAGCTTTGGCAAATACCAGGCGGTATCTTGATTTGCAGTTCTCTGTGCGTCCTCGGTCTCCGTGACTCCGTGGTGATCAGATGTTAAGCCAACACTTACCACGGAGGCACGGAGCACACGGAGGACACACAGAGAAAACTGAAATGAGGACACCACCAAATACTGGGCAGCCCTGACTGTCCCTACTTCAGCAACCCAATCAGAGGAGAAGTGAACAATATGAGGACAGACGCACGCGCACTACTGTCAGGCACAGCCATCATACTTATTCTGTTAATTCCGTCCGCAGCATGGGCGCAACACAAGCACACACAAAGCGGAAAGAAGACGGCAGGTATGGGCATGAAGTCGGAGATGGCCATGATGATGAAATCGCCGCATCACATGCTTATGACAGCCCACATGAAGACTATGTCTGAGTTCGCCCGAACACTACGTGATCAGGCAGTGAAGCCTGAGGCCCTGGACGCTGAATTCGCACGCGCGGCCGTTGCCGAGCTGCGACACAACCTCGATGCAATAGAAGCCATCCATCAAAATCACATGCAGGCGATGAGCGCTGAGATGAAACCGAAGATGGAAGCGATGAACCCTGAGATGAAAGCAAAGATGCAGATGATGATGGAGAAGATGGATAAAGACCGCGCTGCTCTGAAGGATCAGGTCAGTGTGCTTGAGACCGATGTGCAGGGCACTCCACCAGACTCTAAGCAGGTGGCAGCGCATGCTAATGCTCTGCTCAAAGACCTCGGCATGATGGCAGGCATGCATGGCGGGGGCAAAGCGGGTAAGAAGATGAAGATGAAAAAGATGGAAATGAAGATGTAAGCGTTAAGGGCCGAAAACACTCGACGAACCGGCCCCCGCGCGATTTACTTTTTAAGGAGTTATCAATGACAACCACTGAACTCGAACAGGCGCCTGCGAGCGCCACAAATTTAAGCACGTCCACTACCATGAAAGCGCTGGTCTATCACGGGCCGGGCCGGCGTGCCTGGGAGGAGAAGGCGCGCCCCAACATCCAGGATCCGAGCGATGCGATCGTGCGGATTACTACTTCGACGATTTGCGGCACAGACCTTCACATTCTGAAGGGAGATCTACCGGCGGTGACTGATGGCCGCATTCTCGGCCATGAGGGTATTGGGGTAGTTGAGCAAGTCGGCACTGGCGTCTCGGAGTTTCAGGTTGGAGACAAGGTGATCATCTCATGCGTCTCCGCCTGCCTGAAGTGTGACTTCTGCAAACGAGGAATGTATTCCCATTGCCGCCACGGCGGTTGGATTCTGGGCTACACCATAGACGGAACTCAGGCCGAGTACGTGCGCATACCCCACGCTGATGGCAGTCTCTATCACTTCCCGGCGGACGCCGATGAAGAAGCGATGGTAATGCTCAGCGACATTTTGCCGACGGGTTTTGAATGCGGCGTGCTGAACGGGCAAGTGAAGCCCGGAGACACGGTCGCCATCGTGGGCGCCGGGCCCGTGGGACTCGCCGTTCTGCTGACCGCGCAATTCTATTCACCCGCCGCTATCTTCATGATCGACCTGGATGACAAGCGGTTGGCGGTCGCCAAAAAGTTTGGCGCAACCAAGCTAATCAATAGCGCGGACGGGCGGGCCGCCCAAAACGTGATGGACCTGACAGAAGGGGCCGGCGTCGATGTGGCCATCGAGGCGGTCGGGGTTCCTGCGACCTTTGCTATCTGCCAGGACATTGTCGCGGCCGGTGGACGCATTGCAAACGTGGGCGTTCACGGCAAACCGGTGGAACTACACCTGGAAAAACTCTGGGATCGTAACATTGCGATCACTACACGGCTGGTGGACACGGTAACAACACCGATGCTGCTGAAGGTCGTGCGCTCGGGCAAGCTGCAGCCTGCCCAGCTTGTGACACATAGCTTCGCGATGAACGACATCATGAAGGCGTACGACACATTTGGAAACGCTGCAAAAGAGGGCGCGCTCAAGGTAGTTCTCAAGAATGACGGGGCTCGTTGATGAGTTCGGGCCCTGGTTGGCGAGATAAAGCCCGGATGGCTGCAAACCTTAGGAGACTAATGTCATGATCGAATCGAGCAAGACACCTCTGGTCATCGCGTTTGTCCTCGTCATCGTGCTCTTCCTGATTTTCGGCGGCTGGGCAATGACCGGGATGGGTGGCGGCATGATGGGACAAGGAGGGATAGGCGGATACAGGATGGGACAGGGATGGGTGAACGGCGGCTTCAGTTGGATGTGGATTCCTACTTTGGTCACGCTCGGTCTCGGAGTCCTGCTTGGCTGGTTGATCTTCGGCAAGAAGTGACCGACCTAAGAGATGAACCGCCAGGCTGTCGGATAAGGAAGCTGAGATGCCATTATTCCATCGTGAGGGGCATCGTACGCAGCATATAGGCTGGCTCCGCGCTGCTGTGCTTGGGGCAAACGACGGAATAGTCTCGACGGCCAGTCTCGTTGTCGGTGTGGCCGCTTCACATGCAACTCATACTGCCGTGTTGGTGGCCGGCGTAGCAGGCCTGGTTGCCGGCGCCATGTCGATGGCTGCGGGTGAGTATGTTTCGGTCAGCTCTCAGTCGGATACCGAGCGCGCGGACATCGAGCGTGAGCGAACGGAGCTCGCTGCCGATGAACATAACGAGAAAAAGGAACTTGCAGCCATCTACGTCAAACGTGGACTCGATCCGGCTCTGGCAATTCAAGTCGCTGAACAACTAATGACCAGAGATGCGCTGGCAGCCCATGCCCGCGATGAACTGGGCATCTCAGAAACGATCAGTGCCCGACCAATTCAGGCTGCGCTTACTTCCGCCCTAACGTTTGCAGTTGGCGCCGCACTACCGTTGCTCATAGTTGTCATCGCGCCTGCTACCAGCCTCGTACTACTTGTTGCTGGAACTTCTCTGTTCTTTCTCGCGCTGCTGGGCGCCCTGGCGGCTTATACAGGAGGCGCTCCCCTTCTCAAAGGAATTGTTCGCGTGACGTTCTGGGGAGCAATTGCAATGGCAATCACGGCCGGCATTGGCGCATTGTTTGGAACCACTGTTTGAGATTGAGGAGTTAAGAGCAATGATTGAATTGTTATGGCTGGGATTATTTCTTGCGGCTTACATTGTGCTGATGCGCTGGGTGCTGCCGCGTCTCGGAATTTCGACTTGAATGGCCCCTTCGTGCCGTGTCGAGTCTCGATCGGGTGCAGTTAAGAAGAGTAAGCAAACATCAGCAGTTTGAAATACAGGATCGTCGGAGGAATTACTAACAGCGAGCACGGGTTTCGGCAGCCGTGCCTTTTCGCAAGCTGGTTACCGTGGAAAGGATAATTAATATGAGTGCTCCGCAACTACAACATGCAAAATACGGATTTAGCAAAACACTTGATGTTCCTTACGAAGAAGCCGTCGAAAAAGCCAGGGCTTCACTGATGGCGGAAGGCTTCGGCGTGCTCTGTGAAATCGATATCAAGCAGAAACTTAAAGAAAAAATGGACGTGGATTTCCGCCGTTACGTAATTTTGGGTGCCTGCAATCCCCCTCTGGCGTATAGAACTCTGCAGGAAGAGCTCCACATCGGGCTGCTGCTCCCTTGCAATGTCATTGTTTACGAGGCTGACGATCCGGGAAAATCTGTCGTGGCCGCGATCGACGCCACGACGATGCTGTCGGTAGCAGGAGACAATTCAACTCTCGCCGCAGTAGCCAGTGAGGTGAATGAAAAGCTCCAGCGAGTAGTTGCTCAGATCTAGAGCACTCACGAAGAACGTCCGAAGATCCGTCAGGCTGAGTTCAGACAAAGTGATCCCGCTGGCGCGGCTCAGTGGCCATGGCCCTTGCCGGCAGCATTGCGCGCTATCTTCATAATGCAAAACATGTCATTTGGCTCGCAGCCCTCAACCTCGACCTGAATTGTGCTGTGGCTGATGCCAAACTTATTTTCCAATTCTTCAGCCACCGCGCGAAGCACATTCTCGCCACTGCGTACGCTCTGTTCTTCAACGCTGATGTGGCAACTGCAACAGATCATGGCGGCACCAACTGTCCAGACGTGAAGATCGTGCACCGCCAGCACACCGTCTACAGCATTGATGGTTTGTTCCACGGCTTCCATTTCCACACCCTGGGGCACACCTTCCAACAATACGTTGACTGACTCTTTCAAAATTCCCCATGAGCTCCACAGAATGAAGATGCTAATCAAGACTGACACGAATGGGTCGGCAAGTAGACTGCCAGTAAACGCCACGACCAGCCCGGCTACGACTACTCCCGCCGCGGCAACCACATCGCTGAGCATGTGCATGTAAGCGCTGCGCACGTTTAAATCGTCCCTGGCGGCGTGTCTTAACCACAGACTGATCACCGTATTCAACAGGATCGCGATTAGGGCGACAACGATCATCGGCGCGCTCTGCACCGGCTCGGGTTGTCGAAAACGAGAGACGGCCTCCCAGAGGATTAGTAACGCAATCAACACCAAAACGACGGCGTTGACGAGTGCCACCAGTATCCCGACCCGGTGCTGGCCGTAGGTGCGTCTTGCCGACGATGGTCGTCGTGAAATCCAAAGTCCATACCATGACAAGACTAACGCGAAGGCGTCCGCAAAGTTGTGACCGGCATCTGAAAGTAAAGCCAGTGAGTTTGAAAAGTAGCCGGCCGCGGATTCGCCGATAACAAACGCTACGGTAATGATTACGGCCAGAAGTAAACGCCGCCCGATCAGTTTGCTGTGGTCGTGCCCGTGGCCCATACTTTTTCCTGTTGCTGAGTATCCGACCAGGAAACATTAGTTTCAAACGATATCCCTGTCCACCGCCAAAGCTACCGGAACCCGGAACCTGGTACGGTCCTGGTTTGAGTTTTTGAATTCTCTGCGCGTCGTCCGCGTGCTCGCCGTCTCGGCGGTGAGCGCATTTTCACTAACAATTCTCACCGCTGAGCCGCAAGGTTGTTGAGACCGCGGAGAGAAAATCGAACCTGAGACACTACCAGGAACCTCGAATACTGGGGAATCTTACTTTCACGGGTGTGGGGTTTAACGCAATCCAACGACGGCAATCGCTGGCTGCCTTCTTTTTCCCTGCCGACCGAGATTACTTACCGGGTACAGCGCTTGCAGACTGCCTTCGCAGACCTATGAGAAGCAATGCCATTGCGTTCGATTCCCAACTTTTCAAACAGCAGCAGTCAATCCTCGTTCTGTTGAATCTCGGGGTGCTGGCCGGCCTGGTACTGGTGCATGTTTCTTTCCTCTCGTTGCTGGGTGTGCCGTCTCTCCTTCTGTTGATTGTCGTCACTGGCAGATTCCTGGCGCTGATCGCTGAGTTGCTTTGGCTTCAAAGCACTGGAGAGCTGCAACCATCGCTAGTGGCGATTTACAAACACCTGACCATCTGGGTCAATATCGCCTTTGCTTTCCTGGTTTCTTATCTGGCAGGAAGCTCTGATGTGTCGGTGATCTCAGACAGCCATTATTCGGTGTTGATGATCCTGCCCATTATTTCCGCCGCCTCTTATTTTCGTTTGCCCGCAACTTTGGCCGTCTGTGCAGTAACAATCGTCTGTACGTTCCTGCAAGTCTGGCTGTTCTATCGGCGCCATCCGCCGGCGGATGTAACTGAGTATTTTGAAGCGGCAACGGTGTGTCTGATTTTTCTGGTGGTGACGCTTGTGGTTTGGTTGCTGGTCTCTGATCTGAGTCGTGAACACCTCAGGCTCAAACAGAATCTTGCGGAGCTTTATGCAACGAGAGATCGTCTGGTGGCTGAAGAAAAATTGGCGGCGGTGGGCCGACTCGCCAGTGGCATTGCCCACGAAATACGCAATCCTGTCGCCATGATCTCCAGTTCACTAACAATGGCAACCCGATATGAACGGGATTCGCCGGTGCGCGCAGAAATGTTTGACGTGGCCACGCAGGAGGCCGCCCGTCTCGAAAGGATGACCAGCGAGTTTCTCGAGTACGCGCGCACCAAAGCGCCTGTAAAAAAGCCCGTCTCTTTAGCAGACACGCTGGGCTATGTTGCGAGTTTGGGAAAGGCAAAGGCCGGCCAGAATAACGTCGAGATCAGGTTGAACGTTGCTTCAGAGTTAAAAGCGGTAATCGATGACACCCAGATTCAACAGGCTTTGCTCAATCTCTTAACGAACGCCTTTGAGGCGATGCCCTCGGGAGGGGTTGTTACGCTTGGAGCGAAGCCCGCCCTCCCTCATGCAGTGACTATTTATGTTGAGGACACGGGTCACAAAATAAGCGATGAAGTCGCTCAGCGAATCTTTGAGCCGTTCTTTACCACTAAACAAAAGGGGACGGGCCTCGGGCTAAGTATTGTACATAACATTGCGCAATCGCACGGTGGAACTGCGACGCTCGAAATCAATGAACCTGGCAGAGTGCGCTTCTCTCTTAGCCTCCCGAACCCAGGCAACAATTTGGAAGTAGACAAGAGGAGCTGGACCGATGGCGCGCGTCTTAATAGTTGACGACGAAACCAATATGCGGCGCGTCCTTGCTACGATTCTCAAGGGCGATGGTCACGTGGTCACCGAAGCTGCGGCGGCGTCGGAGGCAATTGAATATATCTCCACCACGCCCTATGACGTGGTCCTAACCGACCAGAAGATGCCGAACGGCGACGGTCTCTCGGTGATAACTGCGAGCAGGGACGCTGATCCCACTTTACCGGTAGTGATGTTGACAGCCTTTGCCACTGTCGACCTTGCGGTGGAGGCGATGCGCCAGGGCGCGTTTGATTTCATTACTAAACCTTTCACCCCGGAAGTCGTGTTGGGTGTTACCCGACGGGCAACCGAACACGCTGAACTTCTGCGGGAAAACACCAGACTCCGTGGTGAGTTAGAACGTCAGGGATTCTCCAGTGAGATTCTTGGCAATAGTGCTGCCATACACGAATTAAAAGAACGGATCGCGCGCGTGGCTCCCACTAATGCTACCGTTTTAATAACCGGAGAAACCGGCACCGGAAAAGAGCTCGTGGCGCGCGCAATCCACAAGCAAAGTGACCGTGCGAATAATTCGTTTGTGGCCCTCAACTGCGCCGGCTTTCAGGAGACGCTGCTTGAAAGTGAGCTGTTTGGTCACGAACGCGGCGCCTTTACCGGCGCGGATCGCTCGCATCAGGGATTATTCGAGTCGGCGCATCGCGGTACCATGCTGCTTGATGAAGCCGGCGAGATGTCCCTGGCCCTGCAAGCCAAATTGCTTCGCGTCTTAGTTGACGGACAGGTCCTGCGCGTAGGCGCCACCTCGTTTCGAAAGATCGATGTTCGGGTCATCGTCGCTACTCACCGCGATTTACTACTGCGCGTTAAGGAAGGACTGTTTCGTGAGGATCTGTATTACCGCCTGGCGGTCGTTCCCATTCATATTCCCCCGCTGCGCGAACGCAAGGAAGACATTCCTATTCTGGTGCAATCGCTGCTCAAACAAATAGCGCACGAACTCAAATCACCAGTGAGGCAGATTTGCCCCGCCGCGATCGACAAGCTCCTGAGCTATGGTTTCCCGGGCAACGTTCGAGAACTTCGCAACCTGCTCGAACGAGCATGCATTCTCGCGCAAGGCAAAGAAATAATGGCCTCAGACCTGGTGTTAATCACAGAGGAGTCGAAAACATTCGGCGCAAACGGACCTGAGGACTACCTGCAGCGATGGCTCGACTCGTTGCCTTCACGCGTTGATTTGCGCCGGAGCATTGAGCAGATCGAACGAGAATTAATCGTACGAGCTTTACGTGCCGCTCAGGGGGTACAGGCTGAAGCAGCGCGCACGCTGGATCTTTCTCGCAGCGACGTGGCTTACAAGATCAAAAAGTATGCGCTGGAGGGTTTAGATGTAACCCCGGAATAGTTGGCTCTCTTCCCGCTCTCCCTTGTCGTAGAATTTTGACAGACCGTGCCTGCGCGTCAGAATTTTTGAACGGTCAGCCATCCACTTACTTACCTCGCTTCAACATCCCCTAACTAAATCACCTTTCTCGGTTTTGCCTGTCCGGCATCTGTCTTGCACTTATGAAAGTAACCACCGGTTTGTTGAACCATAAGACTGAGGAAGGAAATTTCCAATGAAGGCATTAAATCTAAACAGGCTGGCGCTGCTTGCGTCTGTTCTGGGTTTGATCATATCGATACCGGTGCTGTCCGGTTGTTCAAGGTTTGGGGCGGTCAACACAGACTTGGCGACGTTAAGCAACACAACAGTCGAGGCAACTGAGACGCTTAACAACTTGCAGACGGCGTACGACGGAGAAAGCAACGCTCACGCTCGTTATTTAGCTTTCGCGCAAAAAGCAGACGCAGAAGGATATGGCAGAGTCGCAAGTCTCTTTCGCGCAGCGGCACGTGCTGAAGAAATCCATGCCAGCAACCACGCCCGGGTCATTCAGAAACTTGGCGGCGCGCCCACCGCCAATATCAAAACACCGGAGGTGAATGGCACTGCCGAAAATCTCGACGCAGCAATCAAGGGCGAATCTTACGAGCGCGACACAATGTATCCCGATTTTCTCAAACAGGCTCGTGAGGTTGCTAACAGTCAGGCCGTACGGACCTTCAACCTGGCTCGCAATGCTGAGGCAGAACACGCGAAGCTCTATAGCGAAGCACGCAACAATCTGGAAGCGTGGAAGACCGATAAGCAGATATTTTTTGTATGCCCCGTTTGTGGCTTCACAACCAGCAATCTGAATTTTGAGAGGTGTCCGTCCTCGTTCACGTCGCGCGAGAAGTTTGTGCCGGTCAGCTAGCGGAAGAAAGAGGGCAAAATGTTTCCACCAATCCCGAGTTGGGATGCGATGCATCCGCTAATCGTCCACTTTCCCGTGGCACTCCTGTTGGTAGCTCCCATCCTGGTGCTGCTGGGAATGCTCCTGCCGAAATCCAGCAGAGGTTTATTCCTGGCGGCTTTTGTGCTCATGGTCCTGGGGACCGTCGCAACTTATTTCGCCGTGGCCACCGGAGACGCCGCCGGTGAATTGGCTGAGCGAACTCCGGGAGTCGCCGCGGTTTTGGAAAGCCACGAAGGGTTGGCGGAATCAACGCGCATAATCTTTACCGCGCTGAGCGTAATTTTCGCCATGATTCTCTTCGCACCGTTGTTGTTCAAGAGAAAACTGAGATGGAAGAGTTCATTGGCCCTTAACCTGGCCTTCCTCCTGTTTTATTCCGCGGGGGCAGTGATGTTGATCAATGTGGCCCACCAGGGGGGTCGATTGGTTCATGAGCTGGGCGTTCGGGCAATGATGACGAACAACGCTACCGCAGCATCCAGCGCATCTGCGGAAAAGAGTAAAAAGAAACAGCAGCGCGACGACGATGAGTGAAAAGTTTAGCCACAACGTCGGCAATGGCCGCGCCAGATTGACTGACGCGAAAAGCCGCCTTTTTGAAAGAAAAGACCAGGAGTCAATAATGCTTCTCCCCTGCAAGCCCCCTTGCGTCTTAAGCGTCGACGACGATGAAGATACTCGTGAAATGCTGGATATCTTGCTGAATTCCATGGGTATCGAAACAACTTCTGTTGGGACTGCGTTCGAGGCTTTGGCCCTGACTCAGACGCGACGCTTTGATCTCTATTTGCTCGATAACTGGCTACCTGATTTCGATGGGGTGGAATTGTGCCACCGGTTGCGTGAATTCGACCCACACGCGGCTATTGTTTTCTATTCTGGCGCCGCTTATGAAGCGGATCGAAAAAGGGCCATGGACGCCGGAGCCAGCGCATACGTTTTCAAGCCTGACATCGACGGCCTTATCGAGAAGGTTCGGGATTTTGCAAACCGGAGGGCTCGCGGCGTTGCAGCTGGCGCGGCTTCAAACGGCTGGCCGTCTGCAACCAGTAAATTTCCGTCGTTGATACCGGCAATTTGATGTTGAGTGAGGTTAACGATGGAAGAATTAGCAAATTCGTAATCGAATCTTCCGCCGCACGGATAACAACCTGGACGGTGCGAAGCCTTCCGTGAAAATAAAACAGAATGGCAGGTGGAAATTTGTGAAAACCAGGAAGAGAACAAGCATGAAAGCAATCGCGACTCTACGCCGCCCCAATCATAGCGAAACCGTAAAGCTGGTCGAGAACGACGAGGGTTGTTTGCTGTCCATAGTCGCGGTAAAGGGAAACCTCGACACTTTGATTACGGATCCAGACGTCTGTACTGACATCCTAACCCAACGCCTTGATTCAACTTCGAAGTCAAACCGGCTCTTCCCTTGCCGGTCAAACGATGAGGTGCGTGCGGCGCTACCAACGATACTCGGCAGTCCCAGGATAGGGGTAGAAGTTGCGGGGGGTATTTTGCGTCATCATATGAGTTGGTAACTATGGCCTTGGGCTGAAAAATTAACTCCGCGCTTACAGCCGTCCTCCTTCACCTAAGATCGGTGAGCATGACTGCATCTGACGTGATCACTTTACGGGAACAGGCCAGCTTCCCGTCGCGCGACCAGTCAAACGCGAATACGACCCCGTCCTTAAAGTGAGTCAACTCTTTAATCGAACTGTCGCCGGTCATCTGTTGGCTAACTATGTTTGAAGCATGATGGCCATCGATGTATGTCAAGCTGCGACCATCCGGTGCCCAGGAAATATAGAAACTTGAGAAATCCAAAATCCTTAATGGCTCTCCTCCTTGAAAGGAATAAATCGCTGTCTTACTGGCTCCTGGGTCCTCAAAATATCCGGTAGCGATCATGCTCCCGTCAGGCGAGATAGCCGGATACATGGAAGTCTTGTTGGTGAGTGGCGCGGGAGTACCGCCTTCAATTGACACCTTAAAAAGTCCAGG
>DATGYM010000455.1:0-9340 GCA_035297925.1 Pyrinomonadaceae bacterium | reverse complement strand
CAGAAATTTTACTGCTTTCGCTGAGAAACGAGAACCCGAACAGGTTGTTGATTATCTCGAATCGCTGTTTGAATTCATGGTTGAAATCGTAAACCGGCATCATGGCATCGTTAACAAATTCCTGGGAGACGGGTTTATGGCGGTCTGGCACGAGCTCGGTGATTATCTTGCCGAGGCCATTCCGATGGGGAACGTGCTGGTCAAGGGGCGCAAGGAAGCAATCCAGGTTTACCAGGTAGCCTGAGAGTGCCAGGTAATTCACCATCGCCTACTTTACCGGCGCGCAGAAACGACGCTCTTGAATACAAAGCTGTGAACCAAGCCGGCGAATGCTACGAGCCAACCGGCGAGCGCCAGGTAAATGAAGTAACGTGGAATCACCAGGAGGGGTGAAAAGTTTATGGCTTTGGATAATTGAAAAGTGCAGACCGTATACATTCCCAGTGGGAAGACCATGCCCCAATACTGAGGATCGTAACGAAGTGGAAATCGCTTATAGATGTGCCGCCAATATCCGAGTATGAACAGCAGGGGTATCCACCAGGTGCCCGTCGCCCAGAAAAAAAGTGTGAAGCCCTTGAGGAACGGCAGGATGTCAGCGAGAAGACTCCAGCTTGCAGCGGCCAGAATTAGTCGCGCTCCGGCGAGCGTGGTGATCGCGACCGCTCCCATATTGATCCAGTAAGGCGGAGTGAGCGTTACGCTCTCAAAATTTACAAAGGTAAAGCGATAAAAAATCAACGTGATCAGCAGCAGGTAGAGCATGCACCCTGTCAGGAACAGGCAAAGCGTGAAAAAGAGCAGGGGCGCACGATAAGCGTCCAAAAAGTCCACCAGTAGCGTCCCCAATACCGAGACTGACTGCGTGGCCACCACTGCAATCAACCATGCGCCGTTCAATCCCGTCTCAATCGACGGCTTGCTTTCGCGAATGGTCATGGCAGTGAAGAAGGTGTACATGATCAGCGCCCACAGCAAAACACCCGCAAACCAAAGAAATGCCGCTATCCGAAGTTGACCGACGACGATTGCAAACTGGCTGCCGAAGACGCACGTTCCCGCAACTACAGTGAAGAAGCCCGGCCCACGCACATGGTCGGCAATGTCTGATCGAACGCGCGAAAAGAAAAGGGTCAGACGCAGCAGCAGCAACAGCAAGAGGATTCCGTATGCGAGAGCATTAACGATCAGCAGCAACAACGCCACCGTCCTCATTTCCAGCAGGAAGGCAGCGATAGAAATTATTCCGGTCGCCATCACGAGGGCAAAATACCCGGGAAACAAATTGGCCGCAGCTCGCAATAGTATGTTGTCTGGCAGGCTTGTCTCTTTAGTCATGCTGTATCGAATCGCTGTTCCGGCATCTGACTCGCAATGCCGGCAATCGAGTTCGAGTCCGAGACGCGTTGCTCGTCCTGCTGCGGTAAGCACCCAAACACGTGAGGTCAGCGGCGGATCGTGCCGGACATGTTGTCGATGTCCGCATTCGAGAACCGCGCGCCAGTGACCATCATCATCCTGATCAAAGTCTGTGATTTTGCGTCTCATTTATCTGCGGCCGAGTTGCGCACGTAGCCGGTGCTGGTGTGCTTGCCTGAGCCGGGGCGCCACCAGCGGATAATTGAGAGCGTGATGAGAAAACAGACGCCGGAGGAAATTACCAGCGGCAGCAAAACTGAATAGCGCCCGGCAAGCGCAGCATCAACCGTAGCCGCAAGAATCCAGAGCTGCGCGATATTAATCATGACGAGCATCAATACGCGCGCTTGCCAGACCGCTGCGCTTCCGGTTTTCCCACGACGTGATCCCGGCGCTGGTCCGCGGTCAGCATCCTTGAGAGCGGTTTGTTTCACTGCAAACTGAGATTTCCAGCTCATTCCTGGGCTGCCTTTCTCCCAACTGCCCATACTCCGCCATCGCGAACCTCAACATCTATTACATCGAGCGGACGTGGGGGCGGGCCATACAAAACACGACCGGTGCTGGCGTCGAAAGCCCCTTCGTGACAGGGACACTCGAGACGTTTGTGTTGGCGCTCGTAATAAACAGGACAGGCCAGGTGAGTACATTTTTGCCCATAGGCATGATATTCACCCGTTTCCGAGCGAATCAAAATTGCCGAATCTCTTGCGCTGGGATAATGAAAGTTGAGCGCCGAATTGGGTGCCAGCATCTCCGCGCCGTCTATGCGCGTCGTCACAAACTGGGCTGTAACACGAGCATCTAGTGCGGCCTTGGCGGCGAAACCGGCAGCTCCCAAAAAGAGCGCACCGGAAGTCAGACCAAGGAAGTTACAAAATTCACGCCGCGTCACCTGGGCTTCTGCGCTACGGTCGTAAGGAAAATCCTTCTGATAGGGTTGCGTTGCGGCGCGCACATCGCGCTCGTCAGACATGCGGTCTGTTTCAAGCAGCGAGTTTTTTGTTTTTTCCGAAAAACTGCTGGTGCTCATAGTTATTCGTCCCACCTTACTTCACCCGCGTGTGGTGAAGTGCGGTTCGCTAGAATTCATTACTTTTGTCTGATTGTTCAACCTGAGTATCGATCCATGATTGGGCTGTCGGCAGTTCGCTCTCAGCTCGCGCCAGCATCCCTTCAAACACGCCGCAGCCATCGACCTCCACCTCGTCGGCGTCCGTGGGTAACATCAGATAGACCTTAGTCTCCACTTTCTGGTTGCCGAAGACGTGCACATTCACCGGCTTCGTCCGTCGCAACGGAACTATCTGTTCGTATTTGCCGAAGGAAATAGCTCCGGTGGGACAGACGCTCGCGCACATCGGCTTTAACCCTTCCGACGAACGGTCGTAGCACATGTCGCATTTCATTTGCAGGTGCATCTGCGTGTTGTATTTCGGCACGCCAAACGGACACGCGTTCACACAGTTGCGACAATCAAGGCAGCGCGGCTTGAGGGCCGACATAACAACACCTTCTTCCGATACCTTAATGGCATCGGCAGGACACACCAGGGCGCACGTGGGCTCGTTGCAGTGCATACACAAGGTCGGCATCGTGGCCGTTGTTTCGGCGCGATCGAGATAGTCAACGAAGATCATCGAATAGCCCTTATGCGTCGCACATTCTCTGCATGCAGCCACACAGGCGCGGCAGCCTATACAACGCTGAGGGTCGATGAACATGGTCTCTTCCATTAGTTACCTCAAAGTTACCTCAATCAGACAAGGACAAAAAATAAACTCAAAGTCGGTAAGCAGTGTTCGCGACGGTAGCGTCGCAATTCTTGTCCGCCAATCCGCGTGTATTTGCGTTAATCCGCGTCTAGCTGTCCTTTAGCCGCTGCCTCTGAGAGCCTCGCTTAGCGACGCGCCTTTGCGCTGCGCACCCATAATGGGCAACTGCCGCGAATGAATCTTCTCGATACGCGCGGCGCAAGCTTTAAATTCCGGAATTTTTGAAGTCGGATCGAGCACAGGATTGGTCAGTTGATTAACGGCCAACTCTTCGCCCCAGTGATAAGGAATAAAGATCGTGTCCGGCCTAATTGTGCGCACGACCAGCGCGGGAAAAACACCTTCGCCGCGGCGCGACATCACCCGCACACGCTCGCCGTCATTAACCTTCAGCTTCATTGCGGTTTCCGGATGAATCTCAACGTAAGGCTCGGGACATTGCTGCACGAGAAAGCCAATTCGGCGCGTTTGATTGCCGGACAGATATTGATAAACCACGCGGCCGCTGGTGAGAATCAGCGGGTACTCTTCGTCAGGAACTTCGTTTGGAGGATTGTATTCAATCGGGTGGAACCTGGCCTTGCCATCGGGGTGATAAAACCGCTGCTCAAACAAGCGCGGCGTGCCCGGATGATCTTCAGTGGGACAAGGCCAGAAAACGCCATTTTGTCGCTCTATTTTTTCCCACGAGATGCCGAAGTAGTCGGCGTTCCCGCCCCGCGATGCCACACGCAGCTCATTGAAAATGTCCAGCGGTGAGTTGAAGGCGAAATACTTCCCGCGTCCCATGCGCCGCGCAATTTCCTGAACTATCCACCAATCCGCCCGCGCCTCTCCCGGTGGCTCGTTGGCCTTGTTGATTTTTAGAACGCGGCCTTCGCTGTTGCAGGTAACGCCCTCATCTTCGCTCCAGGCCGATCCCGGCAATACCACGTCGGCGTAACGCGCTCCTTCAGACATGAAGAAATCCAGACATACATAAAAGTCGAGGCCTTCGAGAGACTGGCGCACTTTATTCGTATCGGGGAGACTTACCATCACGTTATTACAAATCGAAAGCAGCCCGCGAATCTCACCCGCACGCATCTTGTCAAACATCTCGACGACCGAAACGCCCGCTCCCGGCAACTCTGCTTCCGGCAAGTCCCAGACTTTGCAGATGTGTTTGCGATGTTCGGGATTCGTAATTGAACGTTGACCGGGAAGCTGATCGGCCTTCTGTCCGTGCTCGCGTCCGCCCTGGCCATTGCCCTGTCCGGTAATGGTTCCATAGCCGCAACCCGGCGCGCCGATTTTTCCTGTCGCCAGAACCAGGTTTATGTAGCTCAGAACGTTGTTGACGCCGTTACTGTGATGCTCTATGCCGCGCGCGTGCATGACCATCGATGTCCTGGCCCGACCGTAGAGCCGGGCGGCCTGAATAATTTTCTCCGCGGGAACACCACATACCTGCGAGGCAACATCAGGCGTGTAGGCAGCGGCAACTGCGCGTGTCGCTTCCCAGTCGTTGGTGCGCGCCTCAATAAACGCCTGGTCAAAGAGATTCTCCTCGATCAAAACATGCAACATACCATTGGCCAGGGCAACATCTGTTCCCGGCTTCAGTTGCAAATGCAGATCACCCTGACGGGCTGTGGGAGTTTCGCGCGGGTCAACAATGATCCAACGACCACCATTGTCGCGCTGTTGCCAAAGGAATTTGTTGAGCACTGGAAAGGTTTCAGCGCAATTTGATCCCGCAATCAACAAGACTTCCGCGAGGGGAATGTCGTCCCACGGATTTGCCGCGCGATCAATTCCGAAGGCTTTGTTGTTTCCGGCGGCGGCCGAAACCATGCAAAGGCGGCCGTTGTAATCAACGTATTTCGTCCCGAGTCCTGCCCGTGCAAACTTGCCCATCAGGTAGGTTTTCTCAGTTGTCAAAGATGATCCCGAATAAACGCCGATAGCATCTTTACCGTGAGTTTTCTGCAGCTCTTTAAACTTCGCAACTACGAGATCGAGCGCCTCGTCCCAAGTGGCGCGTTCAAAGAGCCCATTGCGTTTGATAAGTGGATGAAGCAACCGGTCGGGATGATGAATCTGCAGATACGCTGTCACGCCTTTCGGGCACAGGCGCCCTTCGTTCACCGGAAAATCGTAGCGTGGCTCAAACCCGACTACATGATCATTCTCTACCAGCAGGTTCATACCACACTGCACTGCGCAATAGGGACAATGGGTCGGCACAACCTTGTCGATCACCCGATCTGCACGCCAGCCTTCATAAGGCGCGTCATGCAGGTGCGGCCCGTAGGCATCTATGATTTTTTCGAGATTCTCGACTTTACCCATGATCTGTACGTAGTTAAGTTCTCGATCCGCGAAAGACGGGTTCATCGCTCTGCGGCAAGCTCGCATAGGAAAGACCACGCATGATGCGTTTGCAACGCGGACAATAATCCTGCAGCGTGTGCCCATCCGCCAGCGAATAGTCAAAACCCAATTTGTCAACGACAGTCTTCAAGTCGTCCAACCACAGTTGGGAAACAAATTCTGCCCCGCAACGTGCGCATTTCGCCTGCTCCATATCGCGCGCGCGCTCCTGATACAACTCGACCCCGATCGATGCGGGTCGCTGCACAACATGGAACAACTTGCCGAACGGCAAATAAAACAGTGTCATGATTACGGTGGCTTGATGCGTCAGCGCGATGAACTGATACATGTAGCCATTCAGCCAGAGACTGGATGCCGTCAACATCAAACCGGTTACTGATATGGCCAGCAACAGCATGTGCGGGACGAAATCCAGCGTAAACTGCTGCAGGGAAATGGCACCCCGATCGCGCAGGCGGCGGTGAATCGCAATCGCGCAGCCGGCGATGACCATTACGGCGGTGAAATCGAGCGCATGAAATGTAATCCAGGCAATGGCGCTTCGTCCCTGCACTACATTCAAGGGAAACCCGAAGACATAAGCGCGATATCCCAAGTCGCCTTCAAGCCTGAAGTGCACCCAGCCGAAGACGAGTGGAAAAGTGACTAGCGCCGAGACGACGCAACCCCACATGATAAGAAAGTGCATCGCCCAGCGAGAAAAACCGCGCTTGAATATGAAGCGTTGCCCTACCAGATTGGTCGCCAGTGTCTTTGCAGCGTTGGCCGTGTTTTGCAAAAACTTTTCACGCTGGAGGTAAAGCTGCCAGCCACGACGCCAGTAGACGCGAGTTGCAGGACGCTGTAGCCACACTGCGTAGCGAAAGACGAGCGCGCCAAACGCGACAATACTTGCAATCGTATAGCCAAAGAGTGCGGCGTCGTAATGTTCAAGATTGCGTGAGCCGACGACAATCAGGATCGTCAGCAGGAAGGAAGCTGCAAGGGCCAGCAGTGTGGGTCGTCGATTAGTTACCGCAACAGCCATCGCAATCGAACCGAAACAGTCAGAGAATCAAGCTGCGTCTGCCTGACCAGTAGGATACCGAATAACAACTCTTATCTGTAAACGGGATCGATTGTAAACAGTCTGTCACTATTAGCTCAACTCAGGTATCGAATCGAGCCGGCATGTTGGTTAACTCATCATTGATGCGCGCGGCCAGTTTCACCTGTTCCGGAGCGCTCAGGAGTTCTTCAGCCCAGGGATAGACCTGGGTCTCTTCAAGTTCGTTGTGCGCCGCAAGACGTTCGGTCACCGCCAACACAGCGGCGCTCACAGACGCTGTCTGCGCCGCAGCGGTTTGCCGGTTCGAGGTTTGCGGCAAATCGCGCAAGCCGCGCACGGCCAATGAAAGCTCATGCATGAAGAAATTGTGATCCGAACGCAATTCGGCTATCGCGCTCTCGGCCTGGGCAAGAGTTGGTTTTCTGTTGTCGTCAACAGTTCCAACTCCGCCGAGCGCATTGAGAATTGCGGGGAACAGGTGCAAATGTTCAGCGCGAATGTGTACGGCCAGACGTGCCCAAAACAGATCGAGAAGTTCATGCGCACGATTGATCTCGCCGGCAACGAGCGCCGGCAGGATTTGGTCGAGGACCTGGCTTAACTCGCCGTGGTCATGCGCGAGGCGCTGCGTCATGCGTTCAGGCTGCCCGTCTTCCCTCCAATTCAATCGCCCTTGGGAAGAGGATATTGTTTTCGAGATGGATATGCTGGTGCAAGTCTTTCTCGAAAGCCTCAAGCGCCTGGTAAAGAGTTTGGTAACTGATGCAGCCGTCGGCGGGCACAGCGTAATCGGAACTGAGCGAGCGCAACTGTCGCAGAATATCTCCAGCAGTATCGTGTTCCGTCATCATCATTTTTATGGGATTGTTGACTGTGCCGAAAAACGCAAATGGCGCCTGGCGCTCTGGTCCTGAACTCTCCAACGCGACGATATACGGAAACAGAACCTGCTCCTCCTTGAACAAGTGTGGCTTCAAATCGTTGCACAGGCTCTGAAACAGCAGGGCTATCTCTCGCAGCTCGGGATGGTTCTGGCCATGCGCAGTGATTACTTTCTCGATGAGCGATTCGAGTCGCGCCATTTCGGCTTTGGTATATACGTGATGTTCGTCCAGGATGTGACCGATCAATTGAGTAAGGGTAAATTTTTGAAAATCGAGTCCTGCGCTTTCTTGCGCAGTAACATTTGGGGCTCCGGCCAGCATCTGCAACACGTCTTCAATTTCGACTCCGGCTGTTGCGCAAGCCTCGGCCAAAGGCTTTTCGCCTCCACAGCAATAATCGATACCAAACTTCTCGAAGAGCTTCGTTGCTTGCGGCACTTCGAGAGCTATTTCCCGCACCTTGGTGTTCGCTTGAATTGTCATAATCTATCTCCTCGGTGGTTTCTTTCCGTCGCAATCGTAAAGGCACAGCAACCCCCAATCCTTTTTTGGCTCGGTGGCGCGGGCACAGCACGATGTCGTCAGGCGTTGCTTTAGTTAATCGGTCGATACGAATCCAGCGTCTTCATGTAATTAGCGCGCTCAAAGGCGGCTGGCTCGGCGCAATGTTGCTGACTCATGCTGCCGATCATCTGTGTTACCGACGTGTACTCGTGTTCGTCCATCCAGGCCTCGATGTCCTTCAGTATCTCTTTGATTCGCCGCGTGCCGTTTTGCAATAGTTCGGATGCCATCATCGTCGCTTTGGCGCCGGCCATTAGAGCTTTCAAGACATCTTCAGAAGTGTGCACCCCACTCGTGATGGCCAAATCCGCGCGCAATCGCCCGTAAAGAATAGCTACCCAACGCAGCGGCAGGCGCAACTCGCCTGAGTGACTAAGCACCAGGCGCGGCTCGACTTCCAGCGTCTCCAAATTCAGGTCCGGTTGATAGAAGCGGTTGAACAAGACCAGTCCATTTGCGCCTGCGTCGGCCAGGCGCTTCGCCATATTTGCCGGGGAACTGAAAAATGGACTGAGCTTCATCGCCACCGGAATTGATATTGAGCCCTTTACTTCGCGCAGCAGATCCAGATAAGTATTTTCGACTTGCGGGCCCGTCAAATCGACCTGGGCGGGAACGTAATAAACGTTCAGCTCCAATGCGTCGGCGCCGGCCTCTTCAATCAGCCCCGCGTAATCGGTCCAGCCCCCGCTTGAAACTCCGTTCAGACTGCCGATGATTGGGATACCGACCGCTTCCTTCGCCCTATGGATCAAGTTCATATACTCATCGGGCCAGACATTATAGTTGTCCATATCCGGAAAATAAGTAAGCGATTCGGCGTGGCTGTTCGTGTTGCTGCGCAGGTAGTGGTCAACATAAAAGCTGTCGAAAGTGATCTGCTCCTCAAAAAGTGAATACATCACTACGGCGCTGGCGCCGGCATCTTCGAGACGGCGAATGCTGTCGAGGTTGTGCGACAGCGGACATGAAGAAACTATGATTGGGTTCTTCAGAGTAAGGCCAAGATAATTTGTGGTTAGACTCATAGCATTGTTCCTGGCAAGTTTCGGGTTCCAATTTTCGAGTTGGGGTCTGCGCCGCTCTACTAAAGGCCGATCCTGAACGTGTGCAAAAGCCCTCCCTTACGGTCGGGCTACTGCCCCGCCTGGGTCCGGTCCTCACTACTGCCCCGCCTGGGTCCGGTCCTCACTACTGACCCGCGCCCTGCTGCCGCCCGATTGCCCACCCGATCCCAGCGTGATGGTCAGCGGGGCCGTAGCCCGACCGTC
>DATGYM010000454.1:0-1646 GCA_035297925.1 Pyrinomonadaceae bacterium | reverse complement strand
GAATCCTATCCTTGGAACTTTCTTCGGCTGCTGCGCCTCAACCGTCACTGCAACAGTAAACAGTACCGCTGCAACCAAGAATAATGACCAACCAACTTTCTTCATTGCCCGTCTCGTGCTTGAGCAGGCTTATCACGCACGCGGTAATTGTGGAAGGAATTATTGCGGCAGAAGCCGTCTACCTATTGAGCGAGCGAGCGACGCAACGCGTAAGAACGAACTTGATTCTTCAATCAAAGTGGACGCAGCGATATTTGCTGCCGTGCCCCGGCTGTGCGGTCATCAGCGCGGGGGCATTATCGGGACCGGCTTGTCTGAAAATAGAAAGCTCTCAGGTAGTTTCCCGGCTGTCGTGCAAATGTACGCGCTGAGCGACTTACTTCTCTCTCAAGAGTCGAAGCGGCGGCGGCTCCGGTGTGGCTTCACCAGCCACCGGCTGTTCTTCCGGCAATAGGGGCATCTCTAAACGCGAGCGGAAAAAGTTTTCGTCTTCGCGGGTCTTGACGAGAGGCTAAACGGGAACGCTCACCTGCGCCGCTTTTTCGCGTATCACCAACGATACATTCTTTAGTTCGCGCAGGACCAAATCCCAGTGCGAAGTTTCCTTGGTGTGTATGTTAACGTCGGCCAGAGTCCAGAACGTCTCGCGGCAGCCCTTGGTTGCACAGCAATAGAGTACTGCCTGAACTTGTCTGGTAGTGGATTCGGAATCGGGTTTCATTGGCTCCCGTGTGTTTTCGCCTTCAGAAATCATCAAAGGAGATGCGATACGTCTGAGTCTCCGATGTCAGCAGTCGAACAACCCACAACAGATTTCAAAAACTCGTAGACCATCGTGCACGAGCCAGGATCGTCAAAGTACATTGAGCCGGTGTAGTGAAACACGTCATCTCTGATATACAGAAACACGCATCTGTCAAGAAGTTCGTGCATCCATACAGTCTCAAGCATTCCAAACTCACCATGCGGCCAATCCTTTTTGTCACGATACGCGCTCGACCATTGTGGCGGCCACAGTATCATCCCGCTCCTGCGCTTCAGTACTGGGTGGTTACGAAACTTCATGGCTTGCTTCCCGCCAACCGAAAATGAGAAGTCAGTCCGGTTGATCGGTCGGAGTTCCAACGCAGACGACGGATATAGATTTTTGTGATCGCCATTATTATCAAAACCTATGAACCGTTACAACACTGATGTTCCAAATATCTGAGTGCTATAGGAAAGAAGCGAGGGCGAGAGAGATTACGAGGCTTTACTCGCAAAATCCCGGGGGAGATTCAGTCCGGCAATCGCAGTCAGGGGCTTGTTGATCTGCACATAGAGAAGATCGAAAACTGCTTTGGCAGGATCGGGCTACTCTTGTCTCACGAGTCGGAGTGGAACTGCCCTCCATGTCGTTGAAGTTCTGCGTGATAAAGTTGGCGATCTCTTGAGCGGCTTTTTCTCGGTCTCCTTCTGGTAATACCGATGATTCCGCGTGAAGGCGAATTTTCCTCCTTGCTTTATTCCTTAATCGGACCCTAAGCTCATCTCCATACTTACCGTTTGAGCTTATCTGCCGGGGCCGCAGGACTGGAAGCCCGAACCGCTAATCCAAGGGGAGTCCGCGCAAGATGGAACTTCGGAACCACCCATTCATGTTCTGT
>DATGYM010000453.1:0-1720 GCA_035297925.1 Pyrinomonadaceae bacterium | reverse complement strand
CTACCCGATCCGCTCGCGCCAGCACTTTCTGCGGAATCGTCACACCGATCTGCTTCGCTGTCTTCAGATTGATCACGAGCTCAAACTTTGTCGGCTGCTCCACTGGAAGATCAGCGGGGTTCGCTCCTTTGAAGATCTTATCAACGTAGACAGCCGCGCGGCGCCACATATCTTGACCACTCGGGCCGTACGACATAAGACCACCATCATTAACAAAAACGCTACTAAAATAGATTGCCGGCAGCTTGTTCCGAGCCGCAAGATCAATAATCTGGTGCCGACGATCTACGAAAAACGGGTTAGGGGTCACTAGCAAAGCATTTGAACGTTCATTAACAATGGCACCTAGCGCGTCTCTTAAGTCTTTGTCGGTGCGCGCTGGCATCTCTGCAAGTTGCAGCGTGACCCCGAGAATCTTGGCTACTCTCTCAGCCTCCTTGCTATAGCGAATATGGGCTGAAACGGTAGGATTTCTAAGGATCGCCACACGCGAAGCCTTGGGAACAGCTTCCTTAAGAAGTTCTAGATTTTTTCCAGCCTGCTCCCGTGTAACTTCGAAGGTGAGGCCGGTAACATTTGCTCCCGGTCGAGCAAGGCTTGCAACGAGGCCGTCAGTTACTGGATCGACAACCGCCACCATCACAATGGGGATTGTTGTCGTCGCACGCTTGGCTCGAATGGTCGGCCCACTACCAGGGCCGGCGACGATAACATCGACTTTACGCCGAGCAAGTTCGGTCGCAAACTGAGAAAGTTTATCAAGGTCGCCTGCCGCATAGCGATACTCAAATTCTATCTGTTTGCCCTCGGTCCAGCCGAGTTCGCGTAACCCATCCTTGAACGCAGCCAGCGTTGGAGGAGCCTCGGACTGCGGACTAAGATATCCAACGATTTTTTTTGCCTGCTGTGCACCAACCGAGACGGGAGCCAGGAGGACGAGCAGGGCGTAAACCACGAGAATTAATAAAATGCTCTTTTTTGCCACCGACGATTGTAGGATCGATTTCATCGAATCACCTTATCCGCTCTCGCCAGCACATTCGGCGGAATGATGAGGCCGATTTGTTTGGCGGTTTTCAGATTGATCACCAGCTCGAATTTGGTTGGTTGCTCGACAGGAAGATCGCTTGGTTTGGCCCCTTTGAGAATTTTGTCGACGAGGATAGCAACGCGCTGCAGTCTTTCAGCGGCATTGAATCCGTAGGACATAAGCCCCCCGGCCTCAGCATCAATTCGCCTATTGTATAGCGCGGGAAGCCTGCTTTTGGCCGTAAGGTCAATGATTTGCTGTTGATACGGATTCAAAATTCCCGCTTCAATTTGCATGAGGGCTTCGGCGCGCTGTTTTTTTGCTGCCGCTATAGCCTTCTCCAATTCAGCCGGTCCATCTATTTCAAGTAGCTGGAGTTGCAGATGCAATGGGTGAGCAGCAACGCGAGCCTCTTCAATGCTCGTGCGCATCGCTACGCTGCGATAAGCAAGAAGTGCCACGCGAGAAATCTTCGGAATCACTTCCTTGAGTAACTCCAAACGTTTGCCACTCAACTCAGGCGCGAGGTTAGACACGCCGGTGATATTGCCGCCCGGATGGGCGAGGCTCGCAACAAATCGTAAAGAGATGGGATCATTGACCCCTGACATTACGATCGGAATCGTTGAAGTCGAGTCCTTAGCCGCTTTGATATTAGTCACTCCACCAGCGACTATTACATCCACTTTG
>DATGYM010000452.1:0-8215 GCA_035297925.1 Pyrinomonadaceae bacterium | reverse complement strand
TGGTTCCCGCCTCGGGCTGTTTCTGGGGCTGGCACTCCTGGCTTCTAAAACGTCGGCGATGTAGGCCCCGCCTACTCGGGCGGCAATTTCCAGAAAATAAAACTGACCATCAGCTTCGCTCTTGATGAACTCCGCATGGGCCGCACCCCGTTCAAGTTGCAGCGCTCTCACGAGCTTGCGGTTGATTGCTAATAACTTCTTCTCATTCTCTGATCGATGAGCAACAGTGCGCGAAATGTAGGCGCCGCCGCCGTGCGCAACCTCCAGAGGCGGACGGCCGTAACGGTTCGCGCCCGCAAACAAAACTCGCTGCCGGCCAACGAGAGAATCAACGTGAAAAACCTCGCCGGCGATGAACTGAGCCAGCAGATAGTAGGACGCGCGCTCGCGCAGGTTCTCGCGCTCGTTCATCTGAACCATGAGGTTCCAGACTTCCGCCGGCCCATTTACTCTGCGGATGCCGATGGCAGCTACATCTGAACGTGGTTTGATAATCCAGGGTGGCGGCACGCGTTCCATGAAATCGCGCACCTCGTCACGGTTGACTAAAGGCACGAACTCGGGCACCAGGATTCCAGCAGCCTTCGCCGCTTGCGCCATTCGATACTTGTCGCGAAACGTTTTCGCAGTGGAACTGTTCATTCCCGGCAAACAAAAATGCTCGCGCACCAGGGCCGCGGTCATAACGTCAAACTCTTCGAGCGCTACGACGCGATCCACCTTCTTCTCGCGCTCAATGAATGCCACGAGGTCGATCATCAAAGCCGGGCCGGCATCGTTGGGCACAGCAATTAGCTCAGCCAGGCTGTCGTGCGGCCAATCTTCATGCAGCATTTTTTCTTTCGTAATCAGGATGACATTGCAACCAAGCTGTTTACATTCGCGGATAAAGTCGCCACCTTTGAAGTAGGTAGCGAGACAAACGAACGTGAGTGGACGGGAACTTTGCACAAGAAGTTAATGGTGGGTAGCTACCTCGTATCAGAACAGGGAGCGGTAGCGACCGGCCCCAAACGCAACTCCAGGAGTTAAACTATTCATTGCATTCATTTGCTCAATCTCCGACGCGTGAATATCTCGCCGGTCGCTACTGCCGGATATCTTATCTCCGACAGGTGAATATCTGGCCGGTCGCTACCGCTCCCGGTTCTGATATAGGTGACATCTTTTTTGTGCGATGCCGTGGGCAGGCCTCAGTTTCGCGCAAAGGCTTCGAGGACTAACTCAACGCCGGCGTTGGAAAGCTTAATATTATCCCTTTTGCAGGAGAGCGGTCACCTGATAAGGTAAGCGCCCGACAATTAGCACAGACTTCAGTCTGTGACTACCGACGCATTTCGACTGACCTGACGTCTGACCTACTAATCATGATCTTTCGCGGACCCTTCCCAGATGTCACCGTTCCCCAGGTATCGATTACGAAGTTTGTGTTTCAAAGAGCGCAGGAATATGCAAACAAGCCGGCGCTCATTGATGGTCCAACCGGACGTATCGTTACCTATGCCGACCTTGTCGAATCAATTACGCGCGTGGCCGCAAATCTCGCTAAACGCGGTTTTAAGAAGGGCGACGTGTTCGGCATTCTCAGTCCAAACCTGCCGGAATACGCGATGGCCTTTCATGGAGTCGCTTCCCTCGGAGGCATCGTCAGTCCAATCAATCCTCTATATACCGAGCCTGAAATTGCGCATCAGTTAAAAGACGCCGGCGCGCGGTTCCTGGTTACGGTGCCGCAATGTTTGGAAAAGGCGGCGGCGGCCACACGCAATACCGGCGTCGAAGAGTTGTTTGTTTTCGGAGCGACGGGAAATGAAAGCAATGGGGCCACACCATTCTCTTCGTTGCTGGTTGACGATGGCGAGTACCCGAAAGTCTCAATAGATCCGCAAGAGGATCTGGTGGTGCTTCCGTATTCGAGCGGCACCACCGGGCTGCCGAAAGGCGTGATGCTGACCCATCATAATCTGGTCGCCAACATGCGGCAGATGGAAGGCCTGGATTACTTTACGGAAAACGACACCTTGATCTGTCTCTTGCCACTCTTTCACATTTACGGACTCGTTGTCGTCCTGAACATGGGCCTTTATCAGGGCTGCACGATCGTGACGATGCCGCGTTTTGAACTGGAGCAGTTTCTGCAGCTCCTGCAGGACCATGAGGTCACGCTTGCTCACCTGGTGCCGCCCATCGTTCTCGCGCTCAGCAAGAACCCGATTGTCGATAACTACAGACTGCCAAAACTGAAAACGATCTTCTCCGGCGCCGCGCCCCTCGATGAAAGCTTGACCCGCGCCTGCATGCAGCGGCTTGGCTGCGACCTGCGCCAGGGATATGGCATGACGGAAACGAGCCCCGTCACCCACTCGTCACCTGCCGATCCTGCGCAGGTAAAATTCGGATCCGTCGGCGTTCCCGCCCCCAACACAGAATGTAAGGTCGTTGACCTTGTGACCGGCCAGCCGCTGGGTCCCGGACAGGAAGGCGAAGTCTGCGTTCGCGGTCCGCAGGTAATGAAGGGCTATCTAAATCGTCCGGAAGCGACTGCAGCAACCATTGATTCCGAAGGCTGGCTGCACACCGGCGACATTGGTTACGCTGACGACGAGGGACACTTCTTCATCGTCGATCGCGCCAAAGAGCTTATCAAGTACAAAGGCTTTCAGGTGCCGCCGGCGGAACTTGAAGCTGTCCTGCTTAAGCACGAGTGCGTCGCGGACGCGGCGGTAATTCCCTGCCCCGATGATGAGGCGGGAGAGGTTCCTAAAGCCTTTGTCGTTTTAAAAGGCGAAGCGAGCGCCCGGCAGCTGATGGATTTCGTTGCCGAGCACGTAGCCCCATATAAAAGGATTCGCGTGCTCGAGTTTATAGATAAGATCCCCAAGTCAGCATCGGGGAAAATACTACGCCGCGTGCTGATTCAAAAAGAACGCGAAAGGAACAACGGTTAATGTCTCCAGAAATAATTTCCCGAGTAGTAAAAGATTATTTCGCAGCGCTGCGCGCTATGGATCAGCGTGCCTGGGTCAACACGTTCGCCATTGATGCCGTCAGTCACGATCCTGTCGGTGCGCCGCCGATAGAGGGTCGTCAAAAGCTCGCAGAATTTTTTCAAACAGTTATAGCACCCTTTAAAGAAGTCGGACTAACGGAGCAACAAGTATTTATCGCCGGAAATGGTGCCGCGGTTAAGTGGTTGGGACACGGCATCAGCCATAATGGACGCGAAGTGAATTTTGAAGGCATCGACGTGTTCGAAGTGAACGAAGCCGGGAAAATACGGTTGCTGCACGGTTACTGGAACCCGGCTGAAATGGTAGCGCAACTCTAGGGTTGCATGGGCGCTTCAACTTCACAGACACTACATCATTTGTTAGGATTCAGCCACGCACTGGTATCAACTCTCTGCGTGGCTGCGCTGAGAAGAAACTTTCAACCTGGAACGCTACGAATTCAAGTCTTGCATCCGCTCGCCCGGGTTTTGTAAGGCATCGACGACGCCGACCAAGTATTTGCTAAACGGATTTCGGCAATCATTTAAAGGAGTAACGGTCATGCGTTTATTTTTCCTGAGACTCCCGGTCGTATTCTTGTTCCTTTTGACAATTGGCTCCTCAGCCGCCCACGCACAATCCGCTCCCGCCGCCGCGGCAACCGCAGACTGGGAAACACTTCGTCCCGAAGGAGAAGAGTTTTCGGTGTTGATGCCGAAAGGTTCAACTTTCCAAACGAGTAAAGAGCCCTATCACAAAATGGAATTGAACACGCGCACGTATCTCTTTAGCTCGAAATCCTCCGGTCCCGTGTTCGCCGTTGTCTCGCTGAGCGGTATTAAATCAAACCCGGCGTTGTATACAGAGATGCAGCGCCTGAACTCGTACGTTGACGCATTCAAGACTCTTTTCGCTCCGAAGATTCGTAAGGATGCGATCGCTAAACTGACGCTTGTCGGTGAGAAAAACCTGCAGGGTCATCCCGGTCGAGAGTATCGGTTAACCATTGGCGACCTGGCGGGCACTGCCCAGGTGTTTGCCACGCGGAAGCGGTTCTATTCGCTGGTTTACTTGAACACGAAAAAAGACGATGCGTTGCAAGAGCAGTTTTTGAGTTCTTTCGTCCTGCCTGAAAAGGGTGAAACACCTCCAACCGCCGCAGTGCAAACTCCAAGCGTAGCGGATGAAGGGACCGCCAGCGGTGGTACATCAGATACAGCTCCGGCAAAGCCTGCGGCCAACGCCGAGAGAGAGTCCAGGCCAGACGACGCTGCACGTGCCGAGCCGGGCAAACGAGCGCCGATTTCCGCGGGCGTCTTGAATGGCAAAGCTATCAGCCTGCCAAAACCGGACTATCCGCCAGAAGCAAGAGCTGCCGGCGCTGAAGGCGTCGTGGTCATCCAGGTGACAATTGATGAGCTGGGCAATGTGGCTGAAGCTCGCGCTATCTCAGGACCAAAGATGCTGCAGGAAGTTTCCGTCAACGCGGCCCTGCAAGCTAAGTTCACGCCGACACTGGTTGCCGGAGAACCCGTAAGAGTTACCGGCGTCCTCGTCTTCAACTTCGGACGTCCCATGAGTTAAGCCAACTTTTTGGAAGCCTGACAACATTCTTCAGTTCCCAATGAAAAGAGTTTTGCAGCGATTAGACGCCGTGCATGAGAAACTGTTAAGTACAGTTTCGTCGGTTGATCCCGGCGTTTATGCGCAACGGCCCGCGGACGGCGAATGGAGCATCGCTGAAATCGTGCATCATCTTTGTCTCGTCGAAGATCGTGTCATCAAGGAACTCGAAGGGGCTATTGCTCGTGGGCCGCGACGGGTGGGATTTTTCCGGCGGCTGATACCGACCTCCATTGTTTCCTCGCGACTGCTTAAAGTAAAAGCTCCGAAAGCGGTGAGCCCGCTCGACGCTCCGGTCAGGGAGCATGCCCTGGAGAACTTTGCCCGTACGAGAAATAACCTGAAAACGCTTTGCACCACTCACGGCCCGAACCGCTTGCGGAATCTTGTCTTCAAGCATCCTTTCCTCGGCGAGATCGACGGCGTGGCGACTGTCTCATTCGTCGCGTACCACGAACAACGTCACTACAAACAGATTCGCGAAGTGCTGACGAAGATAAGGAACTAGCCGCCAATTTACCCGGATAGGAGTAAGCAATCAATTTACCCAGATAGGAGTTAAGCAACGAGGTCTCAGGGTCTGGAAGGGCGGCTTGCCCCCGCGCGTCTTGAGAGTTCCCTACGCAGCGGGGGTGAATTCCCTTCCTCACCATGAGACACTTACGCTTGGATCTTCTGTCCGCGTTTGTCCGCGCAAATCCGCGGTTGATATTTCTCAACCACCACTAATCTGAACCGACTTGACGCACCCGCAGCGCCAGTCTATCTTCGCTCGCATTCATAGGTCATAAATTTCTGTCGCGGAGAAAACCAGGAAATGTCAACTACGGTGACTGCTGCTACTCCAGCCTGGAGCATTAAGGATTATCTTGAAGTTCGTGGCGGCCATCTCACGATAAACGGCGCAGACGCTTTGGAACTCGTTCATAAATATGATTCGCCGCTCTTTGTTTTTTCCGCGCCCCGGATTCGTTCCAATATCGAGCGTCTAAAAGCAGCAGCCCGGTCCGTCGAACATCCGATAAGATTTTTCTACGCCTCAAAAGCAAATTCAAATATGGCCGTGCTCGGTCTTGTACGCGAGTCAGACATTGATATCGAGGTCAACAGCGGCGGCGAGCTGTACAAAGCTCTGCTGGCCGGCTTTCAACCGGAACAGATCATTTTCAACGGCACCAGTAAGAGTGCCGTTGAACTGGACGAAGCAGTGCGCGCCGGCATCTACGCAATCAATGTTGATTCGATTTACGAAATCGGCCTGGTTGAAGCCGCAGTCAGGCGAGTGGCAGCAGCAGGGAGTCAGCCAACAAAACCCGCCCGTATTGCGTTGCGTTTGGTTCCTGAAATCGGCACGCGCTCGCACCTGGGCTTGCAAACAGCTTTACTGACGTCAAAGTTTGGCATCTCATCATCCGAAGTACTCGACGCCTTTCGCCGCGGGCTGCAGAATCCCGAGCTGATTCACGTTTGCGGCATTCACATACATGTGGGCTCACAGACGCCCGATGTCGAACCGTTTGCGGAAGCATTCCGCAGCATGTGGGAACATTTGCTCACGATTAATCGAGAAACGGGTCACACTCTCGAACACATCAATCTCGGCGGGGGCATTCCGGTGAACTACCTGCGTGATCGTTCTCAGGCCGATCAATTACCGGAACACGAGCGCGATATGTTGGGCGCCGATCTTGAACCGGCTGTGGTTTTAGCTGAAGCGCTACGCGTCGCACGCGAGTCGGCCCGCGCCGCGCAAGCCGAACATTTACTGGCGGGTACGACAATTTTGCTCGAGCCCGGACGGAGTGTCATAGCGGATGCCGGCCTCGTGCTCACCACCGTTCTTAACATGAAGCAGCGGCCGGAAACAGGAGACGTTTGGCTGCTGACCGATGCCGGCTACAACATCATGCTCTCGATGAACAACTACAAATGGTACTACCACACGATCTCAGCCTCGCGCGCCGGCGAGGCGCACGGGACGAGTTACAAGGTGGCCGGGCCGTTGTGCGATTCCGGCGACGTTTATTTCGACATCGAGCGGCAGGGCCGGTTGCCTGATTATCGAAAACTGCCGGCGGATGTTCAGCCCGGCGAAGTACTCGCGTTGCTTAATTGCGGCGCCTACTCTCTCGCGCAGATGTTTCATTACAACGGGCGGCCATTGCCGGCTGCTGCGCTGGTCGATAACAACGGACAGGCGAAAGTAATTCGCCGCCGCGACACCTATGAAGATCTGGTGACTAATGACGTTTGGTGATGTCCCATTCCCCCTGTTCCATGCCCATGTCCTATGTCTAAGAGCCTATGGAAACCACAACTCGTGATCTAATCCGCGGGCTCGGCCCCTTTGCTGCAATATCCATTAACGTCGGTAACATCATAGGCACTGGTATTTTTCTCAAGGCCCGTGTGATGACCTGCAACGTAGGCACGCCCGGGCGCGTAATTGCCGTCTGGATTGCGGCGGGTCTATTGGCGCTGGCCGGCGCGTTAACGTACGCAGAGCTTACGACCATGCGGCCACAGGCGGGCGCTGAATATGTGATTACGCGCGACGCCTACGGCCGAGTTTGGGGATTCCTCAACGGGTGGTCGCAGTTCCTGATCTCAAGAACTGCCTCGGCCGCAGCACTCTCGGTTGGTTTCGCTATTTTCCTCAACGACCTGCTGGGTGGAAAACTCAGCGCCGTCTATTTCTCTTTTACGATTCCGGGCGGCTATCAAATTCCGTTCGGCAGACTGCAATTGGTCGCCCTGATCACACTCGCCGTAACCACGCTCATCAATTGCGCCGCCGTTAGCGTAAGCGGTCACGTGGCGCTGGCCATTACGGTGTTGAAGGTATTACTGGTTTTGGGAGTCGGCGTGGGAGCCTTCTTCTATCAGGAAGGGACCTGGGCTCATCTGGCTTTGAGCAACGTTGGCGGCACATGCGATGGCGTGGCGGTAACCGGCGGCGGATTCTCGGGCTTTGCCGCCGCCATGCTCGGAGCCCTCTGGGCGTATGACGGTTGGAACAATATCTCGTACATGGCCGGTGAGGTGAAGCGTCCGGAACGAAATCTGCCGCTGGCGTTGATAGCCAGTATGTTAATCGTCATGGCCTTATACGTGCTCGTGAACGTGAGTTACTACTACGTGCTGACCCCAACTCAGATCGCAAGCGTGTCGCCAAAATCGTCTGTTGCCGCGGAAGCGACCATGCGCGTGCTTGGTCCCCTGGCCGTGAGTTTGATAGCCGCGATCATGATGCTGTCGTCATGGGGATCGTTACAAACTTCGATTCTCGGCACGGCGCGAATTCCCTTTGCGATGGCGCGCGATGCACTGTTCTTCAAGAGTCTGTCACGCGTGTCCGTAAAGTCGCGCGTGCCGGTGATCTCATTGATCGTACAGGGGGTGTGGGCTGCGGTCCTGGCGCTGTCGGGTACGTTCGACCAATTGACCGATTTCGCTATTTTTGCTTTTTGGCTCTTCTATGGAATGGTGGCAGCCGCGGTTTTTGTTTTCCGGCGCCGCGAGCCAGACGCGGAGAGGCCTTATCGCACCTGGGGCTATCCGGTGGTGCCCGCCTTGTTCGTTCTGGTAACGATTTATCTAAT
>DATGYM010000451.1:0-18862 GCA_035297925.1 Pyrinomonadaceae bacterium | reverse complement strand
CTTAACTCTGGTAGTTGAGGGCCTTCGTTCTAACTAAGCGCCACGACTGAAAAGCATGACTCGGACACACGTAAAGGTTGGACTTGAGACGTTACTTGAAGCTACAAGCGGCTCGCTGAAAGCCGCCCGCGTTGGCCTTGTCTGTAATCAGGCGTCCGTAAATCACGAATTTCGCCACGCCGCCGATCTTCTTTATCAACACCCGGACATCAAACTCCAGGCACTATTTGGGCCTCAGCATGGCATCCGTGGCGACGTTCAGGACAACATGATTGAGACTGAACACGCTGTTGATCGGCAGACGGGGCTCACAATTCATTCTCTTTACAGCGAGACAAGAGAACCCACAGAAGCGATGCTGCGTGATCTCGACGTGCTGGTTTTCGACATGCAGGACGTGGGCTGCCGTATCTATACCTTCGCCTATACCATGGCCAATTGCATGTCGGCGGCACGCAGGTTTGGCAAGCGCGTGATTGTTTGTGACCGGCCAAACCCAATCAACGGCAGGCAAGTGTCGGGAAATGTTCTTGAGCCGGAACAGGCTTCCTTTGTTGGGTTGTTTCCAATTCCGACCAGGCATGGCATGACTCTGGGTGAGCTCGCCCTGATGTTTAATGACCAATTTGGCATTGGCTGCGATCTGGAAGTTCTCAAGATGGAAGGCTGGGAGCGCGATTATTGGCTCGATGAGACCGATGCGCCCTGGGTGATGCCTTCGCCGAATATGCCCACCCTCGATTCGGCCACAGTCTTTCCCGGGACAGTTCATTTCGAGGGCACACAACTATCGGAAGGCAGAGGAACGACGCGGCCTTTCGAGCTGATCGGCGCTCCTTACGTAGATCCGGAGGAATACGCGGGGCGCTTGAACGAAATGAATCTCCCTGGGGTATTCTTTAGAAGCTGCACCTTCCGGCCGACTTTCCAAAAGCATGCCGGCAATAGTTGTGGTGGCGTGCAGCTTCATGTGATTGATCGGAACGTCTTTGAACCCGTAATCGCGGGAGTTGCGATGGTGAAAGCGGCTTTTGATCTTTATCCGGCGGAGTTTCGCTGGAAAGAGCCGCCTTATGAATACGTTTATGATAGAAATCCCTTCGATGTGATCGCAGGGACCACAACTCTTAGAGAATCACTTCAACATGGAAGCGAGCTCGAGGAGATTGAGAAGAGTTGGGTGCCGGAGCTCCAGCGCTTCATGACAGCGCGTGAGACTTATCTGCTCTATTGATTGTTAAGGTGAATGCTCAAAGGTCGTAGCGCCGACCGTTAAAGTGAGAAGTCAGGTTTGCGGTCTTTTCAAGAGCCTCAGGTGAGGCAAAACTTTAACTAGCGATGATGGACTGTGCTTCAAGTAATTGACCGTATCCGCTTGAGCAACAGTATCGAGAGCGAGAATTTGCAAATTACGATTCAAGGAGTTTGGAGGCTGAACTTTGACGAAGGTTGACGACAGAAAAACTACCAGCGAGCCGGCGCCCGGCAGGGCATGGCTAATGGGGGCAGCCGCCTGGTTTGTGCCGGGGCTGGGGCACCTGCTTCAAGGGCGATGGGGCCGGGCACTCCTTCTTGGCGGGGCAGTGTGGGCTTGTTTTATTTCCGGCTTTTTGATGGGTGGACATCTTTTCAAGTTCGCGGGATCAGAGCCCGGAATGTCCGGCTGGCTTCAGCTTCCGCCAATGATTGGCGATCTGGGGACTGGACTGCTTTACATCATCTGTTGGGTATCGGGATTTGGATTTGCAAACGGGCCGCAACAAGCAGCGCTGCCGACCTTCGAGTATGGCTGGACACTTCTGCTGGTGGCCGGCTTGCTCAATTACCTGGCCATGCTCGACGCCTTTGATATCGCTGCCGGGAGGAAATCATGAGGCACTTTTTAGTGATGACCGCCTTTGCAGCGCTGGCTGCGATAGTCTTCGGAACAGTTACGAAGGATTCGAACCACGACCGACTGGTTTATGGCCTCAAGGCGTTCGCCGAGTTCATGGTCATTGGCCTGGTGCTTTCCTGGATTCTCTACTTTGTTCCGTTTTAACGTCCGCCCGCACGTGCCGCGTAGCTGGTCCGAGATAGCTGAATGCCAATCTTTGAAACAGAAGCACTGGTCTTGCGAACCTATAACTTTGGGGAAGCCGACAAGATCGTCGTCTGTCTGACGAGAACTTCAGGCCTGATTCGTGCCGTTGCGAAAGGTTGCCGGAAACTCAAAAGCCGTTTTGGCGCAGCGCTCGAACCCTTCACGCTCACCAGAATTGTTTATTATCAAAAAGAGCATCAGGAACTGGTTTCGTTGAGTAATGCTGAGATCGTGAAGTCGCACTTCGATCTGTCTGGTAACGCTGAGACACTCACCGGCCTCGCGTACATGGGCGATCTCGTCATCGAGTTTTCGCCCCTTTATGAGGCCAACGAGCGGCTCTATCGCATGGTGAAGGCCTGCCTCGAGGCAATTTGCGAATCGCAATCGGACTTACAGTTGATTCTCAGGTACTTCGAGATTTGGCTGCTGAAACTCGAAGGATATCTTCCCGACATTCGACGGTGTGGCGAATGCCACCGATCGTTTGAGGAGACGGAAGCAGCCTTCGTGAATACCGACATGGTTTTTCGCTGCCGGGACTGTAGCCAGGGACGTGGTAACGCCTTATCGAAAACACTTCAAAAGCAACTGCGCGCAAGCCAGCGAGTAGCGCCGTTTGTATTTGCCCAGGAATCCCGCGCCTTACCGGAAAGTACGCATCGTGAACTGGCTGAACTTACGCATCGGTTAATCGGTCGCGTACTTGAAAGACAGCCTCGATTAAAGTCGACTTTCAAGTGAAGCGAGTTGGCGCGGGCGAATTGCTTAGAACTTACATTTAATGTTAATTGGCAGGAAACTAATCGCCAGGTATGTAATCGGCAGTGCGCTTCCTTACGTCTTGCTTTCGCTGGTGCTGCTGACCGCCATTCTCTTCACACAACAGACGGGTCGCTTCGCCGAGCTGGCACTCTACACCGATCTACCCTTGTCGCTTGCGGGAGAAATTGCCGCCGCGCTATTGCCCAGCGTTCTGATTCTTACGCTGCCGGTCGCGGTTCTCGCCGGAGTGATCATCGGCTTTGCGCGCATGGGCAGTGACAGCGAAGTGATTGCAATTCGCGCTGCCGGCGTGGGCACGTGGAGCCTGCTGTGGCCGGCCTTGCTCATCGGACTTGTGGCCACCATCGGCGCAACCTTTCTCCACCTGAATGAAGCCCCACAGGCCGCACGCGATCTTCGGCGCGTCGCCTTGCAGGGTGCGCTGAGGAAACTGGATTCGCCGGTCGATCCCCGCACATTCAATACCGAAATTCCTGGTTATGTAATTTATGTAAGAGACGGCGACAAAACGCAGGGCTCGTGGGAACGCGTTTTTATTTACGCGCAACAACCCGATGGCTCGACTCGCGTCGTCACTGCTCGTTCGGGAAGAATTGATTCGTCCAACGACCGTTCAGAGTTGGTGTTAAGCGATGCGGTGGCAATGAAGATTCCGGCGGAAGGATCGCAACCCGATTATTTGGTGGAGCGCCTTGACCAGCTGCGGATAAGTATCAACACCGGTCGCGCTGCGCTGCTTGAAAGCCTCAGTCAGAAGGAACGCCAGACTGAGGAAATGGATTGGAATGAATTGAGGCAGCAAACTCACTCCACGGCGATTGAGTATCGCCTGGATGCGGAGCGAACAATCAACCGCCGGCTGGCGCTTTCGGCTGCGCCGCTTGTCTTTTCTTTGATTGGCGGTTTGCTCGGTTTGCGTGTCAGGCGTGGTGGTCGCGGGGCCGGAGTCATATTGTCGATTGCCGTCGTAGTGGTCTACTACCTGCTCAGCCTATTCGGCGAATCGCTGGCGCGAAACAACACGGTCTCGGCAATAACGGGCGAATGGCTGGCCACGGGCGTGATGTTAGTGCTTAGCTTGATACTCTTGCGTTTCGACAGCCTGCCGAGACTTCAACTCGGAGGAAAACTGTTTAAGAGGAACAAGGTCGCTCGTGAGGAACAAAAGATTGCCGCTCCGGCGCATACGATCGGCGCCGGGCGCTCAGGCTTTCCTAGTCTGCTGGATACCAATTTGTTCCAAACCCTCACCTCGAGTTTTCTGCTGGGCTTTGTCTCCTTAGTCTCTATTTTCATCATCTTTACGCTCTTTGAGCTTTGGCGATTCATTGGCAGCAACCATGTGCCTGCGGGCATAGTAGGAAAGTATCTTCTCTTCCTCCTACCATTGGTGGCGGTTGAACTCTTCCCGGCGACGATGCTCGTCACAGTACTAATAACCTACGCGTTACTAGCGCGGCGTAGTGAAGCGATCGCCTGGTGGGCTTCCGGTCAAAGCGTCTATCGCCTGATGATGCCTGGTTTGCTGTTCGCGGTGGCGGCCGGCGCGGGCAGTTGGTTAGTCCAGGAGCATTTAATGCCGGCGGCAAACGTTCGCCAGGAGGCATTGCGAGCGCGTATCAGGGGCGGGCAACCGCGTGCGATCACGGGCAGCGGCAGGCAATGGTTGGCTTCGGTTGAGACTCGCCGTTTATATTCCTATGAATTTGATGAACAACGCACACTTTTGAACGAGCCAACAATTTACGAACTTGACGAAGACGCCGTGCACTTGCGCAGCGTTACTACGGGCAAGGTCGCGCTGTGGACCGCGAATAATCAACTGATGGTGAAAGAAGCGGAGACCGTAAATTTGCATGGCATGATTGCGGAGCGGCAGCACGAGGCAGAAACACCGATAGCAGGGGCGGAGGCGCCGCAGGTATTTCGACCCACCGTTGATAAGCCTTCACAGCTAAGTGTGCTGGCGTTGCGCAGCTATCTGAAAGCAGCTAAGCAGCGCGGCGTAGACGTGTCGGCCCTCGCACTTGCGCTGCAACGCAAATACGTCAATCCGTTCAGCGTCATCGTAATGGCTTTTATCGGAATGCCGCTGGCACTGGCGTTCGGCAAACGGGGAGCAATCGTCGCGTTATGCGTGGCGGTCGGCGTGAGTATCGCTTACTGGGGAATCGGTGGTGGATTCCAGCAACTGGGAAATCATGGATTGTTGCCACCGGAGGTGGCGGCGTGGGCGCCACCGGTGATATTCGCTGCGGCCGGAACTTATTTTCTTTCGCGAGTTCGGACCTGAAGTTAGGTTCCGGTTTCCCAACTGGAAATATACTCGAGCTGCTCGGCTGTCAACGTATCAATGCCCAGGCCAAGCGCGCGCAATTTGAGACTGGCAATTTCGGTGTCGACCTCAGGCGGCAGCAAATGTACGCCGGCCTTCAGCTCACCTTTTTTCTTCACCAGATATTCCACCGATAGCGCCTGGTTCGCAAAGCTCATGTCCATCACGCTCGCGGGATGACCTTCGGCGGCAGCCAGGTTAATCAGTCTTCCTTCCCCCAAAACCATTACCCGATTGCCGGAAGCTTTGAGCTTGTACTCCTCGACAAACGGCCTGACGCTGACAACTTCCTCCGACATGTCGCGAAGCGCTACCAGGTTAAGCTCGAGATCAAAATGACCGCTGTTGCAAACAATCGCACCGTCGCGCATGCGCTCAAAGTGCTGCCCGTCAATCACGTGACGATTACCGGTTACGGTGATGAAGATGTGGCCGAGCGGAGCTGCTTCGGCAATGGGCATTACGCGAAAACCATCCATCACGGCTTCGACTGCCTTGATCGGATCGATTTCGGTAACAATTACGTTAGCACCCATGCCGCGCGCGCGCAGGGCCACGCCTTTACCACACCAGCCATAACCCACGACTACAATATTTCTACCGGCAAGCAGAATGTTTGTGGCGCGAATGATGCCGTCGAGAGTCGATTGGCCGGTGCCATAGCGGTTGTCGAAAAAATGTTTGGTCTGAGCGTCGTTGACCGCAATGGTGGGGAAACTGAGAACGCCCGCAGTTTCCATCGCTTTCAGTCGCTGAATTCCGGTGGTCGTCTCTTCCGTTGTGCCCATGATCTCTTTAACCTGATCGGCACGTTCCTTTAGCAGGGTGGCAACCACGTCAGAGCCGTCGTCGATGATAATGTCCGGGTGAAAATCGAGCGCAGTGCGGACGTGGCGGTTATAGGTCTCAGTCGATTCACCTTTGATTGCGTAAACGGGTATGCCCCAGTCAGAGACCAGCGAAGCAGCCACGTCATCCTGCGTGGAAAGGGGATTAGAGGCAATGAGCACTGCTTCAGCGCCGCCTGCCTGCAATGCGCGGGCGAGATTCGCCGTTTCAGTCGTTATATGAGCACATGCGACCAACCTGATTCCGCTGAGCGGCTTTTCTTCGTTGAAACGTTCACGAATTAACCGCAATACCGGCATTTCCCGTTCGGCCCATTCAATTCGCTGCTTACCCTGTTTGGCAAGGCCGATATCCTTCACGTCAAATTCAAGCGAACGCGATGCACTCATAGAAAATTTTCCTTTGCTAACCGAATTATTGGGTATGAAAACGCTGAACTTCCAGGCGAGTTAAACTCCAGCAGCATTGCGAAGCGTTTCAGCCTTGTCAGTTTTCTCCCAGGTAAAGCCGTTTTCCTCCCGACCAAAATGGCCGTAGGAAGCAGTCGCTTTGTAGATCGGACGGCGCAGATTGAGTTCTTCAATGATACCGCGCGGCGTCATTTGAAAGTTTTCGCGCACCAGTTTGGCCAGGGCATGCTCGCTTATGCGGCTGGTTCCCTTGGTGTCAACCATCACCGATACGGGATCGGCAACGCCGATTGCGTAGGCGAGTTGCACGAGGCAACGATCGGCCAGTCCGGCAGCCACGATATTCTTGGCAACGTAGCGCGCCATGTAAGCCGCCGAACGGTCAACTTTCGTCGGATCTTTGCCTGAGAAAGCACCACCGCCATGCGGAGCATAGCCGCCGTACGTGTCGACGATGATCTTGCGACCTGTCAGTCCGGCGTCGCCCTGCGGCCCACCGGTCACAAACCGTCCGGTAGGATTGATGTGCAGCTTGGTGTCGCTGTCGAGTAACTCTGACGAGACAGTCTTACGAATCACTTTCTCTTCGATCTCGGCACGCAGTTGTTCATTCGAAACATTCTGATCGTGCTGCGAAGAGATGACAATTGCCGACGCGCGAAACGGCCGGCCGTCGCGATACTCGATGGTGACTTGCGATTTGCCGTCAGGGCGCAAGTAGGGAAGCTCCCCCTCTTTGCGTGCCTCGGACAATCGTCGAGCCAGCAAGTGCGCCAACTGAATAGGCAAGGGCATCAACTCAGGTGTCTCATTACAGGCAAAGCCGAACATCAACCCCTGGTCTCCCGCGCCTCCGGTATCGACGCCCATCGCAATATCCGGAGACTGTCGATCAAGTGCCGAGAGCACGCTGCACGTATCGCAGTCAAACCCATACTTGGCGCGCGTGTAACCAATTTCGCGAATGGTTTCCCGCGCCACTCGCGAGTAGTCGACGCGCGCACTGGTGGTGATTTCGCCCGCAATTACGACCAGACCGGTGGTGACCAGCGTCTCACAGGCAACGCGAGCGGTCGGATCTTCGGTCAGCGCCGCGTCCAATACTGCATCTGAAATTTGATCGGCGATTTTGTCGGGGTGACCTTCGGTGACGGACTCCGATGTAAACAAGTAACCTGATTCAGTACTCAAGCAGACTCCTTATAGTGAACACTCTGCAAAATTAAGAAGTGGAAAAAGACCGCGTAATGTAGCAGTCGCGCTTCCAGAGTGTCAAGGAGAGCTAAGGCGGCCGCTGCCCGCAAACTAACGGTCTGCGTTACTTACGTCGTGAGGCAAGATTGCCATCCTATAGTCGCAAACTGACTGTTTGCGTTACATGCTTAGGCGACTTAGAACGGCATTGCACTGAAAAGCAGCGGAAACGTCACCTCTCAGAGTTGGGTGTATGGCCGGTCGCTACCGCTCCCGGTCTTGATATGAGCCCTCTGAGTGCTCTGTGTCTCAGTGGTCAGTGTTTGCTTGACCACGGAGGCGCCAAGCACGCGGAGTCTGCACAGAGCAACACCCTCGAACCCCGCCACCTTAGATCCACGATTGGAAACTGATGAAAAACTATCGCTTGCATTTGTTCGTAGGGCAGATTGAATGCTCACAGCGCGATGTTAGCAACGCGGCTGGTATAGAAAGTAGCCGGTGGTCCGCAGACCACCGGAAACCGAGCTCGATCGCAGGCACCCTGAAGGGGTGCAAGAGAGCCCACTGAGAAAGTGGGGGCACCCCTTCAGGGTGCGAACTGATTAACTCGTTTCCCGGAGGTCTTTGCTAACGCTCGACCTCCGGTTACTGTCTTTCAACCCTTCGGGTTACCACCAAAAAATAAGCGAGAATCGCGGGACCCTGGTATCTAGTGCTCGGAATCGTCGCCCCATTGACCTCGTGTATGTCCCCGGCAAGTTGATTGTGTCGGGAAACGCCACGGCGACGGCCGAGAACCTCCGAGCTGCCGAGTCTCTTCTGCGTGTCGGAATCTGGAGCGAACTGTTCCACCAGGCCCTTGGTATCTTTCTGGTCCTCGCTCTGTGGATGTCTTATGACTTCAGCGGCGGATAGAGTCGCTCAAATTCCGGCTCACCGTGAAGCAGAGTGAGGTCAGGATCCTGGCGAGTCCATATCGGATCGCGATAGCCAGACTCCCAGGCCTTCTTGATCGCTATCAACGCGTCGGCGGCATTGCTCATCGCGCAGTACACGCAGGCAGCGTTGTACAGAATCATCGAATCGTCGGGACGCAGGGCCATGGCCATGTCCGCTTCTCGCTTGGCGTCTTCAAACCGGCCTTGCCTGGCATAATCACCAGCCAGCAGGACGCGAACACGCGCGTCCTCAGGCACCTTCTTCAAGCCTGCCTCGTATATGGCAATTTCCCGGTGAACATAGTTGTTCAAGGCATCTTTCTTTCCCAGCGCTCCAAGCGAATTATGAATCGGGATACTCGTGTTGTAGTTCTCCCCCGCATGCGCGAGAGCTTCGTCCATCATGTCCACAACTTCCTGATATCTGCCGGCGGAAAAAAGCGCGCGTCCCAGCAGGTAGTAGCCGCCCTCGAGATCGGGATTCCGGCTTAGCGCCAACCGAATCTTTTCCGCGGCCTCGTCGTAACGTCCCTCGGCGAAAATCACCCACGCCTCCGCGCACTGGATCTCGGGGGCGTCGTTGCCATCCGCGCTCGCTTTCTGTGTCGCGGCGATGGCCCGATCAATCCACTGCTGCTGGCGCTCGAAGTGGTAGTAGTACTGCGCACAAACGTTTGCCAGCCCGGCGTGAGCGAGCGCGAACTCCGGATCGAGTGCGACCGCGTTCTCGTACATCTGAAGCGCAAACAGCAGATCCTGCCGACCGACGCGACGAGCATAGTTTCTGCCACGCAGATAGAGATCGTAGGCTTGCATATTCTCAGTCGGTTTCGCGGAGAGAGCCTGCTGTTCCTGAGGCGAAAGCGTGATCCGCAGGGCGGCGGCGATCTTCTGCGCGATCTCGTCCTGCACTTCGAACACATCCTTCATCTCGCGGTCGTATCGTTCAGACCAGAGCGGGAAATCTGTCGCCGCGTCAACGAGCTGAGCGTTGATGCGCAGTCGCGCGCCGGCTCGACGCAGACTGCCCACCAGCACGTACGACGCGCCGAGCTCCTTTCCGACCTGCCCGGCCGTCACCGATTTGTCGCGATAAGCCAGCACCATGGCTCGAGAGAAAGTCTGCAGGCCTTTGATCTTCGACAACTCAGTGGTGATGTCTTCGGTGATGCCGTCACGAAGGTACTCGTCCTCTTTCATGCCGCTCAGATTTTCGAAATAGAGAACGGCAATCGAGTGGTCGCGAAGGGTCGATGCAGCGCGTCGCATTCCACTCGAATCGGCGGCATGTTTACCCGACTCAAGGTCGCGCTTCAATCTTTTCAGGGCCGTCTTCAGATCAGTGGCGCTCTGATAACGCAGGTCGCGGTCCTTCTCGAGCGCCTGCCCAATGATGCGGCTCAGCTCGGGTGGCAGCGAAGCGTTGATTTGATTCACCGGCGTGGGATCTCGATTGAGTATGGAATCGAACACGACCGCAGATGTCTCGCCCTGGAAGGGAAGGACGCCCGTGGCCATCTGATAAAGCACGGTTCCGAAAGAAAAAAGGTCTGTACGCGCGTCAGTGACTTCTCCGCGCGCCTGTTCGGGCGACATATACGACACCGTGCCCAGGGTTGAGCCGGCCTGCGTCAGGTCCTCGTGGCGCACTGCTGTCGGCAACTGGGAATCAGCGTTGGCGCCCATGGCCAGGCGATCCATTTTGGCAATCTTGGCGAGACCAAAGTCGAGAATCTTTGCCTGCCCGCGCGCGGTAACAAAGATGTTCGCCGGCTTTAGATCGCGATGCACGATCCCTTTGGAATGTGCGGACTCGAGGGCGTCGACGATCTGTACACCGAGGGTCAGAAGGGAATCGAGTTCGAGGGGACCGCGACGAATGCGATCAGCGAGCGACTCGCCGACCAGCAACTCCATGACTATGAAATGCTCCGACTCGAACTGCTCGATGCCGTGGATGGTGCAGATGTTCGGATGGTTGAGCGACGACGCCGCGCGCGCCTCGCGCTGGAAGCGCTGCAGCAGACTCTCGTCGCGAGCCATGTCCGGTGAGAGGAATTTTAGAGCAACGTGCCGGCCGAGGTTGGTGTCTTCAGCTTCATACACGACGCCCATCCCACCTTCGCCGAGCTGCGACGTGATGTGATAGTGCGAGATAGTCCTGCCAAGCATGGGGGAGCCTCCGGAATGATGACGATGAATTTTTGACTGACTTCTGACTTCTGGGCACTGACTCTTTAGCTAGTGGCTGGGAATAGTATTACAGCCGGGTCTCATGATCCAAGGAACTGGGAGTCAGTAAGCCGCGTAGCGGCGGCAGACATCCTCAATAAACTCAACTCGCAGGGTTAGCGTCAACGAGCCGCTTAGCGGGCGGCAGATATTCTCACTAAACTCAACTCGCAGGTTTAGCGTCAATGAGCCGCGTAGCGGCGGCAGAGTTTAGCCCTGGATAAGCGAACGTAGTGAGCGCAGCCCGGGGATCAGCCTCTTAAAAGATTCCAAAGCCCGCTTTAGCGGGCGTCAGACGTGCTCACTAAACTCAACTCGCAGGGTCAGCGTCAACGAGCCGCGGAGCGGCGGCAGAGTTTAGCCCCGGGTGAGCGAGCGCAGCGAGCGTAACCCGGGGATCAGCCTCTTAAAAGATTCCAAAGCCCGCTTTAGCGGGCGTCAGACGCGACCACCGCTTACTGCTCGCTGCTCGCTGCTCACTCCGCGCGATGTAGGTCCTCTATTAGCTTGACTGAGAACTCGGTTGCTATTGCAGTGGTGTGCCGACCAGGAGAGGTTACCTTGTCGCAGGAAATGCCGCTCGGGTTTTGACTTCGCGCACCACGTCTGACTTTAGGAAAACCTCGCGCAGACTTGCATCGCCGACGCTGGCCGCGATGCGGTCAATAATCTCGGCGGACTTAGCAAAGAAATCCCGCGCGGCTACATCGTCACCGGCTCTCGCTTTCACACGACCGAGTTCAGCATAAATCGTCCACTCGACTACCGGCACAGGATAGCGCCGCAATTCATCAAGCGCGGCTGCAAATTCAACTTCTGCCGCCGGTATGTCGCCCTCGGCAATCGCTATCTCAGCCAAAAGCTTGTGACCCACCGCAATGTATTTATGAACTTCGTACTTGCCGGCAGTCTCGAGCAATCGGGTGACGATTTCACGCGCTTTTGCCGTATCCCCGAGCCCCAACGAATGTTCAGCCATGGCCGCGTACAGACGGATGTTATAGCGCCAGCGGAACCAGGCATCGCGCTCGAATATGTCACGCACTTTGTGAAACGCGGAGACGGTTTCTTCCTTGTTTCCCGAGTGCGTGTAATCGATGCCCAGGTTGATCAGTGAATTGGCTTCAGCCTCCAGCACGCCATGCTGATGTCCAATCTCCAATCCTTCCTGGTCATGCTTGAATGCGCCTTCGAAATCCTGCAATTCGCGATGAATCCAGCCGATGCAATTGGGCATGCGCGGATACCAGAACCGATCTCCATTGCGGCCGGCCATGCGAATCGCTTCTTCCAGCGTGGCGAGTCCCTCTGACATACGTCCGAGGTTTGCCTGTGACAGTCCGAGAAAAAACATCGAGGTAAGAAACAGAAATCCGTCGCGCAACTCAGAAGCAAGACGACGCCCTTCCAGTTCTATTTCGATCGTGCGTTCATACTCAGTCTGGAAGAAATAGAGGCAACCCCGCCAGATCAATCCGGCCGCCAGCGCCGGCTTGTTGTCGATCGCCCTGGCGGTTTTTATGAGGCCGTCAAGCGTCGGCTTGGCCGCGTCCAGTTCTCCATAACAAAGATACTTGAGCGCCATCAGTGCCTCTGTCTGGACGCTTAGGGCCTCACTGCCGGCGAGTTTCGCCGCCGCCAGAGCTTCATTGGCGCGCGTCTCCATTTCCTCCAGCCGATGGGAAAAGAACAATGTCAGCGCCAGCGCGTTTAGCGCCTCAGCTTGCTTCTCCGGCGAGCCAAGCGACTTCTGATATTCGAGCATGTCCGTGTAATCATCGACCGATTGCGCAAAACGGCTCAACGCCATATTTACGGCGCCGCGTTTCTGGTAAAGCGTGACCAGCGTTTCCGTCTTTGCTTCATCGGGAAGCTTCTCAACCAAGCCAATTGCGCGGGTGTAGTGGTCGGCAGCTTCGTCGTTCGCATAGAGCTTTGTGGCATTGTCGCCGGCGTGAATCAGGTATTCGATCGCTCGCGGAAAATCGCGGCCCCGCTCGAAATGTAATGCCAGTTGCGTGGCAATCTGCGGCGCGCGCTTGCCGTAATGCTGCACCAATTGCTCGCCTGCCTGTCGATGAAGCATAACGCGGCGTTTGTTGACCAAATCGCCATACAGGAAATTTTGGTAGAGCGCATGCGCGAATCGATAGCGTGTCGCAAGTGAACGGTCCGGCAACTCTTCTTCGCCGCGGGTTACGATCAGCCGGTGAGTCTTTTCCAGATGCGCGAGCCGTTCTTCCAGATCAACTTCATCGACATCGAGCAGGTTGGCAACAACGGTGGACAGGAATTCAGCGCCCTCGACGCTGGCGTATTGCAGCGTGCGGCGCTCCTCCGCCTCCAGCGTGTCGATTTTTTTACTGATCATGCTGCGCACACTCTCAGGAGCTTCCAGATCCAATTCTGAGAGCGGACGCGCCAGCGACCAGTGTGCATCAGTCCTGCCGATGTCGCCTCGCTCACTTAGATACTGCAGCAAGTTGATAGCGAACAGGGGATGCCCCTCGGTTTTGTCATAAATCATTGCCGCCAGCTCAGGCGGGAAATCATTCGGCGTAAAGGTCGCATTAAGGTATTCAGCTATGTGATCGCGGCCGAGCAAGCTTAGCGCCACTTCCTCGCAGAGGCGATGCGCCTGCATTTCGGCCTTATAACTTTTCAGAGGATGATTGCTGCGCTCGACGTCTTCGGGTCGAAATGTTCCGGCAATCAGAATCCGCTGGTTGTTAATGCGCTGGCAGAGATGCCGCAGCAGATCGACGCTTGACGGGTCGGCCCAGTGCAAATCCTCGAACAACAAAACAATCGGGGAAGTGGTAGAAAACATGGCGAGTGCGTCACCCATCTCGCGCATCATGCGTTCCTTAGTTGCGCCCATCGTTTCCTGCTGCAACCTCTCCATCGCGCTGGTGGAAGCGAATGCCGCCGGCAACTGGGTGCACCAGGTCGGCGCGTAAGTTCGCATCACGGCGGCCAACCGTTCCCGACCTGGGCCATCAAGTAATCCTCCAACTGCGTCAAGGAACGGCAGATATGCTTCGCCAGTGCCGTATTGCTCCACGCAGCGACCGCGCGAGGCCAGCAGTGACGGATATTTCATGCGCGCGCGACGCAAGAATTCGTCGGAAAGGGAAGTCTTGCCGATGCCGGGTTCGCCAGTGATGAAAACGACCAGCCCCGTTCCGTTGATTGCCTGCTGCAGGAATTCTTCCAGTCGGTTCAGTTCGGCCTCGCGGCCCACGAAGGCAGCAGCACGAGAATCGATCAAATCCCTGTCGTAAACAATCGGTAGGCCTGCCCATTGCCCGGTAAGCGTCGCGCGCAAACTCCTCAGAGCATTCGCTATTTCCGCAACCGATGCATAACGCCGCTCTTTTTCTTTTGCGAGAGCTTTTTCGATGATTAGATCGAACTCGTGCGGCAGCTCTGGTCTGATTCGGCTTGGCGGGGTCGGATCGGTGGTAGCGATTGCATGCATGACGGCCAGCATGCTAGGGCCGGTGAACGGCAGGGAACGCGTCGCGGCTTCATAGAGCACGCAGCCGAACGAAAAGATATCTGAACGCGCGTCCAGAACTTCGCCGCGGGTTTGCTCCGGTGACATGTAAGCCGCGGTGCCGACGACCGTTCCCTGGTCGGTTAGATTCACCAGGGTGGGCGCTTCCGCATCTACGGCGTCGGCGAGCGTGCGGACAATTTTTGCCAACCCAAAGTCGAGCACCTTCGTGTGCCCCCGCGGCGCCACCAGAATGTTTGCCGATTTGACGTCACGGTGAATTAAACCAATCTCGTGAGCGGCTGCCAGCGCGTCTGCCACCTGTGTTCCGGTATCGAGCAGGTTAGCGAGCGGCAGGGCGCCGTCACGTTCGATCATTGCCTTCAGAGTTTGGCCTTCGATGTATTCCATGACGATGAAGTCCAAACCCTCTGCCTCTTCGATCGCGTGAATGGTGACGATGTTCGGATGATTGAGCGCCGAGGCGGACTGGGCTTCCTTCAGAAAGCGGCGCTTGGCGGCAAGGTTTTCGTTCGCGGATGCGGGCAGTACCTTGATCGCAACTGTGCGACCGAGCTTGGTGTCCTCGGCTTTGAATACTTCGCCCATGCCTCCGCTGCCGACCTTGGTCAGTAGTCGGTAATGCAAAAGCACTTGCCGCGGTTCCAGCGAACTCACAACCTACCTCCCAGACGAATGGGCTGGTCACTTTGTAATGCCGAACACTTTAATGAAACTGATCGGCGCGCGCAACTCAACTCTGGCAGCGGATCCATGTTGCGTATTGGATCCCCTCGCTACCGCTGCGGGCTCGGTAACCCTTGCCTGCGCGCAGGCTTATTGATCTTTGGGGCTTTGATCCTGGGGCTTACGCCCAGGCTTTATGCTGGCGTCCGCTTCGAAGCTAACATCGACGGTTGTTCTCTTGGAGACAGCATTGGATGGTTACGGGCCACTGGCCCATGGAAGCGTGCGTCTGGCAAAGCCGGCGCGTCCACAGAGGAGATGAAAAATAAAGGAGCCCAAGCAAAACCCGCCAATCACTAGCGCCCCGATCGCAACGAGGAAGAACCCTTCGATTACGTATGCGGCTACGCGCCAGCCCAGAGTGAGTGATACCCCAATCGCCAGCGCAAAGGTTCCGGCCAGAAACTGTGCAAACCTACGTGGTGTCGGAGCCGAGGTAAGGGTAGTACCGCTCCGGCGCGCCAGGATCAAATTGTAGAGCGCATCGAAAAGATTGAGTCGTGGGACCAATGCGCTCCACCAAAGCACGGCCGCGAGAGCGAAGAAAAGCAGCGGGGACTGAAGGATGACAGCCACGACAAGCCAGAGACCAACTAGCCGAGGCTGGAAGAGAAGCGCGGAATACTGTAGTGAACAGGTTCCCGCTTCTGGGTCGCACAGCCCTTGTTGAAGGATGAAGTTGCGCTTGGCATCGGAGCCACTGGAGTAATGCGCGGATTGCTGTTTAGCTTTGGATGTCATAGGACCTCCTGATGAGAATACAGTTGCCATCCACAGATTACGCAGATTTCGACCTCAGCGGTTAAGTCCCACCGTTTCTGAATCTGCGTAATCTGCGTACTGCAACGTAACCGACCCACACGCTACCGCGTTTCGGTAATGATTCCACTGTCCCTGCGAAGTGTCGCGATCAGCCAGGTTGGGCCATCGCCAGTTCGTAGGCGCCGTTCCAGGTGGCTTCGACCTCAGTCTCCGATTTTGCGGTGGTCCTGAACGTGCCGCCGCCAGTAATGCCGCGGTATTTACCATCACCACCGGTAAACTTAAAAGTGCCTTCGACGGTCATAGCGCCGCCGGCAGAGCTGACTTTGCCCTCGAAGGTGCCAAAGTCTCGGCCGCCGTCCGGATGGACGTTGTTGAAGTAGCCGTTTTGCCTGCCCTCGCCGTTGAGCAAGTCGTTAACGCCCCAGTATGTGATCTGCGAGTTGTTCCACAATTGATCGGGAGATTTCTGAGTACCGTTAACTTCGGCGATGCCGAGCAGGTGATTGGGTTGGTCATTAAGTGGGAGACCAGATTGTTGCGTGATCTTGCCTGAAAAAGATCCTGAGATGGAAGGCATTGCGTCTCTCCTTTGTTTCTGGGTTGGTTGTCGCGCGAGGTTTGCCGCATTCTGAACCGCCTGCTCCTGACTGTCAATGGCCCAGCAAACCTGAAATCATTATCCGCAGATTACACAGATTACACCGATTCAAAATCACTTAATCAGCAAAACAACGGGTGGCTTCATATCAAAATGTTGCACAAGTTGAGCAGTCGGTAGAAGTTTGCTGGCTGAGTGTCATGTTTATCTGTGTAATCTGCGTAATCTGTGGATTGACCTTCTTAGTAGCAGCTGCGCGCTTACAATATTTCCCGCCGTCATTCGTCTACAGTAATGGGTGTATGAGCTGTCGAGCATCAACTTGATGAACGAACAAGACCGACACATCTCCGCAATCGTCGCGGGAGAACGATCCCGACTGCGCAATTTCATCCGCCGGCGTGTGCCCGACCCTGCGGACGTCGAGGACATCGTGCAGGAGGTCTTTTACGAACTGGTGGAAGCCAATCGCATGCTGATGCCGATTGATCACGTGACTGGGTGGCTTTTTCGCGTCGCGCGCAATCGCATCACGGACCTTTTTCGCAAGAGAAGGGAAGAGAGGTTCAGCGATACGAGCGTCGAGGACCAGGACGGCGAGCTGCTGCAGTTCGAAGATCTGTTGCCGTCGCCGGATGCCGGGCCGGAAGCGCTCTACGTTCGCAGCGTACTGCTTGATGAGTTGGAACTTGCGCTGGATGAACTACCCGATGAGCAGCGTGAAGTATTCGTCGCGCACGAACTGGAAGGGCGGTCCTTCAAACAGTTGTCAGCAGAAAGCGGCGTGAACGTGAACACTTTACTTGCGCGCAAGCGCTACGCAGTGCTTCATCTGCGCGAACGATTGCAGAAGATTTATGAGGAGTTTTTGAGTGGAGGCTGATTTGAAATTCTCTGTGTACCCTCTGCGACCACCGTGTCTCTGTGGTTGATGACTTGAGCGAGGATTCACCACAAAGATAAAGAGGGCACCAAAGGACGCACCAAACTCGGATACAAGAAGTGAGGAACAGAAGATGAACGAGAGAATGGCGAGAATGTCGAGACTGACGAAACTGATCATAATCGTGCCGCTGGCGATCGTGGGGATTGTGATCTTCACCGCGATTGGCGGCACGGTCGTAATGCTCTTGTGGAACTGGCTGGCGCCGGAGTTGTTCGGATTCAGGCTCATCACTTTCTGGCAGGCCATCGGACTGCTGGCCCTTTGCCGAATCCTGTTTGGCGGCTTTGGACTTGGTGGCGGCGGTCATTGCGGTTCACGATCACGAATGGACGGGCGAGTTCGTGAACGAGTACGCGAGCGAATGGCCGAGCGCTGGGAACAAATGACACCAGAGGAACGCGAGAAATTCCGCCAGGGGTTTCCAGGTTACGGCGGGAAAACGACGCCGTTGGATTCAAACGATCAATCGGCCGCGGATTTTCACAGATAAACACGGATCAGAAAAATGAACGAGCTGGGAAATTGAGGCGGACCGGTAGCGGGCCAAGCCCTCCCTGATGGTCGGGCTACTGCACCGTATCGCGTCGGGACTAATGCAAGTCGGGCTCATACACCATACACAAGGAAACCGGACATGAATCCAAATAAGAGTACGACAAGACTTCCGGGTTTGCTTTGGCTCTTATCAATAGTTACCGGCAGTTTTGGCCTGTTCTACATTCGCAACTACGTAATCATGCCCGGAGACGCCGCGGCGACTGCGGCCAACATAATTTCTTCTGAGTTCTTATTCCGAGCGGCGATAGTCGGCATTCTTTCCTCGCAGGTCTTTTTGTTCTTCTTCGGATTGACCCTGTTCCATCTGTTTAAGAGAGTCGATAGGGTACTGGCGACGGTCTTCCTGGCATCGATCATGATGACGGTCGGCATCGCGGTCGTTAATACACTGAATCATTTCGGCGCCCTGGTGGTCTTGAGCCGTCCCGGTTACCTGGCGGCGTTCACCTCGGAACAACTCAATGCGATAGCGATGACGTTCCTCAGGCTGGGCAATAGTGTTGGACAGGGCCTCCTCGAAATATTTTGGACACCGTATTATTTCTCATTCGGTCTGCTCATCGTCAGAGGCAAGTTCCTTCCAAAGCTGCTTGGCGTTTTGTTGATGATCATGAGCGTTGGCTTCGCTATCAATGTCCTGGACAAATTCCTTGTTCCACAATTTCACCCGTTGCTGTTTACACGCTTAGCTATGTCGCTGGGGGCCCTTGGGAACATTCCGACCGTGCTCTGGCTTCTAATCAAGGGCATAACCGTGCAGCCACCAGACGAACAGGCCTCTTGATGGTTAGGCGAGTTAGCTAATCGTTGGTCGGCGTCTCCGCAGTGAGTTCGCGCGTTATCAGTCCCAACGGGACCGACGCGGCGCACCAACTCCAGAATTAACGGGTCTTCCTGAACATAATATGTATTATCAGAC